>NZ_JAPZSK010000010.1 GCF_027531815.1 Gemmatimonas sp. | reverse complement strand
TCCTGAGTCCCCCCATTCGCTGGCGACTAGAGCGTCAGGGCCACACCCGTTCCCATCCCGAACACGGTCGTTAAGCCTGATAGCGCCGATGGTACTCCGGGCGAGAGCTCGCGGGAGAGTAGGCCGTCGCCGGCACCCTTTGCAGCCCCCGCTGCGTGGATCGCGTATCCATGCAGCGGGGGCTGCGTCTTTTCCATGAGCCGTTCATCAATCTGTAACCCACCCCGCAGTACCATTCGCCCGCAATGGCTGACAACCGGCTGACACGATCCCCTATCCTCGCCCTGTCGTGAACTGGGCCTCCGCCTGGCGCGGGTGAGCGAAGCGGGAGCAGACGACTGTCACCAACGAATTGGGGCTCTGCTCCGGCTGGAATCCTCCAGCCGGGCGAGCGTGGGGACCCGCGCCAGGTCGTGGACCGTTCAGGGCACGATACGGGTATGTTTACGGTGAATCCATCCGGAGAACTCATGTCGGAGAGCAGAACCGTTCGTGCTGCCACCGCCACCGCCACCGTGCTTGCGCTGGCACTCGCCGCGGTTGGCATGATCCACGCCGCACCCGTCGAGGCCCAGTCCCGCAGCGACTACATGCTCGGGCGCCCCAGGGCAACACTCACCCTCCGCGCCGGCGCTGCCCGCCCCAACGCGTCTGATGGGGTGTTCGCGTTCACCAGCGACCTGCTGGGACCGCGCGGTTCGCAGCGGCCTCTCAACGGCAATGATTACGTGGGCGTGAGTTTCGGGGGGGACATCGGCGTCCCCCTGACGCAGCGGCTCGAATTGCAGTTCTCTGCATCGACGGTGTCGCGGCGTGTGCAATCGGAGTACCGCAACTTCGTTGACAACCGCGATCTGCCCATTGAGCAGGCAACGCGTCTTCGGCGTACCCCGCTCAGTCTCGGGATGCGCTTCAATCTTGTCCCGGCGGGACGGAGCGTCAGTCGACTCGCGTGGGTGCCGACCAAGATTATCCCCTACCTGGCGGCCGGTGCGGGCGCGATGAACTACCGGTTCCGCCAAGAAGGAGATTTCGTGGATTTCCGGGCCGCCAACCTCGACGTGTTCGCGGCTAACCTCGAAGCCAAGGGGTGGGCGCCGCTCGCATACGGGGCCACGGGGGTCACCTGGGCCATGCTGCCGGCCGTCGCCATCAACACCGAGTTGCGCTACGACCATTCGCGAGCCCCTCTGCAGGGAGACTTCACCGGCTTCGATCGCACGGCATTGTCGGGGATCGGACTCACCTCCGGTCTGCAGTTCCGGTTTTGATGCGTACGTCGTTTCTGCCCACGCGCCGGCTGCAGCCGTCGCCTGAACGTTTCGCCAACGGAGACTCGCTCATGTTCCGCGCACCTCTCGCACGACGCCTTTTCGGGCCGATCGCGGCGGCGGCCCTGCTGGTTTCCGCCTCCGGCGCGCACGCGCAGACTGCCACTGCCTCGGTCGATGCGCGTTTCCAGCCGTGGCTGGGGTGCTGGCGGCCGCTCGACACCGGACTCGGTCTCGAGGAGCTCGACAGCGACAAGCAGCCGACCCGGGCCTGTGTGGCTCCCAGCATGACGGTCGCACGCTCGGTGGACATCGTTCTCTACCACCGCGATTCCGTCATGTCGCGTACGGCGTTGCCTCTCGCCGGTTCGGCGGTCCCGCGTCGCATCGAAGAGTGCGAAGGGACCGAGCGCGCCGAGTGGTCACCCGACAACGCCCGTCTGGTGCTCAAGGCGGAGCTCTCATGCGCCCGCGGTGTGAAGCGCGTGGAGACCGGCCTGATGACGATGAACGACGCCGGACAGTGGGTGCAGCTGCAGCATCTCGCCGTCGGCAAGAACGAAGCGACCTCCGTGGCCCGTTTCCGCTTTGACGGCGACGCCGATCAGGCCGCTGCCGGCGCTCTACGCTCCTCACGTGCCTTGCGAGTGGCCACCGGTGGTGCGATGGGTATCGACGAGGTGATCGCCACGGCCAGAATCGTTCCCGCCAGCCTCGCCGAGGCATGGCTTTCGGAGACCGGGCAGCGGTTTGCACTCGATGCGAAGTCGCTCATTCGATTGGCCGACGGTGGAGTGCCGCCGCGGGTCATCGATGTCATGGTAGCGCTGGCCAATCCCGATCGTTTCCAGATCGGCCCGGCCATGACGACCGCATCGGGGGCATCCCAGGGCCCCGGTATCGTGGCCATGCGGAACGGGCGCACCGGTGGCGGCGGCATGGGAGGCGTCGGGATGGGTTCGCGCTGCCAGATGATGGACGATCTCTGCTACGGTCCCGGAGGGCTCGGCGCTTGGGGCTTCGGCTATCGATTCGGGATGCTCGACCCGTGGGGCTTCGGGTACTTCAACCCCTATCGATACGGGGTAGGCCCCTGGGGCCTCAACGCCTTCTCGCCGTGGGGCGGGTGGGGTGGCGGTTGGGGCGGTGGCTGGGGGGGCTGGGGGGGCGGCTGGGGGCCGGGCGTTTTCTATGGCGGTGGCCCGGTCGTCATCGTCCCCAATGGCGGAGGTAGCGGTGACGCCGGTGGCCCGGTACGCGGGCGTGCTGTTCGTGGCGGTGGCTATACGCGCTCCACGCCGCAGTCCGGCGGCGGCTCAGGCATCTACTCGCCCCCCGCGTCCAGTGGTGGGGGCGGGGGCGGCGGCGGATCCATGGGCGGTATGGGCGGTGGTGGGGCCTCGTCCGGGTCCTCCGACGGTGGAGGGCGGACGGCCAAGCCGCGCGGATCCGGCGGTCTCTGAACCGCTTCCCGACTCGCTACGCCGAGGAGCAGTTCCAAGCGCAACGACTCTCACACAACGGGACGACCACGGTGGTCGTCCCGTTCTGCGTATCCGGCTTTCCCTGGCGATTCACGCCGGCGCGACCGACGCGCTGGCGATCTCTTGCCCCAGGGCCACAACCTGCTGCACCAGAAGGTCCATGTCGGCGTCGGTGGTGCGGTGATTCACATGGGCAACCCGTATTGCGAAGCGGCCATGGATGACCGTGCTCGACGGCATGGCAAGGCCGCGCTCCTGCAGGCGCGCCAGCAACTCTCGGTTGAGGGCATCGAGTTCCGCGTCGGTATACGCACCCGGAGCGCGCTGCGGCAGGAGCGGAACGTACCGGAAGCAGGCGATGTTGAGTGGCGCCGGCGCCAATCGCTCGAGCTCCGGATGCGCATCGATCGCCGCCACGAGGCGACGCAGTTGCTGCACGTTCTGAGCAATGATGTCTCCGAAGTGCTCGACGCCGTCGGCATGCAACTGCATCCAGATCTTGAGCGCTTTGAAGCCACGCGTGAGATCGAGTCCACGCTCGTTGAAGTACATCCCGCCTGCCGTGGGGCCGCGCTCACTCGGCACGAGATAGCTGGCACGGTGGCGAAACGCCTCATGATGCAGTTGCGAATCACGCACGAGCACACAGGCGCACTCGAACGGCATCGATCCCCACTTGTGCAGATCGAACGCAAGGGAATCGGCGCGATCCATGCCGACGACCTGATCACGGACGAGCGGGGAGAGTGCCGCGAGGGCGCCAAACGCTCCGTCGACATGAAACCACAGCTGGCGTCGGCGGCATAGGTCGGCGAGCGCGACGAGGTCGTCGGTGGCACCCGTATTCACCGTACCTGCCGTACCGATCACGCAAAACGGGATGAGGCCGTCCCGTTGGTCCGCCTCCAGCATGGCCTCCAGCAAGTCGAGGCGCATGCGGAAGTCGCTGTCCACCGACACAGTCCGAAAGGCCCGCGATCCCAGCCCCAGCCACTCGGCAGCCTTGAATGCCCACGCATGCGTTTCGGTCGATCCGTAGAACACCAGCGGCGCAACGGAGGGCTCCCCCGGCCACGACTGCACCCCATCTCGCCGAGCGTCACGCCCAAGGGAACGGGCCGCACCAATGCGGGCACACGCCAGCGCATGCACGTTCGCCATGGTCCCCCCCGTTACGAACAGCCCGCTCGCTCCCGGCATGCCGAACCAGTCGGCAAACCACGACACCACCTGACGCTCGACGAGTGCTGGGGCCTGGTTGAAGCCGCCGAGGTGTGGGTTCAGCCCGGCGGCGATCATGTCGGCCAGCATGGCCAGGGGCGTACCGTTACCTTGAACCCAGCCGAAGAAGCGCGGGTGCCAATTGCCAAGGCCGTAGGGCAGCACGCTGCGACGCACCCGCTCGTAGGCGGCCTCGGGACCGACGCCGTGGCGCGGCCCCGATTCCTCGAAGGTGGCGCGCACGACGTCCGGAAGCTCCTGCCAAACCGGTTGCTGCGGCAGCGCGCGCTGGGCTGCCAGCAGGTCGTCCAGCATGCGATGTCCCAGCCTCCGCAGCGATTCCCACTCGGCTTCGCTGGTGGGGTCGAAGGTTGCCCGTTTGGGGGGGCCGTGCGGCCCGTCGGCGGTGTACTGAGACATCGTGAATTCGAGTGGCTGACTGGGAGGCATACGGCAAGGTACGTGACGGCGCGCCTCGGCGTTCAAAGGAGCCGACGGTGGAGTTTGTGGTACGTGGATCACACGCGGCCACCGGTACTGTGTACGCTCGTGATCGCCATTCCCTTGCTCGGAGACCTCGTGCCCCTACCGACTAGCCAGCCCACCCAACCTCGCCTTAAGATCAAGGAGTTGCCGTCGACGGAGCGGCCGCGGGAGCGTATGCGGCTCCTTGGCGCTCAGGCGCTGAGTACCACCGAGTTGCTGGCCACGCTGCTCGGCTCGGGACATCGGGGGGGCTCGGCGCTGCAATGCGCGCAGCAACTGTTCACACAGTCCGGTGGGTCGCTCGGTCGCCTGGCGGCTGTTCCGTTTGCCGCCTTGACCCGAACGCGAGGTGTTGGGCTGGCGCGAGCGGCGGCGGTGCAGGCGGCGCTGGAACTTGGTCGCCGGATGGCAGGAGAGGCACGGGAGGCAGGACAACCGCTGCGCGGACCGCGTGATGTGGCGGCGGTATACGCGCCGCGATTGCAGGATGCGCCGGTCGAGGAGTTTCACGTGGCCATCCTTGACGCGCAGCATCGGTTGGAGCGGGACGTGATGGTCACACGAGGGCTGCTCAATTCCTCCTTGGTGCACCCCCGTGAGGTGTTCCGGGAGGCGATCGCCGAGCGGGCGGCGGCGGTCATCCTCGTGCACAACCATCCCAGTGGTGATCCGACGCCCAGCGCGGAGGATCGCGCGGTCACGGAGCAGTTGGTCGCCGCCGGGCGACTGCTGGACATCCCGGTGCACGACCATGTCATTGTGGGACGGGGTCGATACGTAAGCTTTGCGGAGGCTGGACTGTTGTGACGACGATCGCGCTGCACGAGATGATTCCGGGATTCGGGCCAGGCGTCAATGGCGCGTATGATCGGCTCGATCACGACCTGCTCGTGCGCGCATACCGTTACTCCGACGTGGCCCATGCTGGTCAGGTGCGGCATTCGGGCGAGCCGTACGTCTCGCACTGTGTTGAGGTGGCGCGCATTCTGGCCGACCTGCAGCTCGACACCACCACCGTGGCGTGCGGCCTGCTGCACGACATCGTGGAGGACACCGACATCACCGTCGAGAACGTGGCCCGGGAGTTCGGCCCGGAGATCGCCCAGATCGTTGATGGCCTCACGAAGATCGCGAACCTGCCGATGTCCTCGCGCGAGGAGCGGCAGGTGGAGAACTACCGCAAGCTGCTGCTGTCGATCGCCAAGGATGCACGCGTCATCCTGATCAAGCTGGCCGACCGGCTCCACAACATGCGCACGCTCGACTGGCTCGCGCCGGAGAAACGTCGACGCATTGCGCAGGAAACACGCGACCTCTATGCCCCGCTGGCCCATCGCTTTGGTATGGCGAAGGTACGCTGGGAGCTTGAGGACTTGGCGTTCAAGTATCTCGAGCCGGAAGCCTACAAGTCGCTGGCCAAAATGGTGGCGGCCAAGCGTGGGGAGCGCGAGGCGCTCATTGCGCAGATGAAGGAGCCCCTTGAGAAGCGCCTCACGGACGCGGGCATCGCCGACGTCGAGGTGACAGGCCGCCCCAAGCATCTGTGGTCCATCTACAAGAAGATGCAGCAGCGCGATCGTCCGTATGAGGACATCTACGACCTGCTCGCCATCCGCGTGATCGTTCCCAACGTCCTGGAGTGCTACCATGCGCTGGGCGTGATCCACGATGGATGGACGCCGGTGCAGGAGCGCATCAAGGACTACATTGCGCAGCCGAAGAGCAACGGGTACCAGTCGTTGCACACGACTGTCTTCGGCCCGGGACGCCAGCTTTTCGAGATCCAGATCCGCACGCGTGATATGCATCGCACGGCCGACTACGGCATTGCGGCGCATTGGCTGTACAAGGAGAGCGCCAAGAGCGCCGACGAGCTCGACAAGGCACTGGCCTGGTTTCGGCAGGTGCTCGAGCTGCAGATGGATGCCGAGACGCCAGGGGAGTTTCTCGAGTTCCTGAAGCTGGACCTGTACCAGGATGAAATCTTCCTGTTCACGCCCACCGGCGATGTAATTCAACTGCCCAAGGGGGCGACCCCGCTCGACTTCGCCTTTGCCGTCCACTCGCAGGTGGGGGCGCACTGTGCCGGGGCCAAGGTCAACGGTCGCATCGCGCCGCTGTCTCGCGAGCTCAAGAACTCCGAGACGGTCGAGATTCTCACCAATCCGAATGCGAAGCCCAGTCGCGATTGGCTCGCTCACGTGCGCACCGGCAAGGCGCGGCACAAGATCCGGCAGTTGCTGCGCCTCGAGGAGCGGTCGTCGGCGATGCGTTTGGGGCGGGAGATCCTCGAGCGTGAACTGCGTCGCCGTCGGTTGTCCAAGGCGGACGATGCGGAGCTGTATCCCATTGCCAAGCTGCTCAAGCTGAAGGACACGCCGCACCTGATTGCGAGCATTGGTGCCGGTGACGTGCATGTGCTGCAGGTGCTCAAGTTGCTCCACCCGCTGCTCGATACGAGTCCGCCGGAGCCGGCGAAGCCGAGCACGTTCGAGCGGATCGTCAACAAGGTGGTCGGCACCGGCAAGGGCATCCGCATTCAGGGGGCCGACGGGCTCCTGGTGCGGTATGCGCAATGCTGTCAGCCTGTTCCCGGTGATCGCGTGGTGGGCTACGTCACGCGTGGGCGAGGCGTGAGCATCCATCGCGGTGATTGTCCCAACCTGCTGCTCCTGGCGCACGAGCCTGAGCGACGCCTGGAAATCGACTGGCAGGAGATGGCCGGCGAGCGCTTCGTGGTTCGGCTGGCACTCGAGGGGAATGATCGCCGCGGGCTGTACGCCGATGTGGCGGCGGCCGTGAGCGCCACGGGCACCGACATCAAGAGCCTCGAGCTCAAGACCACGGACGGCAAGGTCACCGGCGCCGCCATGGTGGAAGTGGAGAACCTCGCGCACCTTGAACGCATCATCAAGGCGGCACGCCGTGTAAAGGGCATTGCCGTGGTCAGCCGGCGCGAGAAGATCACGGCCGACGAGTAAAGGGCACGGCCGTACGCTCCCTGCGGTGGCGTCGGGCCGCGAGCGCAGCGGTGGACTCTTGCGGGCTCGTCCTGTCCTTGGCGGCGAACGGCTCGAGCGTGGCGCTCATCGCGGCGATGACTTGCGTGCCTCGTCGCAGGACGGGGCGAGCGATCGCCCGCGCCATGAGGAGTCCGGCCATGAGCGCGCCCAGCGCCGTGAATGCTGAGAGCGTCCTCCTTCCGTTGCGCCGTGAACGTCGGAAATCGCGTGACCCACGGCTCTCCGCGGTCTCACGGCCGCGACAGGATATTGCTGGTCGCGACCGGCGTCGGCGTCGGCGAAACGCATGCCGAAATGCGCCAGTGGGGAGTGGGGCACGCATCACCGATGATGACAGGTGGGCGATTCGGGCCAGGAGCGTGAGCGGCGCATCGCAAGCGACCGCCAGGAATCGGTCCTACCGAATAGAAACCGACAGTGCTAGCTTTCGCATGATGGAATATCAATTCCGCCTGCAGTCGCCCTTCGATCCCGCCGGCGACCAGCCTCGCGCCATTGCCGAGTTGACCGCCGGGCTCCACCGCGGTGATCGTCACCAGACACTCCTCGGCGTCACCGGCTCCGGCAAGACGATGACGATCGCCAATGTGGTCGCGCAGTGGGGGCGCCCCACGCTGGTGCTGTCGCACAACAAGACGCTGGCGGCGCAGCTGTATGGCGAGTTGAAGTCGTTTTTCCCCACGAATGCGGTCGAGTACTTCATCTCCTACTACGACTACTACCAGCCGGAAGCGTACGTACCCTCGAGTGACACGTACATCGAGAAGGACGCGAGCATCAACGAGGATATCGATCGCCTGCGCCTGCGCGCCACGAGCTCCCTCATGGAGCGCGACGATGTCGTGATCGTGTCCACGGTGTCGGCCATTTACGGCCTCGGTGACCCGGTGTCGTACCGTGAACGCATGGTGTCCCTGTCACGGGGACAGCAGATCCCGCGCGACGAAATCCTGCGCGCCCTGGTTGGCATCCAGTATCTGCGCAACGACGTCGCCTTCGATCGCGGCACCTTCCGGGTGCGCGGCGATACCGTGGAGATCTACCCGGCATACGAGGAGCAGGCCGTGCGGCTCGAGTTGTGGGGCGACGAGATCGAGCGCATCAGCAAGATCGATCCGCTCACTGGTGAGACGATCGCCGCGCTCGACCGCATGGCCATCTATCCGGCGAAGCACTTCATCACCAATCGGCCGACGATCGAGCGCGCGTCGAGGGCCATTCGCGACGAGCTCGCGGAGCGACTCGCGGAGCTCCGGCTGCAGGGGAAGCTGCTCGAGGCCCAGCGGCTGGAACAGCGCACCAACTTCGACCTCGAAATGCTGGCGGAGATCGGCACCTGCGCCGGCATCGAGAATTACTCACGGCACATCAGTGGCCGCCTGGCGGGAGAACGTCCGGCGTGTCTGCTCGACTACTTCCCCGACGACTATCTCGTGGTGGTGGATGAGTCGCACGTGACGCTGCCCCAGGTGCGCGCCATGTACAACGGCGACCGTGCCCGAAAGCTGACGCTCGTCGACTACGGATTCCGGCTCCCGAGTGCGCTCGACAACCGGCCGCTGGTTTTCGAGGAGTTCATGCAATTGGTCCCGCGGCTCATCAGCGTATCGGCCACGCCGGGCGAACTCGAATTGCAGCTCTCCGAGGGGATCGTGGTGGAGCAGGTCATTCGGCCAACGGGGCTGCTCGATCCGATGCTCGAGGTGCGACCGGTGAAGGGACAGGTGGACGACCTGCTTCACGAGATTCGGCAGCGCGAGCGCCGGGGCGAGCGGGTACTGGTCACCACTCTCACCAAGCGCATGTCGGAGGATCTCACCGACTATTTGCAGCAGATGGGTGTTCGGGTGCGCTACATGCATTCCGACATCGACGCCATCGAGCGCATGGAAATTGTGCGCGGCTTGCGGCTTGGTGAATTCGATGTGCTCGTTGGCATCAATCTGCTGCGCGAGGGACTCGACATGCCCGAGGTATCGCTCGTCGCCATTCTCGATGCCGATCAGGAAGGGTTCCTGCGCAGCGATCGGTCGCTCATTCAGACCATCGGCCGGGCCGCGCGCAATCTGCACGGTATGGCCATCCTCTATGCCGACCGCATCACGGGGTCCATGCAGCGCGCCATGGACGAGACCGACCGTCGGCGTACGATGCAGCACGAGTACAATCTCGCGCACGGGATTGTTCCGAAGGGTGTGAGCAAGAGCGTCGACGAGGTCCGGTTCATAACGCGGGTGGCCGACGCGCGTGTCGAGCGTGAGGGTGAGCCCCCTGCGCCGAAGCGTCTGGCCAGCGAGCAGGTGGCACGGTCACGGGAGGAGCTGGAACAGCTGGTGACCGAGCTTGAAGTGGCCATGCGAGAAGCCGCCACGGCGCTGGACTTCGAGGCAGCGGCCCGACTCCGCGATCAGTTGTTCGAGGTGCGAACGGCGCTGGGGCAGGCACCGGCGCAGGCCCGCGGCAACGCCCCCGCGCCCAAGAGACCGCCAGGGAGTGCACCGGGGCGCCGTGCCGGGGGGAAGCGTGGCCGCTGAGACGGCAGCCACCGCGCTGTCACATCTGCTCACACGTGGCGCGCCGAGGGCGCCGGAGCGCGATTCCCTCGAAGCGTGGGGGCGTGCTGTGGGAGCGGCGCTGCCCGTACCGGCCGTGGTGACCCTTGAGGGCGACCTCGGTTCCGGCAAGACGACCCTCGCCCGCGCCATCTGTGCCGGCCTCGGCGTATCGGAGCTCGGGGCGGTGACCAGTCCCACATTTTCACTCGTGCAGCAGTACGACTCGCCTCGTGGACCGGTCGTCCACGTCGACTTGTATCGCCTGCGCCACGAGTCCGAACTCGAGGCACTCGGCTGGGACGAGCTGGTGGCGACAGCGCCGGTGTTGCTGGTGGAGTGGCCAGAACGCGCACGGCACACGTTGCCACCGGAGACCATCCACATCACGCTGGCCCACGACCCGGCCCACGCGGGTCGGCGCGTGCTCCGGGTGGCGCCGCAACGCTCGCGCTGACTCGTCCGACGCACGGCAACGGCTGGCCGTGAACGCCTGCGATGACGGCACGGCTCGGTACAACAGCCAGTAACGATCGGGGCCGATACTCCGGAATCGTACGCCCTCCCAAACGGAGGGGCAGCGGCTGGGGCACACGCTGCGCAGTACCGTAGTGCGGTTCAGGTACTCAAGCGCGATGTGCGCTTGGTCGACTGGCACGACCGGTGGCAACTGGCGGCGCGGACGGCGCGCTGCTGCGGCGCTGGCCATGGCTTGCCAGCGCATTTCGCCACTTTGCTGCCGACGCCGCTTGCCATCACGAGCGACTGGACGGTCAGGGCTACCTCTGGCGGATGCCGGGGAACGCCTGTCGTTCATGGCACGTGTGCGGGCGGTTGCCGACTTCGATGAGGCGCTCACCGCCGAGCGGCCGTACCGGGCAGGGCTGCCTGTGGCCACGGTGGTCGACACCATGGCGCGCGATCGCGGCACGGCCTTCGACGGCAACCTGTTCGACGCCGCCGTCGCGTTGGCGGAGGATGGCACCTTTGCCACGTTGGCGCAGCTGTCGGATGACGGGTGTGAGCAGTTGCCGACCGTCGTGATTGGGGCGCCGATCGCGCGCGGGGCTTCCCGCGTGGCCTGAAGGTGCTGGCGTATCGCGGGGCGGGGTGTGATCGACGGCGATGCCGCGGTAAACTCCCTGTGTGGACGCCCTTTCCGATTCCGCCCTGACACTCGTCCTTGACGCTTCGACCACCAGTGGCACGGTGGCGCTGTTTGCCGGTAGCCGTGTGCTGGGCGCCCACAGCGTGGCCATGGGGGCGGGGAAGGAGGATTCGCTTTTCCCCGCGCTGCAACAACTGCTGGCGCGGTCAGGCATGCGCCCGCGCGACTTGGGGGCGATCGTCTGCGGAGAGGGGCCGGGCGGCTTCACCTCCCTGCGTATCGCCGCCGCACTGGCCAAGGGGCTGGCCCATGGTGCCGGGTGCCCCCTGTATGCCGTACCCTCGCTGCTTTTGGCCGCTGCGTCGTTGTCGGACGTACCAGTCGGCGACTACGTCGTTCACGCCGAGGCTCTCCGTGGAGAGCGGTACGTGCTGCCTGTCCGGCGAGACGACGGCGGGTTCTGGCGCCCGGCGGGGGCCGCCGGCCGGATGGCGGCGGAGAAGCTGCAGCTGGCGGTGTCCCCGTGGCAGCGGCTGGCGGTGCTGTCGTCGCCGTTTGACGAGGATCTCGCTCTCTGCATGCCGGTTGCCGAGTGCCTGGCCTCGGCCCGTGGGGAGTGGCGGGATCGCCCGATCGAGCTGAATGGGTGGGAGCCCCTGTATGGACGCCTCGCCGAAGCGCAGGTGAAGTGGGAGGAGCGTTACGGCATCAGTTTGCCGAATGCGCCTGTCGTGCGGAGCTGACGGCTGATGACGCGCCTCCCGGTCACCATTCGGGATATGCATCTCGGCGACGTCGAGGGGGTAGCAAAGATCGAAGCCGAAGCGTTTGCCGACGCGTGGGCGCCGTCGGCTTTCCGCGACCTGCTATCGCGCGGGTACGCCCGCCTGCGGGTGGCGTGTGAGGGGTCTGGGGCGATCGCCGGTTACTGTGTGCTGTTGCGAGCGGCCGACGAGGGCGAGATTGCCAACATCTGCACCGCGTTGGTACATCGCGGGCGCGGTATCGGTGCACAGCTGCTCGACGATGCCCTGCAGTTTGCCGACCACGCCGACCTGGCCTCCGTGTATCTCGAGGTGCGCACATCCAACAGTCCGGCGCGGGACCTGTACGGCAGCCGCGGTTTCGCGCTGGTGGGACGGCGACGCCACTACTATCAGCACCCGACGGAGGATGCCTTGGTGTTGCGACGGGTTCGTCCTGTCGGATCCCCCGCGTAGGATTGATGGTCCCGGCGTTTTGCCGGTTAACGCGTCCTGCCGAGTGTGCCGTATGTTCCCATCGTTCGATGCATCATCGGCGTTCAATTTCGATTCTGAGGAGGCAACGTGAGCCGCAGCCTGAACAAGGCCATTCTCATTGGCAACGTCGGGGGAGATCCCGAAGTCCGTACCGTCGGGACCGGCGGCCGAGTCGCGACGTTCTCACTGGCGACGGGCCGCCAGTGGACGGATCAGAGTGGCAACAAGCAGGAAAAGACGGAGTGGCATCGCTGCGTCGTATGGAACAGCGGGCGCGGGACCGGCCTCGCGGATGTCGTCGAGAAGTACGTGCGCAAGGGCGAAAAGATCTACGTCGAGGGAGAGATCGAGTACCGCCAGTGGACGGACAAGGAGGGGCAGACCAAGTACACCACTGAGATCAAGGTCAAGGAACTCATGCTGCTTGGTGGTCGCGCTGGCGGTATGGGCGGTGGAGATGACATGGACGCGGCGCCGCGCCGTGCGGCCCCATCATCACCCGCTGCCCCGCGCAAGGCTGCGACCCCGGCGGGTGCCGACGATTTCAATGATTTCCCTGGCGCCCTCAACGACGAAGACGACGACCTGCCGTTCTGACGCTGGGTGAGGGGCGGGACCCTGGCGGCGCTGGCGTCGCCAGGGGAATGCCCGCGGTGTGACAGGAAGCGCCGAGACCGATATGCTGTCGTCGTTACCGTGGGCGCGGGCAGGCGTCTCTCGTACGGGTACACCGTGCGCGGCTTCGGCGCGGCTCCTTTGGCGTCCGCCCCTTCGGATGCCCTGACCCTTCCCCTGTCGAGGTTCGCTGATGCGCGCTGCCAATCGGGCGCACGCCTCCACCGCCGTCACGGACAGCCCTGCGAGAGCCGTGCTGTCCCGTCTTCTCATTGCGGCTCTGGCCACGCTGGCCCTGCTGCTCGTCTGGCGCCCCGCCATGCTGCACGCGCAGAGCACGCCGTCGGCAGCATCCGAGGCGTCCACGCGGGTGCATGTGGTGAAGCGGGGCGAAACCCTATGGGGGCTCGCCGCGCGCTACCATGGCGACGGTCACCAGTGGCAGTCGTTGGCCCGCTCGAATGGACTGTCTGTGGCAGCCGAACCGCCGCTCCGCGTGGGAATGCGGTTGAAGGTTCCGGCGCGTCCTGCGGTCCGTGGGCCGAAGGCCGGCGAGGTCGCGGCGGCCCCTGCTGACAGTACAGTGCCCAGGGCCGCCCTTGCCAAGGCCGGCGAAGGTACGCTGCCGCCTGTTCCCGAGGCCACGCCGGCCAAGTCGCCCGCGGGTTCCCTTGCCGCGCAGACAGCGGGGAAGGGGAATGCCGGGCGCACTGGCGCGCGCGCGGCATCGGCGGCACCGGTGGCACCTGCTGCGCCGACTCCTGCGCCGAGCGCGACGACCGCCAAGGTGGCGGCGACCGCCGACACCGGGCGCGCCGGTCTCAGCCCGAGTGTGGGCACGCTGGTGGGCGAGCGCGGCGCGCGTCGAGTCGGGCTGGTCGATCAGGAAGTTGCCATGGCGTCGCGCAAGGCGAATGAGATCGCGACCGTCTTCCATCGAGATCTTCCGGATGCCGCCGAGGCGGAGCGGCGTACGCGGGCGGTCCTGCGGCCGAACACACCGGCGCCGCGCGTTGCCGAATTTCAGTCGGCGCCGTTCGTGATGGCCGAGGCGGTGCTTGCCAAGGCGGGCCGTTTGGCCGGACGCGTCGGATCGTCGCAGTCCACCGGCGATGCGTATCCCCAGCGGGCCATCATGACCGATCAGGTCGAGCTGCAAGCCCCGGCGCTGCAGAACTACAAGGTGGGCGACCGTCTCATCGCCTTTGGCCCCCCCTCGCTGCTGGTGCGTGGGCAGTTGCTGGTGCAACCGACTGGCGTGCTCGAGGTGGTGAAGGCCGAGGCAGGGAAGCCTGCGCTGGCGATGGTGCGACGGCAGTCCGGGCGCATTGAAGAGGGGCAGCACCTGCTGCCTGCTCCCGAAGGCAGTGCGCCGTGGGTGAAGGCCACACGTCTGGACACCCCGGATGTGTCGGCCACCATTGCCTGGCTCGACCCCCACGAGGGACAGCCGACCCTGCAGAGCTTCATGCTGCTCTCGGCCGGGAGTGCCGGCGGCCTGATGGCTGGCGATGAACTGGCGATCTACCGCCGGATTGCGCAGGGCACGACCGAAGCGCTCGCTGCGACGGTGCGTGTGGTACGGGCCGATCGTGATCATGCCACGGCCATCATCACCCAGCAGTATCAGACCGACATTGCGGTCGGCATGACGGCGCGTCGCTACGCAAAAGCGCCCTGAGCAAATCCGGCGACGCCCGTCACCAACGGTTGTTGCCGGCATAGCGGCTGCGCACGAGTGGAAAGATCACATCGTGCGGCGTCTCGAGAATATCCACACGCGCCGGGTGCCCCGTGGCCCCCGGCGCGTGTTTACATTGACGGGAACCACGACAACATCACTCCGACGGCGAGGCAGCGAGCGGCATGGCGAAATCAGTCCTGGTGACGGGAGGTGCCGGGTTCATCGGCTCACACGTGGCAGATCGCTTCGTGGCAGAAGGCTGGACCGTCACCATTCTCGACGACTTGTCCAGTGGTCGCGAAGAGAACCTCCCGGCATCCGCTCGGTTCGTGCGTGGGTGCATTACGTCGGCGGAGGCGTCGGCGCTGGTCCATGATGGAAGCTTCGACGTGATCTGTCATCTGGCGGCGCAGATCGACGTGCGACGCAGCGTCAATGATCCGGTGTATGATGCGACGCGCAACGTGCTCGGTACGCTCAACATCATGGAGGCGGTGCGCGCCAGCGGTTATCCGACACGCACGGTGTTCTCGTCCACGGGCGGTGCGCTGTATGGCGATTTCGATCCCCCGCCAAGCACGGAAGCGTTCGCCAAGGATCCGGAAGCGCCGTACGGCATCGCGAAGCTGGCGGTCGAGTATTACCTGGCGTACTACGGCCGCGTCCACGGCCTCGAGACGGTCGCCTTGCGCTACGGGAACGTCTATGGGCCACGGCAGGATCCGCACGGCGAGGCCGGGGTTGTGGCGATCTTCTGTAATCGGCTGCTCGATGGCCGCCCGCTCACGGTGTTTGGCGACGGTGAACAGACGCGGGATTACGTGTACGCCGGCGATGTGGCGCGCGCCAATTTTCTGGCGGCCACGCGCGAGCTGCCGCCCAAGGGGCGCCTTGACGCGCGCGCCTTCAACATCGGCACCAGTCTCGAGACGACGGTCAACGCGCTCGCCGAGACACTGCGCACGGTGTCCGGGGCAACTGCGCCCATTGAGTATGCGCCCGCCCGCCCGGGCGAGTTGGCCCGGTCGGCGCTGCAGACGGACAAGGCGCGTGCCGTGCTTGGCTGGGCGCCGGAGGTGTCTCTGGCTGACGGACTCGCCAACACCTATCGGTTTTTCGCCGATCGTCGCGCGCGGCTGGCCGCTGAGGCCACGGCGTGACGGGGGTCGGGGCGTTGTCCGGTGCCCTGCTGCTCCTGCAGCTGTCCACGCAGGGCGGCGCTGCCGCGCCACGTTCGTTTGTGCAGCTGATTCTCACCAGCGACCCGGTGACCAAGGCGGTCCTCGGGTTGCTGGCGGTGCTGTCGTTGCTGTCGTGGGCCATCATGTTCGCGAAGTGGCGCACGTTCAGCAGTGCCGAGTCGGGGGGCAACGCCTTCGTGCGCGAGTTCGAACGGGCGCGGGGCATCGACGAGGCCATGATGCTGGCGCAGCGGTCGAAGCCCAGTCCGTTCACGGCGGTCTTCGCTCGGGCCGTGCAGTTCCTCAACGATACCAAGCCGGCCTTGGGAGCCACTTCCGACCGCACGGCGAGGCTCTCCGGGTCGCAGGTCGAGGCGCTCCGTCTGCTGCTCGATTCACAGACCGGGCGCGAGCGGGAAGCGCTGGGGCGGTTCGTTCCGTGGCTGGCGACGGTAGGTAGCGTGAGTCCGCTCATCGGACTGTTCGGCACCGTGTTGGGTGTGATCGAGGCATTTGAGGGAATCGCCACGAAGGGATCGGGGAACATCGGGGCGGTGGCTCCGGGAATTGCCACGGCCCTCATCGCCACGGCAGCGGCGCTCGCCGTGGCCATTCCCGCGGCTTTCGCCTACAACGTGTTTGCGGCACGCCTCAATCGCCTCGACAATGAGCTTGAGGGTTTCGGGTCCGAGCTCATCGCCCTGATGGTTCGCGAAGGGCGGATCTGACGCATGCGCCGCGGCCGTCGTGGTGAACGTCTCGGGGTGAACGCCGAAATCAACGTCGTTTCTCTCATCGACGTGATGATGCTGCTGATGATCATTTTCATGATCACAGCCCCGATGATGCAGGGGGGGGTGGACATTGCCCTGCCCACGGCGGAGGTCAAGCCGCTCGAGCCGAAGAACGGCCTGGTGGTCACCGTGGATCGCCGCGGTCAGATTTTTGTCGATGACACCAAGCTCACCTTCGAGGAGTTCGCCGGCAGCATCAAGGCGCTCTCTGATCGCAAGGGCGCGGGGGGCGTCTTCGTGCGTGCGGACGCCGGCGTGGACTACGGCACGGTCATCCGCGTGGTGGCCGCCATGAAGGCGCGTGGCATCACCGAGGTCGGGCTGGTCGCCGAGCCCGACGAGCCGCGCTGAGCATGGCGACGGTGGCGGCGGCTCGCGCACCGCGGGCAGGGCGGGGGGCCCTGGGGACCGGCCTCGTGGTCTCCATGGCCGTCCATGGCGCACTCGTGGCCTTCCTGCTGTGGGCAGGGACGCGGCCGGCGGAATCCCGCCCGCCGGTTTATCGGGTCGAGTTGGTCGGGCAGGCCGGCCCCCGTCAGGCGGGTGTCGAGACGCCGACCACGGAGGCCACGGCGTCGCAGCAGGACGTTGCCGGGGCGGAGCGTGTCGAAGAGGAGAAGACGATCCCTGCGCCGACCAAGGCGAAGAAGGTCTTGCCGTCTCCCAAGGCCACGCCCTCCACCGATCGGACCAAGAAAGGGGGAGCCCGCAACGCACCGTCGCCCACGGCAACCAAGAGCAACGCGGCGCCCAGGTCTGGCGCCGGTGCCACCGGCACGCGCGGGGCGGACGTGGCGAATGTGCGCACGGATGGGATCGCGTTCCCGTATCCCGGGTACCTGTCCAACATCGTGCGTCAGATAGCTCTCAACTGGTCGCCACGGCGCGTGTCGGCGGCGCTGGTCACGGAGCTCAAGTTCATGATACGCCGCGACGGCACCGTGGTTGGCATCGAGGTGGTCAAGCGCTCCGGTGACCGGCTATACGACCTCGATGCCATGGGAGCCATCGAGGCGGTCGGGAGTACCCGGAGCTTCGGTGCGCTCCCGGCCGGATGGGCCGACGATGTGCTGGTGGTCTATTTCACTTTCGATTACGCGCTGCGTCCGCAGTGACGTGCCAGGTCCGATGACTCCGTTTTCCCCGCTTCTGCCGATGGTGTCTGCGCGCTCTCGCGTTCCTCGTGTTTTCCGGGGGGCGCTGGTAGGTGCCGCGGTCGCCCTCGGTGTCCTGGTGTCAGCGCCGGTCCCCGTGCTCCTGGCACAGCCAACCAAGGGCGTCAGTCTGGGGTTGCAGTACCGTCCGGGAGAGAAGAGCGCCCTGATCGTGCTTCCGGTTCGCGGTGCCAACGGGGATTCGCTGACCACCATCCTGAGCCGCGATTTCGATTTCAGCGACCGCTTCACCGTGGTGAGCGCGTCTGCGTCGCCTGCCGTGACGGGGGCGATCAACTGGGCGCTGTTTGCCAAGCTGGGCGTCGATGGCATCGTGCAGGTCTCGGTGCTGCCGAGCGGCTGGGTCCGGGTGATCCTGCACGATGTGGGGCTCAAGAGCGTGCGCAATCAGAAGGACTTCCCGCTTCCCGCCGGTGCGCTCTCCCCCGCTTGGCGGCTGGCGGTGCACGGCGTGGCAGACGCCGTGGAAGAGTGGATCACGGGCCAGCGTGGCATTGCGCAGACCCGCATTGCGTTTACCCGCGCCGGCCGGGTGTGGACAGTTGACAGCGACGGAGCAAATGTGATCCCGGTGACGGCGAGCGGGATGTCACCGCAGTGGCTGCCGAGTGGGCGCGGCATTGTGTACACGGTGCTCGACGGGGTGCGGAATCCGGTGATGTTCACCGATCTCGCCACTGGCGCCCAGCGCGTACTGGCCAGTGCTCCCGGGGTCGAGCACACCACGCCGGCTATCTCCCCCGATGGGCGGACGCTGCTCTACGCGCGTGGCTCCGACTCCGGTACCGACCTCTTCGCCCAGCCGTTCGACGGCGGGGCGCCACGGCGCGTGACGGTGGGGCGCGGGCGCGCCAGCGCGCAGCCCACGTTCAGCCCCGACGGTCAGCGCGTGGCGTTCATGTCCGATCGCTCCGGGCATCCGGAGGTTTATATTAGCGATCTGGATGGTACGAACGTGGAACTGCTTACGGCGGCGGCGTTCGGCGATCGCGACTATCGCGCGGGACCGGATTGGTCTCCGGATGGTCGGTTGGTCGCGTTTCAGTCCCGCAACGGTGGCACCTTTCAAATCATGACCATCAATCTGCGCGATCAGTCGGTACGGCAGGTGACCAACGATGGCCGCAACGACGACCCGTCGTGGGCACCGGACTCGCGGCACGTCGTGCTCACCTCAAACCGTAGCGGCACGCGTCAGTTGTGGGTAGTCGACATCGAGACCGGGCGGGCGCGCCAGCTCACGCGCGGTCCGGAAACCCGTCTTGCCGCGTGGTCCCCGCGCCTGCAGGCCCAGTAAGCGCCTGCGGGCATACACCCCTCCCTCCAATCCGGAGCCTTTCGACATGATGCGTTCCTCTCGTCTGCTGCTGGTCATGATGTCCTCGTCGCTGATGCTTGGCGCCTGCAAGAAGAAGACGGTGGCCCCGGCCCCGACGCCGGCTCCCACGCCGACGGAGCGGGCGCCCGAGCGCACCACCCCTCGTGCGGCTCCGGTCGACACCATGGCGGCGTACAACGAGAAGGTGGCGGCGGCGCGCATGCGTCTCCTCGAGACCATCTTCTTCGAATACGACGCCGACGAGCTGCGTGACGATGCCCGCGAGGCCCTCGATGCGAAGATCGCGATCCTGAACGTGAATCCGGGGCTGCGCATCCGCATCGCCGGACATTGCGACGAGCGCGGCAGTGACGAGTACAACATCGCGCTCGGCCGTCGCCGCTCCGAGGCGGCCAAGCGCTATCTCACCGATCGCGGGATCGACGCGTCGCGCATCGAAACGTCGTCGTTCGGTCGCGAGCGTCCGGCGGTGCCGGGAACGACCGAAGACGCGTGGTCCAAGAATCGTCGCGACGAGTTCGAGATCACGGCCGGTGGCGAGACCCTGAAGCCGGCCAGCTGAGTCCCGTGGCCACATTCGAAGGCAACGACATGATTCCGATGCTTGTCCACCGGGTGTGGCGGCTGGTTCCCCTCGTGGCGCTCGTCGCCACGGGGGGCTGTTTCGCAACGCGCGGTGACGTGCGCATCCTGCAGGGTGACATCACCGCCATGCGCACGGAGCTGCTCCGGAATCAGGCGGACCAAAGGGAGGCGCTGCTGCAAACGCAGCGGCTCATTCAGGTCGCCGGCGATTCGCTGGCGCGGGTCAGCGCGCGCACCGTGGCCATTCAGGGGGACGTGCGCGGCGAAATGCGCGCCGTGCGGGAGCAGTTGCTGCAGGTGCAGACATTGCTCGGCCAGAGCCAGGCGACCATTGCGCGGCTGCGCTCGGAGATGGAAGCGCGCAACGCGATGCTCCCGCCGCCGGCGGCGCTCACCGACCCGGCGGGGAGCCCCACGCGACCCGCTGGCACGCGGCCACCCGCTGCGGCGCCCACGCAGCCCGACACATCGGCCAACGTGCTCGCGGGCCCCAATCAGCTGTACACGACGGGGCGCGATCAGCTGCTGCGCGGCGCCACGGCTACGGCGCGCATGACCTTCCAGGAGCTCATCACCAACTATCCCCAGTCCGACTACGCGGCGGACGCGCAGTTCTGGATTGCGGAGTCCCTCGCGAAGGAAGCGAACGTGGCTGCCGCGGACGCCGCCTACGCGGCCGTCGTGAGCGCGTATCCCACGTCGGCGAAGGCACCCACGGCCCTCTACAAGCGCGCCCAGCTCATCCTCAAGCAGGGCAACACGGCACAGGCGCGGCAGCTGTTCGAGCAGGTCGTGGCGCGGTTCCCGCGCAGCGATGAGGCCGAACTGGCAGCGGAAACGCTGAAGACGCTGCGCTGATCGACCAGCACCCCAGGTAACGAGTCACCCATGTCGGGCAGCAATCCCGCGGAAATGCCGTTCCTCGAGCACCTCGAGGAGTTGCGCTGGCGCCTCTTCAAGATCGCGCTCGCGCTGGCCATCGGCATTGGGGTGTCGTTTGCCCTGATCTTCAGCAAGCAGATCGATGTGGTCGCCATCCTCTCCGAGCCGATTCGACCGTACATCACCGGCAAGCTGATCGTCACGCACCCCGGCGATCTCTTCGATATCGCCATGGATGCGGCGATCACCCTGGGACTCATCGCCGCATCACCGGTGATCGTGTGGCAGATCTGGGGCTTTCTGTCCCCGGCGCTGTACACACACGAGAAGAAGGTGGTCATCCCCTCGCTGGTCGGGGCGGCGCTGCTGTTCCTCATGGGCATGACCCTCGCGTTCAAGTACGTCATCCCGGTCACGCTCCAGTTCTTCGCGTCGTTCCAAAGCGGCGTCGTGGAGATCATGCCAACGGTCAAGGACTACATGGGGTTCGTCATTTCCATGTGCCTGGCGTTCGGTGCCGTCTTCGAATTGCCGGTGGTGATTGCGCTGCTGTCCGCCCTCGGCATCGTGCAGCCGCAGTACCTCTCGAAGTTCCGGCGGCATGCGGCCGTGGGCTGCCTCATCGCGGCGGCGATCATTACCCCAGGCAGTGATCCCACCTCGCTCCTGCTGTTGACGATCCCGCTGTACGGCCTGTACGAGGTGTCGATCAGTGTGTCGCGCCTCATTGCGCGGCGCCGAGAACGCAGCCTGGCTGCTGAGGTCGCGTGACCCTGCGAAACACCGCGTGCGGCTGGTGGCGCACCGGGTTGGCGCTGCTGGTGTGGTGGAGTGTGGCCGGAGCAGGCGTGGCGCAGGCTCAGGGGCAGCGCCCCACCCGGCCCACCCAGCCCCCGGCCGGTCTGTCGCGCGGACAGCCGGGGCAGGACAGCACCCGGGAATTGTCCAAGGACAAGTTGAAGTACGAGTGGCAGGCACCGGATTCCGCCATGCGTGCCCTGCTCGACAAGGAAGGCTATTCCAAGGTGCAGTATCAGGGGGACACGGTGAAGTTCAACGCCGGAACCCGCCTGCTGACTCTCAAGGGCAAGCCGTCGGCGGTGCAGCGTGACGAAACCATGCTCATCGGCGATTCCATTCAGTACAACGACTCCACCAAGAAGGTCGTCGCCACGGGGGACACCGTGTTGCTGCGCGACCCGCAGGCGCAGGATGCCGATGACTTCATCGCCAATGGGGTCATCGAGTACGACCTGGAGACCCGGCAGGGAACGACGGGAGCATTCTCCACCTCGGTCGTGAGCGGGCAGCGCCTTTTTCTGACTGCCAAGCGCAGCACGATCCTGTCGGACACGCTGGTCAGCGGCCGCCATATCGTCTTCGCGAAGAACGGGTCGTTCACCTACTGTGACCACGCCGAGCCGCATTTCCACTTCACGACCCGGGACATGAAGTTCGTCTCGCAGAATGTCATGGTGGCGCGTCCCGGGGTGCTCTACATCGGCGAGGTGCCGGTGTTCTGGATTCCGTTCTTTTTTCAGGATGTGCGCAGCGGACGACGCAGCGGCATGCTCACCCCCAATTTCGGCTTCGCGGAGCTGTTCCGGAACAGTCCCAACTACCGGCGCAGTGTGCAGAACATCGGCTACTTCTTCGCGCTGAACGATTACATGAACGCCGAGCTGTCGATGGATTGGCGTTCGGGTGCACGCAGTTCGGATGTGGACCCGGGCTTCCTGCGCAGCAACGCGGACATGCGCTATCGCTGGGTGGATCGGTTCATCACGGGTGAGTTCGCCGTGTCGTACATGGCGTTGCGCAATGGCACCACCAATGCATCGTGGACGTGGAACCACAACCAGGACTTCTCGAAGTCCACCAAGCTCACGGCGCGGCTCAACTGGGTGCAGAACACCCAGATTCAGCGAAATACCACCGTGAACCCCATGGCGGCCAACGCCACGATCCGCTCCCAACTCAACTATCAGACGAAGATCGGGCCGGCGTCAATCAATGTCGGCGGATCCCGGGTGCAGTATCCGGGGCGTCCGCAGGTGGACATGGATTTCCCGCAGCTCAACGTGACCGCCGGAACACTCGAAGCCGGTCCGGTCGCCTGGACCCCGTCACTGCGACTGGCCGTCTCGGGGTCCAGCCGCATCGACCAGGGCATTCAGTTCCCCTTCGTGTACAACCCGCTTCCCGGCGGCGGCGTCGACAGTTCGCGCTTCAACGCCAGTCGTCGCAACATGCAGTTCGCCTTCGAAACCCCCATCAAGCTGTGGGACTTCCAGTGGCAGAACTCGTTCTCTGTAACCGAACAGTTTCGCGACTACCCCGAGCAGCGTGAGATCGTGGGGGTACGCGACACGTCGCTCCGTTCCATTCGCGTGTTCGCGCGCACCTTCGAGACGAACGTGGATTGGACGACCTCCTTCAATTTGCCGCGGTTCTTCCAGGGCACATGGAACGTGTCCCCGTCCATCAACGTGCAGAACGTGGATCAGGGGGGGCTGTTCGTGCGTACGGAGCGCAGCGGTGGACGCTGGGTGTCGCAGTCCAAGCGGCTCAGCTACGCCCTCTCAGCGTCGCCGACGCTGTACGCCATGCTGCCCGGGCTGGGGCCCATTGCGCGGCTCCGGCATTCGATCAATCCGTCGATCAGCTACAGCTACTCCCCAACGGCCTCGGTGAGCGACGAGTATCTCGCCGCCATCGGCCGGTCGCGCGTGGGCTACCTGGGCGCGCTCATGCAGAACCGCGTGTCGCTCAACCTGGCCACCAACCTCGAGGCCAAGCTGCGCACGCCGGTCGATTCCGAACCCGACCAGGGGCGGAAGATCAAGCTCCTGTCCGTCAACTTCTCGCCGCTCAGCTGGGACTTCGCGCGCGCCGACAGCACCGGCAACGGGTTCACCGAGCGCACCTTTGCCATCAGCGCTCGAACCGACCTGCTGCCCGGGCTCGACTTCCGCACCAGCTACGATCTCTTTCAGGGTGATCCGCTCTCCGACACCGCGACGTTCAGCCCATACCGCACGGAGACGGGCATTACCTTCTCGATGAACGGGAAGAGTGCGGTCTTCGGCTTCATTGCGCGGTTGTTCGGGCGCGCTGCCGATCTCTCCGACTCCGCATCGATCCGCCCGGCCCAGGCGGCGGCCCAGCAGAACGTTGCCCGACAGACTCGTCAGATGAATGCGGCGGGCGGCGGCGCCATGCGGGGCATGCAGATGTCACTGCCGGAGTCGGGTCAGGGGTGGAACCTCAGTCTGCAGTACAACGCGGCGCGGCAGCGTGCCCCGCGAGGCAACGGCCTCATCATCGAGGCGGATCCCGCCAAGCTGTGCGAGGCGTTCCGTGCGCAGGGCATCGCGGCCTACGAACGCTGCTTCCTCAACGCGCAAACCAGTCCGCCCACTGGCCTCGGAACGGGGCAGAGTGCCATCGGGGCACCGTTCGTTCGCCAGCCGCCCGTGCAGGGGGTGAATGCCAACATGTCCTTCGGCATTACCCGCAACTGGTCGGCGCAGTGGAGCACGCAGTACGATGTGGAGCGCGCACGGTTTGCGAGCCAGCAGATCGGCTTGCAGCGGCAGTTGCACGATTGGAACGCGGTATTCACGTTCTCGCAGACCCCCAGTGGAAACTTCGCCTTCAACTTCTTCATCGCGTTGAAGGCCCAACCCGACCTCAAGTTCAACTACGACCGTCAGACGTTCCGGTCGAGCAACTTCTGAGGTGCAGTTCCGCCCGTCGCGGGCGAAGGAGCGCAGGTGCTGCAGCTCGACGGTCGGACATTGCGCATGGTGGACGTGGTCGCCGTGGCAGACGAACGGATGCCGGTGGCGCTGGCTGACGATGCGCGTCGGCGGATGGAGCAGACGCGTCAGGTCGTCGACGCCGCGGTGGAGCGCGGCGCTCCCGTCTACGGCGTGAATACCGGCTTCGGCAAGCTCAGCGAGGTCACCATTCCCCTGCCGCAGCTGGCGGCGCTGCAACGCAATCTCGTGCGCAGCCATGCCGCCGGCGTTGGCGACGCGCTCCCGGAGCGGGAGGTGCGCGCCATGATGCTGCTGCGCGCCAATGTCCTGGCGACGGGCTATGCGGGGGCGCGGGCACAACTCGTCGACGCGCTCATCGGCATGTTGAACGCGGGGCTCTGGCCCCCCGTGCCGGAACAGGGGAGTGTGGGGGCGAGCGGCGATCTGGCGCCGCTCGCGCATCTGGCGCTCGCCGTCATGGGCGAGGGACGCCTGCGCTGTGACGGCGCCGAGGACGAGGCGAACGTGCTCATGGCACGTGCCGGTGTCATGCCGACGGTGCTGGCGGCCAAGGAGGGACTCGCCCTGATCAACGGGACGCAGGCCCACACAGCGGTGGCCACGCTGGCCTGCGCCGAGCTTACGCGGCTGTGGCGTGCCGCGCATGTCGCCACGGCCATGAGCCTCGAAGCCCTGCTTGGCACCCCCGATGCATTCGATCCCCGCATTCAGGATGCGCGAGGCCAGCTCGGCCAGCGTGAATCGGCGGCGCTGCTGCGGGCGTTGCTGCATGGCAGCGCGCTCCGCGAATCACACCGCCATGGTGATCCGCGCGTACAGGACGCCTATGCACTGCGCTGCGTGCCGCAGGTGCATGGTCCGGCACTCGACACCCTGCGCTTTGCGCGCGGCATTATCGAGCGCGAGTTGAATGCGGCCACCGATAACCCGCTGGTCCTGTCGTCCGGGGAGTTGCTGAGCGGGGGCAACTTCCACGGACAGGCGGTCGGGATGGCGAGTGACATGCTGGCCATCATCACCGCGAATTTGGCCGTCATCAGTGAACGACGCATCGATCGTCTCGTGCACCCCGACTTCAACCAGGGGCTGCCCGCGTTTCTCGCCGGACAGCCGGGGGTCGAATCGGGACACATGATGTCGCAGGTCACGGCGGCGGCACTCGCCAGTGAGTGCAAGGCGCTGGCTCACCCGGCCAGCGTCGATTCCATCCCTACGGACGGAAACAAGGAGGATGTCGTGCCGATGGCCATGCATGCGGCGGTGAAGCTGCGTCGCGCCGTGCGCAACCTGCGACACGTTCTCGCCATTGAGTGCATCGCGGCCGCCGAGGCGCTGGAGCATCGCCGGCCGCTCCGCAGCAGCACGGCCGTCGAAACCGCTCATCATCGCATTCGCACGCTCGTGGCGCCGGCATCAGGTGACCGGTCCCCTTCGCCGGACATCGTGCGGATGGGCGACGCGCTGGCCGCGGGTGTCTTTGACTCGCTCACAAACATGGTGACCATCTGATGACTCCGGGTTCACGACCAGTCCGCGCGCCTCGTGGCGCGATGTTGCGTTGTCGCGGGTGGGAGCAGGAAGCGGCGCTGCGGATGCTGATGAACAACCTCGACGCCGAAGTAGCCGAGCGTCCCGACGACCTGGTGGTGTACGGCGGTACCGGGCGGGCTGCGCGCTCCTGGGAGGCGTTCGACGCGATCGTGCGCACGCTCGAGACACTCGATCACGATGAAACGCTGCTGGTCCAGAGCGGGAAGCCGGTGGCGGTCTTCCGTACGCATGTTGACGCGCCGCGCGTGCTGCTGGCGAACGCCAATCTGGTCGGGCGCTGGGCGACATGGCCGGAGTTCCGACGGCTGGAGACGCTTGGGTTGACCATGTATGGGCAGATGACCGCCGGCTCGTGGATCTACATCGGGTCGCAGGGCATCGTACAGGGGACCTACGAGACCTTCGGCGCGGTCGCCACGCGCCACTTCGGCGGGTCGCTCGCCGGACGCCTGGTGGTGACGGCCGGTCTAGGGGGCATGGGCGGCGCACAGCCGCTGGCTGCAGCGATGCACGGCGCGGCGGTCCTGGCGGTGGAGGTGGACGCATCGCGTATCGAGATGCGCCTGCGCACCCGCTACTGCGACCGGCACACCGCATCACTGGACGAAGCGCTGACCTGGCTGCGCGTTGCACAGGCGGCGGGCACCGGGCTGTCCGTGGCGCTGCTCGGCAATGCCGCGGAGGTCCTGCCCGAACTCGTGCGTCGCAACATCACCCCCGATGTGGTCACCGACCAGACGAGCGCACACGACATGCTCGTGGGATATGTGCCGCTCGGGGTAGGCCTTGAAGAGGCCGCAGACCTCCGGCGGGCAGATCCACAGGCCTATGTCGAGCGCGCGACAGAGAGCGTGGTGGTGCATGTGCGGGCCATGCGGCAGCTGCAGGATCGTGGCGCCGTCGTGTTCGACTATGGCAACAACATCCGCACGGTGGCCTTCGATGCCGGGGTCGATGACGCGTTTCGCATTCCCGGCTTCGTGCCCGAATACATTCGGCCCCAGTTCTGCGAGGGCCGCGGCCCGTTCCGGTGGGTGGCCCTCTCGGGAGATCCGGCGGACATCCTGCGCACCGACGCCCTGGCGCTGGAGCTGTTCCCCCACGATGTTCAGCTTCGTCGATGGATCACGCTCGCGCAGGAGCGCATTGCGTTTCAGGGGTTGCCGGCGCGCATCTGCTGGCTGGGGCAGGGGGAACGGGCGCGTTTCGCGCTCGCCCTCAACGATCTCGTCGCGACTGGCGAGCTGAAGGCGCCGATTGTGATCGGACGCGATCATCTCGACACCGGGAGCGTGGCGTCGCCGTTCCGCGAAACCGAGGGAATGAAGGATGGCAGTGACGCCATCGCCGACTGGGCCATCCTGAATGCGCTGCTCAACGTGGCCAGCGGAGCCAGCTGGGTCTCCTTTCACCATGGTGGGGGCGTCGGGATAGGAAACTCACTGCATGCCGGGCAGGTGATCGTCGCCGACG
This sequence comes from Gemmatimonas sp., assembly GCF_027531815.1. Taxonomy (NCBI): domain Bacteria; kingdom Pseudomonadati; phylum Gemmatimonadota; class Gemmatimonadia; order Gemmatimonadales; family Gemmatimonadaceae; genus Gemmatimonas; species Gemmatimonas sp. Next base: position 289,425 of record NZ_JAPZSK010000010.1, on the reverse strand, counting down.
GAACGGCACGCATGCGGGCGCGTTTGGAACGGGTACTCACCAACGACCCCGGGATTGGCGTGGCACGACACGCCGACGCCGGGTATCCCTCGGCTCTCGAGACGGCGCGACGCGAGCACATCCGTCTGCCCATGCTCGAAGGCTGAATCGCGGCGGTGTCGCGTTCTCACGGAGTCTCATGCTGTCCAGTCGCTACAAGCCGTATCACGTTCCCATCTTTCTCGCCAAGTACGCCTGGTTGCGTGCACGGCGCCGCCCGGTGCTGCTCAACTTCGAAGTCACCATGCGCTGCAATGCGCGCTGCGGTTTCTGCGACTACTGGCAGACGCCCGCCAGCGAGAAGCAGCGCGAATGGGCGAACTTCGCCGAGATCGCCCGTCACTTCAGCCCCATGCTTGTCACCTTCACGGGTGGCGAGCCTACGCTGCGGCGGGATCTCGAGGATATCGTGCGGGCGGTTCGACGCAGCGTGCGGTATACGTACGTGCAACTCATCACCCATGCCGGCATGCTTTCGCTGGAGCGCGCGCAATCGCTCTGGGATGCCGGGGTGGATCAATTCAACATTTCGCTCGACTACCTCGACGGACGGCACGACGACGCGCGCGGGATCCCCGGGCTCACCGCGAAGATCCTCGACCTCGTACCGCGCATGCGAAAGGCCGGCATTGGCGGGGTGCGGTTCAACACCGTCATCAAGAATGACAACCTCGATCAGATCATGCCCATTGTCGAGCGGGCGGCGGCGCTGGGGGGCGGCGTGAACTTCTCGGTGTACACCGCGCTCAAGAACGGCAACGAGCGCCACCTGCTGCAGGGGGTCGATCCGGAGGCCGTTCAGCAGGTGGTGAACCAACTGCTCGCCTACAAGAAGCGCCGCGCGGGGGTCATTACCAACTCCGACTACTACCTCGAGCAGATTCCACGCTACGTGCGTGGCGAGATGACCGAGCCCTGTCGCAGCGGATCCACGACCATCCACATTGATCCGCAGGGGCAGGTCCGGCGGTGTCCCGACTTCAAGCCTGACGGTCCGTGGGAGTCGTACCGCGGGTACGCCCCCATCGACTGCAACGCCTGTTACTACGCCTGCCGTGGTGAAGCGCAGGCGCCGCTGCGGCTGGCGTCCCGGGTTCGTGACGTCATGGCCACCGTCACCCCTACCGACGTCTGAGCCGAACGCCATGGTCGAAGCCGTGCCGACTACGCTTTTTCTGAACGCCGCGCAGACCGTCACCTGTGCCGGTCCCGGTAGGGCTCGGCGTGGGGCGGAAATGGCAGAGGCTGGGGTCGTTACTGGTACTGGCGTGGCCGTGCAGGGCGAGCGCATTGTTGCCGTGGCCACCGACGATGCGCTGCGACGCACCTACCCGAACGCCGCAGAGGTAGATTGCGGTCGGCGCTTGCTGGCACCGGGATTTGTGGATTCCCACACCCATGCGGTCTTCGGCGGCGCACGGTTCGCGGAGCAGGAACTGCGGGCGAGTGGCGTCCCCTACATGGAGATTGCCCGCCGCGGCGGGGGGATTCACAGTTCGGTGCGTGATCTACGCGCCCGCAACGATGACGACCTACTCGCCCTGACCGTGGCGCGGCTCGGCCGTCTGGCGGCCGGGGGCGTCACCACGATCGAGGTCAAGAGCGGTTACGGTCTCAGCGTCCACGACGAACTCCGGACCCTGCGGATCATTCGCCGTCTGGCCGGTGAGGGGCCATGGCGACTCGTGGCCACCTGTCTCGGTGCTCATGAAATCCCACTCGAGTACCGGGAGCGGCCCGGTGGGCGCGAGGCCTGGATCGATACCCTCTGCACCGAGCTGTACCCGCAGGTGGCGGCCGAGCAGCTGGCGGCCTTTGCCGACGTGTTCTGCGAACCGGGCGTGTTTACCGTGGACGAAGCGCGGCGGCTCTTGACCGCCGCCAGAGGGCACGGCCTGCTCCCCAAGCTTCATGCCGACGAACTGCACGATGGCGGTGCCGCGCTTCTCGCGGCCGAAATGGGGGCGGCGAGTGCCGACCACCTGGCCGCCATTGCGCCCGCCGGGATGACCGCGCTGGCAGCCAGCGACACAGTGGCCACACTGCTCCCCGCCACGATGCTGTTCCTCGGGACAGGGCGCCAGGCGCCTGCCCGGCAGCTGATCGAGGCAGGCGGGGCCGTGGCCCTGGCCAGCGATTTCAACCCTGGAACGTCCCCCTTGCAGTCATTCCCTCTCGTGCTCACGCTGGGGGTGAGCCAACTGCGCATGTCGGCTGCCGAGGTGTGGATCGCGGCCACGGTCAACGGCGCGGCGGCGCTGGGGCTTGCCACCATCACCGGCCAGCTGGCCGTGGGGTACCGGGCCGATCTCGCGATTCATGACGTGGAGGACTACCGGGAGTTGCCTTACTGGTTTGGCGAGCGTCTGTGTACGGGGTCGTGGATGGACGGCCGTGCTTGTCACGTGACGCCCTGAGCCGTAGATAGCTCAGGATCGGCGCATCCCCACGGCGCTGTTTTGTGACCTTTCCCGCTACCTGGAGATCCACTCGAACTCATGTCCAACGCCGCGAAGCACCGAAAGAAGGCGGCTGAGTTCGAGCAGCTCAAGCAGATCGACCGCGCCATCGCCGCTTATGCGAAGGCGATCGAGGAGAGCGAAGCTGCCGGAGGAGAGGTCGATGTTGCTCTCTACAACAAGGTCGGCGATCTGGCCCTGCGACAGGGCCGTGTGCCTGACGCGCTGACGTATTACGAGCGCGCCGTTGAGCACTACGCCACGTCGGGGCTGTTCAACAACGCCATCGCGCTCTGCAACAAGATTCTCCGCAATGCGCCCGGCCGCGCCAACGTGTATTTCACACTTGGTCGCATTTCGGCACGCAAGGGGCTGCGCGGCGACGCCACGCGCAACTTCCTCGAGTACGCGACGCGCATGCAGCAGGACGGGAGAATCGAGGAGGGGATTCGCGCACTCGCCGAGGTCCTCGATCTCATGCCCGAACTCAATGACGTGCGCACGATGGTCGAGGAGCTGGCCTCGCGCTCGGGTATTGCCTTGCCAAGGCGCAAGACGCCCCTGCGAAACGAGCGGGTCGCAACGCCCGTGGCATCGCCCTCAGTCCGGGAGCAGAAGTCGCAGGATCTGGTCTTCCTTGACGTCGAGTACAGTGGCCCGAAGCATACGCCGCCGCGCGGGGCACGTGTGCCCACACCAGCGCTCATCAACGTGGTGCCACCGCCGGCGCCAACGGACAGCGTGCCGGCTGAGCCCCTTGGCACCCGAAGCCTGTTGCCGGCCCCCGGGCTCCCCTTGCTCGATACCAGTGAGCGCGTGCCTGTGCCGCCGGTCGTCGACGAACCGATCGAGACGCTCGAAGGGCTCGCGCCAACGGCCGAGAGTGAGCTGGAGTTCACCCCCCGTGGCACCGTAGAGCCGCCGGTGCCCGATGGTCTCGAGGCCAACGGCGACGTCGCGCAGGGCGCCGCGACGTCACTCCTCGATGGCTTCACGCTCGATGACGCGCTCGCGCCGTCCGGGTTCGACGCTGCCCCCGTGATCGAGACGGAGCCGACGATCGACATAACGTGGATCGTCCCACCGGAGCCGGAGTCCGAGGTGGCGCAGCTGGCCGGCGTGGTCAGCGATGACGTTGTTGATGCCGCGAACGACCCCGGGGTGGTCCAAACCATCTCCACGGAGTTCCCGCCGTACGTGGAGATGGTGGTGCCCGCAGCGGATCCCACGCCGCCGCCTCTCGTGGCGATCGAGCTGGAATTCATTCCGGAGCAGTTGCCCCCGGATCGCCCACCGTACCGCCTCGATCCGCACGACTTCATCCTTCCCGGGGAGCTGCCCCCGCTGCGCCTCGACGACACGGTCGTTGAGGCAGGACTTCAACAGGCGGTCTCGGCTTCACTCGCCGCCGCCGCTGACGCCCCGGTCGTGCCGTCTCCCGCGTCCGAGTCGGCGGTGGTTTCCCTCGACGTGCTGCCTCCCGCGGTAGAGCTCACGTCGCAGGCCGAGATGGCGAGCACGGCCGATATCGAGCGGGGACCCGCCTCGGAGCCCGCCGTCGAGATCGACGCGGAGGCGGAGGGGGAGCGCCCGGGCACCAGTCGTGGGGTCGGGGTGACACCGTCGCTGCCGATTGCGGCGGTCGCCGAAGCGGCGCAAACCGTTGCCTCCTCTCGGCGCGATTCATTGCGCGTGGCGGTCGGGCGTATGCCTAAGAACTGGCTGCTCCGTCGCCGGCTTGCTGAGGCGCTCTTCGAGTCGGGCGAGCGTGATGCCGCCCTGCACGAACTCGAGACGGCGCAGCAGGGCTTGTTTAACGACGGGGAGTTCGTGGCGGCCTCGGATATTGCCGAGGAACTCGTGCAGGTCAGTCCAGACCGCGTCGGGTACCACCAGAAACGGGTCGAGCTGGCGGTGCGCAGTCACGACCAGCAGTGGCTGCGCATCGCCTATCTTGACCTGGCTGATGCGCTGGTACGTCTGGGGGAGGAGGGACGGGCGCGCGCCGTATATGCGCGTGTGCTCGAAATCGACCCGTACGACGATCGAGCCCGCGCGGCGCTCGGTGCGGCGGCGCCCCCACCCCCCGCACCGGTGTCGCGGCCCGAAGCGCGGTTCGTGGATCTTGCCGACTGGCTGAGCGACGACGACGCGCCAGCCGACACCCGCATGCGGATGCGGGAGCCGGCGATCAGTGGCGACGAACAGGCCGATTTCGATGCGCTGCTCAGGCACTTCAAGGAGGGGGTCTCGCGTTCCCTCGGAGAGGACGATTTCGAGAGTCACTACGACCTTGGTGTGGCCTACAAGGAAATGGGGCTGCTCGACGATGCGATCGCGGAGTTCCAGAAGGCGCTCCGCAGTCGTGCGCACCGGTTGCCGGCATATGAAGCCCTCGGGCAGTGTTTCGTGGAGCAGGGCCGCTTTCAGGTGGCGGCTACGGTACTCTCCCGGGCGCTGTATGAGCCGGGGCTCACCGACGACCAGCGGGTGGGGGTCCTCTACCTGCTCGCATATTCCTGCGAGGCACTGCAGCGCAAGGACGAGGCCCGTAGTTATTTTCAACGCGTGTACGCGACCGATATCAACTTCCGTGACGTGGCCGCCCGCCTGGCGGCTCTCGAGCAGGCGCCCCGATGACGCTGAGTACGCGGACCCCGTCCGCGCTGGCGGCGGCGCTGCGCGACATCCAGGCGCCCGTGCGCCCCGATCTCGAAGCCGTGGGGCAGGAGCTGTGGCGCATCGTCTCTGCCGACGTGCCGCTCGTGCAGAATGTGCAGGAGCATCTCATGGGTATGAAGGGGAAGCTCTTCCGCCCCACCCTGCTGCTGCTCTCCTCCAGCGTCGACGGGGAATCGCCGCGGAAAGCCGTTACCTTCGCGGCCATCATCGAGCTCATACACCTCGCCACGCTCGTGCACGACGATGCGGTCGATCACTCTGTCCTGCGGCGAGGCATGCCGACGCTGAACGCACTGTTCAGCCACCAGGTCTCGGTCATCATGGGCGACTATCTGTACTTGCGTGCCCTGCGGGAACTCGTGACGATCGGTGACCTTGAGGCGATGCGGGCCATCACCTTCGCGTCCAACGAAATGACGCTCGGTGAGATTCGCCAGCTTGCGCAGTACGATGCGTTGTCGTTCAGCGAGAAAGACTATGAGACCCTCATTCGCGCCAAGACTGCCGCCCTGTTCATGGCGGCATGCGATGTGGGAGCCCAGTGTGGTGCGCCGCAGCATCGCGAGGCGCTTTCCCGCTTCGGTGAGCGCCTCGGCATGGCGTTTCAGGTGGCTGACGATCTGCTCGATTACACCGAGCAGCAGGAGATGACCGGTAAGCCCAGCGGGCTCGACCTCAAGGAACACAAAGTCACCCTGCCGCTGATTTCCGCCCTCCGCGAAATGCCCGCTTCGGCGCGCGCGCGCGTGGACGCCCTGTTCGAATGTGCGGAGCCCGAAGAGGAGGCCATCGCCGAAGTGGTGACCATCGTACGGGAGCACGGTGGCCTCGACTACGCGCGACGCCGTGCCGATCAATACTCGCGCGAGGCGGAGGAGGCCCTGGCGGAGCTGCCCGAGGGCCCCTCCAAAGCCTCACTGCTCGATGCCATCGGGTACGTCGTGGAGCGGCGCTGGTAATGGCCAAAGGACCGTCGAAGCACCGTCCGTTTTTTCATCTCATGGTGCTCGCCTCGGGCTTCGTCAGCGGAGGTCTGCTCACCCAGGTGGCCCGGCGCTTCCTCCCCGCCGGGGCTGTCAAGGAGTTCCTCACGACGGGGGTGACGCCGGCCGTTGGGCCACTTCCCGTGGATCTGATTATATTGAAGTTCGCGGTTGGACCAGTCGCCCTGGATGTCTCCCTGTTGAGCCTCCTCGGGGTATTGATCGCTTACCTCATCGCGCGGTCCCTCTTCTAGGAGCGTTTCCCATGGGTCTACAGAATTTCGGTTTCATGGAGATCATGATCATTCTGGTGATCGTGCTCCTCCTCTTCGGAGCGAAGCGCATTCCGGAGATCGCAGGGTCGCTCGGCAAGGGAATCAACGAGTTCAAGCGCAATCTCAGCGACGCGCAGCGCCAGATCACCGAGCCCCCCCGTGCGGAGCAGCAGATTGCTCCCGGTACGCCGGTGACGGCCGCGCGCGAGGAAGAGCGTCCGGAGCCCAAGCGCCTCATGCAGTAAGCCGCCGCACGGTCGGCGGATCGGAAAGGGCACCGCCTCGGCGGTGCCCTTTCTTGTTTCTTGGCAGTGGCTGTCAGGCAGTTGCGAGCACCCCAAACAACAGAACGCCCCCGCGAGCTCTGCTCGCGGGGGCGTTCGTTGCGTCAACGGAGGTCAGCTATCCGACTGCCGACGAAGCTGCGACAGCACCTCGGCGCGACGATCGTCCACCTTTACGCTTTCGCGCAGCCCGGTGAGGTATTCGTCAACTTTCTGCTGACGAAGCGACTGCAGGTATTGCTGGCGCTGCACGCTCTTCTCCGCTTCGAACGCTTGGCGGTTGGCGGTCGTACGGGCATCGACGCGCAGCACGACCATGGCATCGGGCGCCACGAACGGGCCGGCGACCTGACCAACGGGGGCGGCAAACGCCGCGCCAACCGCCGCCGAGAACTGGCCGAGCCCCGGTACGGCATCGAGCCGCGTGAAGGGAGACGACTTTTCCACCGTCAGGTTGCGCTGGGCCGCCGCCGCATCCAGCGTCAAGCTCCTGGCGGCCTGCAGGAGCTGCTCACCCATCGGCCGGAGCTTCTCAATCCGCTTGTCCCGGGCGAGGCGACGACGAATGTCCTCCTTCACGTCGGCGAGCGGCGCCTGGCCGCCCTTGGTGAGGGAGTCGAGGCGCGCGAGGTAGTACGCCTCAGGCGAGTCGAACAGATCGCTCGTTTCGCCGGGACGTACGCCAGAGAAGGCCCATGCGCTCACGCTCGGCACATACCGGCCGGCAAACGACAGCGGCTCCTTCTCCACCGCCACGACGCTGGCGGCGGTCAGCCCCAACTGCTTGGCCGCCTCATCGAACAGCTTCGGGTCTTCCTGGCTCCCGGCCTTGGCTGCCAGGGAGTCGGCCCGACGGTCGGTGCGCGTGGCGCTCGCATCGCTCTGCGCGATGTTGATGAGGATATGCCGGAGATCCAGCGTGTCCCCCTGTCGAGAGTCGACGCGGATGATGTGCCAGCCGAAGGGCGTGAGCACCGGCTGCGAAAGCTCCCCGGGCTTGAGCGCGTAGGCCGTCTCCTCGAACTTCGGCGTAAACCGGCCACGGCCCCCCTTGCCCAACACGCCACCGTTCGCGCCCGACACCGAGTCCGCCGACGAACGCTTGGCCACGTCCTCAAACTTGGCGCCCCCCACGATTTCGGCGCGCACTGCGTCGATGCGTGCCTTGGCATCGGCGGAATCGGCCGCCGTGACTGCGCGCGGTACCGTCAGCAGCGACACCACGGCACGCCCTGGGCGGTCGAAGCGCTTCTTGTTCCTTGCGTAGAACGACGAGATCTCGGCGTCTGTGACAGTGACGGCCGTGTCCGTGAGGCTGCCGGGGCTCAACGCCACATAACTCACGGTGGCGCTGTCATGCCGGTCCTGATACACCTGCCAGAGCCGTTCGTCGGAGATGTAGGCACCGCTGGCGATCTGGTCGAACAGCTTCTGCTTCGGGATCTCATTGCGGTAGTACGCCTCGAGACCAGCCAACGTCCCCGACTGGCGCGCCATGGGGCTCGACAGGAACCGTTGATACTTCTGCATGTCGAAGCGGCCGTCCGTCTGCAGGTCCGGCGACTGCAGGACCTGCGGCGGCGGAGCAACTCGTGCCGCCTGAAGGATTTCGTCGTCAGTAACGGAAATGCCCCGACGCTTGTACTCCTGCTGCAACAGCAGCTCCGTCACCAATTCGTTGAACGCCCGCTCCTCGAGCTGCTGGCGTTCGTCGAGCGTGATGGTACTGCCGGTCTGCTGCTGCCGCTCCTGCTCGAGCGCCGTGACGGCGTTCTGCCACGTGGTGAGGAGGATCTCCTCGCCGTTCACGGTGGCGATGGACGTGGTCGTGGTGACCGGTGCGCGACCAGCCAGCCCCGAGGTCTCGTACAGCAGGAAGCTGCCAACGAACGCCACGATCAGGATGATCCAGATGTACTTCGCGGCGCTCCGCATCGATTGCAGCACGGGGCGTGACTCCTTCGGTCGGGAAAAGCGGGCAAACGGAAAGGCACACGCACCTCCCTGGAGACAGGCGTGTGCCACAGAGTCCGGAAACCTAGCCAGCGCGTTCTCATAAAGGCAAGACACGCCAGCACTTCCCGTCACTGTTTCACGATTGACTTCCCAGGCCTCACGGGCGAAGAATTCCATCTTCGCCAACCCTGCGCAAAAGCACCGCGGCCATGCCGCCGGTGTGACAGGGGGCAGGCCGCGGGATACCACCATGAGGGCACCGCACGGATGAGCACCGCCGCCCGGATCGAAGAACTCCGGAAGAAGTTCGATGAAAACCCGCGTCGCTACTTCGCGCCGCTGGCGAACGAACTCCGGAAAGCTGGGGACCTGACGCAGGCCATCGCGCTGTGCCGCGAGCACCTGCCGAAGCAGCCCGGCCACATGAGTGGGTACATCGTTTTCGGGCAGGCCCTGTACGAAAGCGGCGCGCTCGACGAGTCGCGCGCGGTCTTCGAGCAGGCCCTGGCGCTCGATCCAGAGAACCTGATCGCGCTGCATCATCTCGGCCATATCGCCAAGCAGCAAGGGGACACCCCCGCCGCCCGCCGTTGGTACGAGCGCTCACTCGAGACCGATCCGTTCAGCGACGACATCGCCCTGCAGCTGGCGTCGCTGGCCACGCCCGTCCGCTCCCAGCCGGCCGTGCCGACGCCTGCCGTCGCGCCCCCGGCGGTGCCTGCCGAGTCTGGCCTACCGGGTGAGCGGGAGCCAGCCTTCCAGGACACGGGGGACGGTCAGCCCCAGCTCATCCTGGGGGGCAGACCCACGCCACCGATTGGCGACCAAGCCATCAGTGCGCTGCCGCCGGCCCCCACCTCCGACGTCTCGATGGGGGCAGTGGGCTTTGCCATGGTCAATGCCAGTCTGCGCCCACCCGAGAACCCGGAGCCCATCGATCTTGCTGACGACGCGGAGGTCCCGGGGCTGGCCGTTCCCGATGCGGCCCCGATGGCGCCGCCGGCCTCGGACGATCCGTTCCGCTTCGGCGAGGCCAGCGAGGTGGAGCAAACGCTCGACTCCGCATCGGTCGAACCGGTCGACTTGGAAGCGGCGTTCGAAGAGGGGCTGGTCGCGGCGGGATGGCCCGATGCCGACACGCTCGCCCCACGGTTGCCCACGCCGCGTTCCACGGCCGCGGTGCCGGTCGACGTGCCAGCGGCGGCGGCGGAGGCCTTCGGTCGCGAAGTCGGGGATCGCGTACCGGTGACGGTCCCGCAGCCTGAGCCCGATGTGTACCTCGGTGAGGCCGACCTGCAACCATCGGCGGCGGCCGACGCAACGTCCGAGCGGCCGGATTCACAAACCGTCGGGCTGGAGGCGCTGGCGGAGCCCGACCCCGCGGAGACGTTCGAGGTCGTTGCGGTGGTCGAGACGCTGGAGGTCGAAGCAACCGAGCTCGTCTGGGTGAGCACCGATGCGCCGGCTGAAGCCAGCCCGGTGGCGGCCGTCGATGAGGTTGACGACCTGACGGCCGAGGCGGATCTGCCAGGGGACCTCCCGTGGCTTACGGCGTCCCGCACGCCGGTGGCCGAGGTCTCCGCCATCATGCAGGCGCTTGAAGATGATGCGCGGGCCAGCGGGGAGTCCGAGGACGTATCGGTGTCGTTTTCGCGCCCTGCCGATTCGCTCCCCCTCCCGGTGGCCTCGCAATGCGAAAGCGAGGCGGAAACCAGCTTCGTGGGCGTGACCCCGGATACCGCAGGCGAGTTCGATCATGCTGTCCCGGAAGCCGGTCAGGGACCGACGGCCACACCGGCCGGTAGTGTCCCGGCGTTCGTGACCGAAACAATGGGGGAGCTGCTCGTCGCGCAGGGGTTCGTTGACCGTGCCGTCGAGGTATACGAGGAGCTGGTGCGTCGTCGCCCGTATGACCCGGTGCTGTCGGCGCGGCTTGCTGAGCTGCGTGAGCAGGAAGCGCATGCGTTGCCGCTGGCCCTGTATACGGCGCGTGAACGGTATGCAGCGCTCGCGACGCGTCGGGTGGTTCGTCGCACGCCGGTACCGGCGCCTGTGGCCGTCGCCTCGCCGGTCATGCCGCGCCGCACGCCATCTGTTGCCGCGCCGGCAGTGCCGACCCCCCGGTCGGTCCCGATATTCGTCGTCCCGTCGGCGTCCACTCCAGCCCAGGGTGCCGATGAGTCCCTCGCGTCGCTGTTCGGCGCCCCGACGGTGCTGGCCGATGACGCCGCCGCGCACACGTTGGCCAACGCTTTCGCGCCTCAGCCTTTGGAGGTCGAGTCCCCGGTGGGTCGCTTGTTCGGTCACAGTGACGCCCCCCGCGCGGCGACACCCGGGTACAGCGCGGCACGTGCGGTGACCCCTGCACGGCCAGCTACGCCGCTGTTGGCGGCACGTACCGACAGCGCGTCGTCGGATTTCAGCTTCGATCGGTTCTTTCCGGATCCTGCCCAGCCACGCGGGCACACCCAAGACAGTGGCCCCGCCTCAGGTGAGGGGACCAGCGCGGCAGCGCCTGGTGCGCCGGGCGCCGGCAGTGATCTCGCCCAGTTCTCCCAGTGGCTCAAGGGGTTGGGGGACGTGTGATCATCGGCGTACTGAACGGTCCCAATCTCAATCTGCTCGGCACCCGTGAACCGGCGATCTACGGCACCACGACCCTCGACGAGATCGTCGCGCGTTGCGGTACTGTGGCGGCCGACCTCGGTGCTGAGGTGCGGGCTTTTCAGTCGAATAGTGAAGGGGCGCTCATCGACCAGCTGCACGCGTGGCGCGGTGTTGCCCACGGTGTCGTGATCAATGCCGGGGCGTACACGCACACCAGCATCGCGCTCCGCGATGCACTGGCGGCCACGAATCTACCGTTCGTCGAGGTACACCTGTCGAACATTTATGCCCGTGAGCCGGAGCGACGGTACTCCGTCCTCGCGAGTGGTGCCATCGGCCTCGTCTGCGGCCTCGGTGCCAGTGGATACGAGTTCGCGCTCCGCGGACTCGTCCAAACGTTGCGAAGCCGGAGCTGACCCGATAGCATCGCGCGATGCGCGCTGATGCCGTTTCCCCCGTTGATCGTCGCCCGGCACGCGTGGCGGCCCTGCGCGATGCGCTCGCTCGCGCTGACCTCGACGCGCTGCTGGTGACGGCGCTGCCGAACATTCGCTATCTCACGGGGTTTGCGGGCAGCAGCGCGTTGCTGCTGGTTACCCCTCTGGAGTGCGTGCTCTTCACCGATTTCCGCTATGCGGCCCAGGTAGAGGAGGAAGTCGGTGGGTTCGCTTCCGTGCGCATCGAGTCCTCCAGCCTGTGGTCCGGGCTCTGGCCGGTGATCGCTGGCAGTGCGGGCGTCGAGCGCATCGGATTCGAATCGGCGAATCTCCTGCATCGGGACTTCGCCCGTCTTCTTGAACAGGGGGCCCGCTGGCACTGGCGCCCTACCACCGATGTGGTCGAAGCGCAGCGTGCCGTCAAGGATCGCGACGAGGTGGCAACCATTGTACGGGCCGTGGAGGTCGCGGAACGGGCGCTGGGGCGGACCCTCGAGCTGCTGCGCCCCGGCCTGCGCGAGACGGCCGTGGCCGGTCTCCTTGAACACCATCTCCGGGACCTTGGCAGCGAGGCGTTTCCCTTTCCATCGATCGTGGCCTCCGGCCCGCGCTCGGCACTTCCGCACGCGCGCGCCGGCGATCGGGTGCTCGAGACGGGCGATCTCGTACTCCTCGATTTTGGTGCCGTGCGCGACGGGTACTGCTCGGATATCACCCGCACGGTGGTGCTTGGCCCGGCCACCAGCGCACAGCGTGAGTTGTACGCGGTGGTGCAGGAGGCCAATGCGCGCGCTTCGGGTGCGATTCGGGCCGGAATGTCCGGGATGGCTGCAGATGCGATCGCGAGAGACTACATTGACGCCTGCGGATATGGCGAGGAATTCGGGCACTCGCTGGGCCATGGCATTGGCCTCGACGTGCATGAAGCCCCGCGCCTGTCCAGGACCGCAGACGCACCGTTGGCCGCCGGCATGGTGGTGACCATCGAACCGGGCATCTATGTGCCGGGGTGGGGTGGGGTGCGTATCGAAGACGACGTTGTGTTGACGGACGATGGCCGGGAGGTTCTCACGAGCTTTCCGCGCCATCTCATCGAAATCGCCTGATCTCTGCACGGCGGCCCCGGGTCGCTGTGCATTCTCCAGCCTTTCCCGCCCATGATCGACCTGCGCTACGTGAAGAAGCTGATCGAGATGCTCGACGGCTCCACGGTGGATTCCATCGAGATCTCCTCGGACAAGGGGATGAAGCTCCGCATCTCGAAGAGTCCGCACCAGCGTGCCGCGGTGGCCATGGCGCCGGCGCTCCCGGCCCCGGTCGCCGTCGCGGCCCCCGCCGTGTTGCCTGCCGTGGCGGCCGCGCGTCTTGCCGAGGAGGGGGGAACAGCGGTGCCGAAGGCCGAGGCGCCGAAGTCCGCGGCCCTCGAGATCAAGTCGCCCATGGTGGGGACGTTCTACGCGGCTCCTGAGCCGGGTGCAAAGCCGTACGTATCGGTCGGCGATCGCATCAGCAAGGGGCAGATCGTCTGCATTATTGAAGCGATGAAGATCATGAACGAGCTTGAGTCCGAATTCGACGGCGTCGTGCGCGAGATCGGTATCGCCGACACCCACGCCGTGGAGTACGGGCAGGTGCTCTTCCGCATCGATCCGACCGGCTGAGACACGATGACATGACGATGGTCTCCGGCGCGGCGCCCGCCGCCGTCACCAGTGCGGCCCCGGCAACCGGGCTCGACCTGAAGGCCGCGTTGCAGCGCATGGTTCGGGAAGGCGCGTCCGACTTGCATCTCAAGGTCGGACGGCCGCCCACACTGCGGTTGCACGGAGACCTCGTTGCACTCGAAATGCCGCCCATGCGGCCCGAAGAGTTGCGGGCCTTGGCCGAGCATCTCCTGCCGCCGGCCCAACTGCGCGAGTTCGTGGAGGCACGCGAAAGCGATTTCGCCATCAATGTGCCGGGGATCGGGCGCTTTCGTGTGAACGTCTATCAGCAGAAGGGCACCGTGGCGTTCGCCATGCGTGCCATCGCGCACGCCGCGTCGAGCATGCGCGACCTCAACCTGCCGCCGGTGCTCGAGCACATCGCAATGCGCCCGCGTGGCCTGGTGCTCGTGACCGGCGTGACCGGGTCGGGCAAGAGCACAGCGCTCGCCGCCATGATCCAGTACATCAACGAGCGCCGCGGCGCCAACGTCATCACGATCGAAGACCCGATCGAGTTCGTGCACCGCGATGTGCGCTGCCACATCAACCAGCGCGAAGTCGGCACCGATACCGCTTCCTTCTCCCAGGCGCTCCGACGGGTGTTGCGGCAGGACCCCGACGTGATCATGATCGGCGAAATCCGCGATCTGGAGACGCTCGAGGTGGCGCTCAAGGCGGCTGGCACGGGGCATCTGGTGTTCTCCACGCTGCACACCACCGACGCGACGCTGACGATCAATCGCGTCCTCTCGTTCTATCCGCCGCACCAGCAGAATGAGGTGCGATTCGCGCTGGCGAACGCCCTGTCGGCGGTCGTGTCGCTCCGCCTCGTGCCGCGCGCCGACCAGCCGGGGCGCGTTCCTGCCTGCGAAATCCTCGTGAATACCGAGGCGGTCCGTGATCAGATCCGCGACCTGTCGGCATCGCTCAATATTCCGGACCTGATCAAGGCAGGCAGCGTCGCGTACGGCATGCAGAGCTTCGACCAGTCGCTCATGAATTGGTACTCACGCGGGATCATTTCGTACGAGAACGCCCTGTTCAATGCCACCAACCCCGCCGAGTTCGCGTTGCGGGTGCGGGGGGTCGACGGCGCCAGCGATACCTCCTTCTCGGGCTTTAAGCCGGGGAGCAACGCCGCCTGAGCGGCCTGGAATTACCCCCGGAGGCGCTGTAAAGGGCTGGCGGTCGGGACGTGACCTCGCCACCATAGGGGATGTTCAAAAAGGTCCTGATCGCCAATCGCGGGGAAATCGCACTCCGCGTCATCCGTGCGTGCCGTGAACTCGACATCCAGACAGTCGCCGTATACTCGGAGGCTGACCGCGAATCGCTGCACGTGCGCTTTGCCGATGACGACGTCTGCATCGGTCCACCTCCCGGTCGTGATTCGTATCTGAAGATTCCGCGCCTCATTGCCGCCGCGGAAATCACGGGGGCGGACGCCATTCACCCGGGGTACGGTTTCCTCGCCGAGAACGCCGAATTCGCGGAAACCTGCCGGGCCTCCGGTATCACGTTCATCGGCCCCACGCCGGACCAGATCCGCGTCATGGGCGACAAGGCCTCGGCGCGGCGTGCCATGCAGGAGGTGGGGGTACCGATCGTTCCTGGCACGCCAGGACCGGTCGAGGATCCTGAGGAAGCCCTGGAGTTCGCGCGGCAGATCGGCTTTCCCGTCATCATCAAGGCTGCCGCCGGCGGTGGGGGCAAGGGCATGCGCGTCGCTCGCGATCCCGACGACTTCCTCCGCTCGTTTCAGCTGGCCCGCTCCGAGGCGCTCTCGGCGTTCGGTAACGGCGATGTGTACGTCGAGAAGTTCCTGGAGCGTCCGCGCCACGTCGAGTTTCAGGTGCTGGGCGATACGCACGGCAATGTCATTCACCTGGGAGAGCGCGACTGCTCGGTGCAGCGCCGGCATCAGAAGCTCATCGAGGAAGCGCCCTGCCCGGTGATGACGCCGGAGTTGCGCGAGCGCATGGGCGAGGCCGCGACCCGCGGAGCAAAGGCGATCAACTACGTGGGAGCCGGCACCATCGAGATGCTGCTCGACGAGGATGGCTCGTTCTACTTCATGGAGATGAACACGCGCATCCAGGTGGAGCATCCGGTAACGGAGCAGCTCACCGGCGTCGATCTCGTGAAGGAACAGATCCGTGTGGCCGCCGGGCTCCCCTTGTCCGTAAAGGAGCTGCCCCCCTTCCGCGGCCATGTGATCGAGTGCCGCGTGAACGCCGAAGATCCCTCGCGCAACTTCCAGCCGTCGCCAGGGAAGCTGGAGGTGTTTCATCAGCCTGGTGGCCCGGGAGTACGAATCGATACGCACGCGTATGCCGGCTACACCGTGCCGCCGTTCTACGACTCGATGATCGCCAAGCTCATCGTGCAGGGGGCGACGCGCGAGGAGGCGCTCAAGCGCATGCAGATCGCTCTCGAAAGCTTCGTGATCGAAGGCGTCAAGACCACCATGCCATTCCTCGCCCGCGTGATGCAGCACCCCGATTTCCAAGCGGGGAGGGTGCACACCAAGTGGTTGGAGTTCGAGGGGGCCGGCTTGCTCAAGGAGCCGGGCTGAGTGCGCCTTGCCGTGCTGCTCGGCGAGGCGCCGGTCGCCTCCGCCGATGTGGCTGATCGAGTGGTCGTGGTCATCGCTGTCCTGCGCGCGGGTGGCAGAACTCGTCGGGCGCCCGTTCGTGGGTGGCATCGCCAGTGTGGCTCATGAGGCGGCGCCCGCGCGCTCGCTCATCAGCGCCGGTTTCGAGGCGGATGTGCAGGCCTGCCTCACCCTCGACCACTTCGAGCGCGCCGTGCGTTATCGTGACCGGCAACTGCAACTCGACGCGATGATCGCGCCGCGCTGACGCGCGGGCATCGGCGCACCACCGGAGAATTGATGGAACGACACCCTTTGCGGCGGGAACTTGGGGCGATCGGCCTCAGTCTGCTGGCGGTGTTCCTGGTGGGCGCCCTCGTCTTCCAGCGCAGCACCACCGCCCTGTGCTGGGACGCCACCGGCCCCTTCGGCCCTGCCGGAACGGTTGCCCGCTGCACGCTGGTCGCGGCCGTGGGCGTGCCCGGGATGGTGATCATCGCGCTCGGCTCTCTCGTGGTGGCCCTGGCCATGTTCGGGCGCATCAGGCGTGCCGATGATGCGAGTGACTGGACGGTCCTGTTCGCCGGAACGGTTACCCTGGTACCGGTTGCCATTGGTCTGGCGCAGGGCGGTGATCCGCTGAGCAACGAGGCCGCGGGCCTCTGGGGAACCTTTGCTGCGCACTACCTCCGCAAGGGGTTGGGGGCTGCCGGTGCGTGGATCGCTTTCCTGCTCGCCACCAGTGCCCTGACGGTGGCCACCTTGCGATGGAATCCCATCCGCCTGTTGATTGGCCCGGTTGTGCCCCGTGAAGCGAGTGCGTCGCCCCCGGCGGCGGGGTACGCGCCAACGCTCGCCGAGCGGCTGGCGCCTGACCCGGAGGAGATGCCCGCTATCGACCCGGCGCTGGCGCGCGATGTGCTCTCGGCCCCCCCGTCCCGGACAAAGAAGGGGGCGGTGGCCGCCGAGGAGTCGTTCGCCCCGCCGACACCTGAGGGGAAGGAACGGCGGGGCCGGAAGGGGAAGGAAACGCGGGATGAGGTTGTCGAGGCGGCACTGGAGCAGGGGGCAGAGCCCGCGCTGTTCAGTGAGGATCTTCCGGGAACCGATCTGCTGTCACCACCGCCGCCACGCAATGCCGATCTCGGCCGACGTGAACTGGATCTGGCGGGCGAGAAGCTCATGAACACGCTGCGCACCTTCAAGGTGGACGGCGAACTGGTGGGGCGCACGACAGGGCCCACGGTCACGCAGTTCGAAATCGAGCCGGCCGCGGGCATCAAGGTCCGGCAGATCGCCGCCCTTGCCGACGATCTGGCGCTGGCGATGCGTGCGCCCAGCATTCGCATCGTGGCACCAATCCCGGGGCGCGGTGCTGTCGGGGTGGAGGTGCCCAACCCGTCGCCGGAAATGGTGGTGTTGCGCGAAGTGCTGGAAGCCCCGGAGTTCCGATCGGCGCGTGCGGCACTGCCCATCGCCCTGGGCAAGGATCTCGAGGGCCGCCCCGTGCTTGCCGACCTGGCCAAGATGCCCCACCTGCTCATTGCCGGCGCCACCGGTTCAGGTAAGTCGGTGTGCGTGAACACGATCATCACGAGCCTCGTCTATCGGCATACACCGCGCACGCTGCGCTTCCTGATGGTCGATCCCAAGATGGTCGAACTCAGCGTGTACAACGCACTGCCGCATCTCCGGCACAGGGTCATTACGGACAATCGGGATGCCGCGGCCGTGCTCAAGTGGGCGGTCATGGAGATGCAGGATCGCTATCGCCTGCTGGAGGCGAATGCGTGCCGCAATCTCCAGGAGTTCAACAAGCGGGTGACATCGCACGCGACCGGTGAAGGTGCGCCCGTGCTGAAGCCGCGCAATCCGGAGGTCGCATTTGAGGACCGCACCTATGGCGGTGGCATCCTGCCGTACATCGTGGTGGTCATCGACGAAATGGCGGATCTCATGATGACCGTGCAGGGGGAGGTCGAGACGCCGATTGCCATGCTGGCGCAGAAGGCGCGCGCCATCGGCATCCATCTCATCCTGGCCACCCAGCGCCCGAGCGTGAACGTCATCACGGGGCTGATCAAGGCGAATTTCCCCTGCCGGATTGCCTTCCGGGTGGCCTCGCAGGTGGATAGTCGCACCATCATCGATGGGGCGGGCGCTGAGTCGTTGCTTGGAAACGGCGATATGCTGTTCATTCCGCCGGGCAAGTCCGAGGCCTCACGCCTGCAGGGGGCCTACCTGTCGAGCGAGGACACGGAGAAGCTGCTGCGGTGGTACGATGACGCGCGGCTGCGAATGGAGGCCGATGCGGCGGGGGGCGTGCCAGCGGAGCCCGACATCCTCGAAGCCGTGCGGGCACAGGAGGCCAAGGCGGCGGGCGAGGGGGAGGACGATGATGGTGGGGGCTCGAACGAGCGTGACGCGCGATTCCGAGAGGCGGCAGAAGTGGTGATTCAGCATCGGCAGGGGTCCACGTCGCTGTTGCAGCGCCGGCTCAAGATCGGGTATGGCCGGGCGGCGCGCATCATCGACCAGCTGGAAGCGGCTGGCGTGCTCGCGCCCTCGGAAGGTGCGGCGCGCCCGCGGGACGTCTTGGTCGGGCCCCAGGACCTCGACCGGATCTGCGGCGTGGAATAGCTGAGGCCGTTAAATCGCCCGCGCGGGTATTGACTCATCCCGCCGCAACACTCGACATTGTGACTGACCGTCGGTCCCATGGCGCGTTTGACCTTCGGACTCCCTCCCTTGCGCGTGACCGTTTGCGCGCGCGCCGACCCTCGTTGTCTTTCCTCCCTCTCGAGGTGTGAGATGTACCAGTTGCTCCGACGCAGGCTGGCGGCGGTGGTGTTTGCCGTTGCCGCGGCGACCGTCGTGACCTCCCCCCTGGCAGCCCAAGGCGGTTCCATTTCCGGAAAAATCACCGACGCTTCCACCGGGCGGCCCATCGAGAACGTCGGCATCAGTGCCGAACTGGCCGCCGGCCAGCGCTATGGAGCCGTTTCCGGCGCCGATGGCAGCTATCGGATCAATAACCTGCCCAACGGTACCTACACGGTGTCGGCGCGCCTCATCGGGTACGAGCGCAAGTCCGTCACCAACGTTCGCCCCGGCCAGACCGTGGATTTCGCGTTGGCGCAGGCCACGACGACACTGTCGCAGACGGTGGTGACCGCCAGCCGTTCGCGTCCCGAGAAGGCCCTCGATGCGCCGGCGCAGATTTCGGTGATCTCGAGCGAGCGCATCGAGGAACGGCCGGCGGTTACGGTCGCCGATCACCTCATGGCGCAGCCCGGTGTGAACATCAACAAGGGTGGTATTGCGCAGGCCAACATCGTGTCGCGCGGTTTCAACAACGCCTTCAGCGGTTCGATGCTGATGCTGCAGGACTACCGCTTCGCCGGCGTCCCGTCGCTGCGCGTGAACGTGCCGTTCCTCTTCACGGGGACGAACGAGGACATCGACCGCATGGAGGTGCTGCTCGGCCCCGCGTCGGCGCTGTACGGCCCGAACAGCGGCAACGGTGTGCTTCACGTGATCACCAAGTCGCCCTTTGCCTCGCAGGGGACCACGGTGAGCCTCGACGGCGGCGAGCGCTCGGTGCTCCGGGCCGGCCTGCGTCATGCCAGCAAGCTGAATGACAAGATGGCGTTCAAGCTGTCCGGCGAGTACATGCGCGGCAACGATTGGGAATACAACGACCGGTCCGAACCCACCGTGTTTCCCGCGACCGGGGTTCCTGCCAGTCGGGCCGGCCGGCCGAACGCCCGCGACTTCAGCCTCGAGAGGACCAGTGGTGAAGCACGCTTGGACGTGCGGCCAGCAGATGGCGTCGAGGCCATTACCACGGTGGGCTACACCAGGGTCGGCAACGCCATCGAAATGACCGGCGCCAACGGGTCCTCCCAGATCCGCAACTGGACGATGCTCACCGCCCAGCAGCGATTCAGCTGGAACCGGCTTTTCGTGCAGGCGTTCCTGAACTCCAACAACGCGGGCAACGAGTCCGCGACCGACGATCGCGGCACCTTCCTGCTCCGTTCGGGACAGCCCATCGTTGACCAGTCACGTGTGATGGCGGCCCAGCTCCAGCATGGATTCGACGTCGGCAAGAAGCAGACGTTCACCTACGGCCTCGACTACATTTTCACCAATCCGCGCACGGGGAACACGATCAACGGGCGCAACGAAGATGTGGACAACGTCACGGAGTACGGGGCCTATATCCAGTCGTCCACCAAGCCGATCAAGCAACTCGAACTGGTGCTGGCCGCGCGCGGGGACGGCAACAACGTTATCGAGGGGCAGTTCTTCTCGCCGCGGGCAGCGCTCATCATCAAGCCCACCGAGTCGCAGAACATCCGCTTCACGTACAACCGGGCGTTCCAGACCCCGGCAAACTTCGCTTTCTTCCTCGATCTCGTGCAGGCCCGGAACATCGGTGGCTCTGGCTACGACGTGATCGCTCGCGGGAACCCGCCCAAGGAAGGGTGGCAGTACAACCGCAGCTGCGGCTCGGCGAGCGCCTACAGCGGTTTCTGCATGCGGTCGGCTTTCGCCAGTCAGGGGAACTTTGTCGGGGCATCGGCTGCGGCGGCGTTCCCTGGGGCGGTGCAAGCGCTCAGCCCTCGCCTCGTCCCCGGGATCGCCCAGGCGCTGTCGGCCAATTTCCCTGCGGCCGTTGCGCAGCAGCTGGCCGCTGGGGCCGTGCAGTTTCTCGGCACCCGGACGCCCACCAACGCCGACCTCGCGACCCGTGTCTCGTACCTGACCAGTGCCACCGTCCCGGTCGATCCCGCCAGGCTGACGGACATTGCCCCTCTGGCCGCTGCCTTCAACAACACGTTCGAGGTGGGCTACAAGGCGATCATCAAGGACCGGGTCCGCCTCGACGCCTCGTTCTGGTCCCAGGAGCGCGGCGACATCGGCACCCCCGCTGCCTTGTCGACTCCGAATGTCTTCTTCGGCAACCCGCAACAGCTGGGCGGCTACCTCGGCCAGCAGTTGGGCGCCTACTTTGCCCAGGCGCTTGCCGGCGTCGTCCCGGCGGCGCAGATCCCCGCGACGGCGGCGGCACTGGCGTCGGGTGTGGCCTCGGCGCTCACACCGAGCGTGGCGGCGGTCCCGCTGGGTGTCGTCACCTTTGCAAACGGCAACAGCGCCCCGAATGCCGTGTATGCGACCTATCTGCCCGCCGCCAGCGGCGGGTCCAGCATCTGGGTAAACGGGTTGGATCTGGCGGCTGAAGTCGTGGCCTCCGATCTCCTGACCTTCGACTTCATGTACAGCTGGCAGAGCCGGACTATCTTCGACGGCATCAACGGGGGGAACAACCTGCCGCTGATGTCCAATTCGCCGGGTTCGCGCGGCTCGATCGGGGCCCGCTACAGTAACACGTCGAACGGCATCGGGCTCGAACTCCGGACCCGCTACAACGAGTCCTACCAGGTCAACTCGGGCGTGTACGCGACCGGCTTTGCCTTCCCAATTGCCGCCGGTCAGGTCGGAGCGACCCCGTCGGCCTCCGGTGGAGCGGGTCGGTGCTCGCCTGCTCCGGCCGGGACCTTTTGCTACGAAAGCGTACCAGAGGCGTTCCAGGTCGATGCCCAGCTCACCAAGCGGTTCACCCTCGGGGACCAGAAGCTGATGTGGTCGCTCAGCGGACAGAACGTGTTCAACAACCGCGTGCGCACGTTCCCGGGCGCGCCGGACATCGGTCGCATGCTCATGACGCGCATCCAGTACACCTTCTGATCCGGGCCCGTTGAGCCCGGGGAAGTCGGGGACAGGGTACGCGTCCCCTCACATCGCGTCGGTGTGAGTTGCAGCGGGGTGGTCCCATTGGGGCCGCCCCGTTTGCGCGTCCTCGTGTCACTGCGCCCTCCGGCACATTAGCTTTGAACATGCTGTTGCTCGACCTCAATGCCCGGCCGGTGATCGGTCATCGTGGCAACCGGGCGCACGTACCGGAAAACACGTTGGAGAGTCTGCTCTCGGCCGTGGCGGTCGGCGCGGATGCGCTGGAGTTCGACGTGCAAGTGACGCGCGACGGCGAACTGGTGCTCCTGCACGATCTCACCCTCGATCGCACGACGGATGGGGCGGGGGCGGTGGCCGGCTACACGGCGGCCGAGCTGCGCGGCGTGGATGCCGGCGCCCGCTTCACCTCCGACGGTCGTCACTTCCCGTGGCGAGGGCGGGGGCTTCGCATTCCCCGCTTCGACGAGGTCATCGAGGCGCTGCCGCGCGACCTGCCCCTGATCATCGAGATCAAGACGCCAGCGGCGACGGCGGCGCTCGCCTTGGCGATCGAACGACACGGACTGGCCGGGCGCGTGATCGTGGCGGGATTCGACCCCGAGAGTACGAGGCCGCTGCGTGGTGCGCCGTTGGCGTTGGGGGCCAGCACGCCAGATGTGGCCGCACTGCTGATACCGGCGCTCCTCCGTCGGCCCATCGCCCACCCCTGGTTCCACGCGCTGTGCATTCCGCCGTGGCACCGCGGGATCCCGGTGCCGGTGGCCACGCTGGCCCGGACGACACGACCCCATGGCGTGGCGACGCATGTCTGGACCGTCAATGACCCGGCTCAGGCGCGTCGCCTCTGGGCGAGCGGCGTGCAGGGCATCATCAGCGACGATCCGGCGCGCATCTTGGCGGTCCGCGGCGAACGCTGAACGGGCACCGTATACCCGTGCGCCGCGGACGGTGCGGTGCGTCGCGGGGGTAGGGGCGCCGCAGGAATGGTGCGGCAATTGTCAGAGGGGCCATGTACCGTGAGGCATGACGAAAGCGCGGCAGGATCTCGGGCTGCTGGGTGAACGCATCGCGGCGCGATGGCTCATTCGGTCGGGGTGGGAGCTGGTGGCCCATCGGTTCCGCTGCGGCCACCGGGACATCGATCTCATCATGCGCCATGGGCATGTGGTGGCGTTCGTCGAGGTCAAGGCTCGGCGTGGTCCGGCGTTCGGGTCACCGCTCGAGGCGGTGCACCACCGCAAGCGGAATCAACTGATACGTTCGGCCATGATCTGGGCGGACCGGTTCGGGACATCTTCGCTCGAATACCGCTTCGACGTGGTCGGCGTGCTGGTTCTCGGTCGTTCTGTCCGGGTCTGTCACGTGCCAAACGCCTTCCAACTGTCCTGAATCCGGTCGAATTCAGGAGTTGTCCACATCGCGCTTTCTTCGTAGTTTATTCGGGTCTTGGTCCTGTTCGCGTTCTCCCTAGATTCTCGCGAGCCAGGGCATGGCAGCTTCCACCCCTTACCACGGCGGTTCACATGGCGGGTTCGGTAATCACAGACGACAAGCGCAAGGCCCTGGCGCTTGCGGTTGCGCAGATCGAGAAGAGCTGCGGCAAGGGCTCCATCATGCGGCTGGGGACCGACGCCAAGGTGCGCGTCGAGTCCATCCCGACCGGAGCCATCAATCTCGATGCGGCCATCGGCGTGGGCGGTATCCCGCGGGGGCGCATCACCGAGATCTACGGCCCCGAGTCCAGCGGCAAGACGACGCTCTGTCTGCATGTTGTGGCCAATGCGCAGCGCAACGGTGGCGTTGCCGCCTACATCGATGCGGAGCACGCGCTCGACACCGAGTACGCGAAGAAGCTGGGCGTGGATGTCGAGAACATGCTCATCTCGCAGCCTGACACCGGTGAGCAGGCGCTCGAGATCTGCGAGATCCTCGTGCGCTCCGGTGCGGTCGACGTCATCGTGATCGACTCCGTGGCAGCGCTGGTGCCTAAGGCGGAAATCGAGGGCGACATGGGCGACTCGCACGTGGGCCTGCAGGCCCGGCTCATGAGCCAGGCGCTGCGGAAGCTTACGGGGGCGATTGCGCGTTCCAAGGTGTCGGTGGTGTTCATCAACCAGCTGCGCGAGAAGATCGGCGTGATGTTCGGCAACCCCGAGACCACGACTGGCGGCAAGGCGCTCAAGTTCTACGCGTCGCTGCGCCTCGACATTCGCCGAATTGGCCCGGTGAAGGAGAAGGAGGATGTCATCGGCTCACACGTGCGTGTGAAGGTGGTGAAAAACAAGGTGGCGCCGCCGTTCAAGCAGGCCGAGTTCGACATCATGTACGCCGAGGGGATCAGCCATACGTCGCTGCTGGTGGACATCGGTGTGGAAGCCGGAATCATTGACAAGTCCGGCGCGTGGTACAGCTACGGATCGCAGCGCATCGGACAGGGGCGTGAGAATGCCAAGTTGTTCCTCAAGGACAACCCGGTGCTCATGGCGGAAATCGAGGAAAAGGTGAAAGTGGTGCTCGGTGTGAACGCGCCGGCGCCGACCGGCGGAGCTGACGAGGGAGAAGACTGACCGCAGTTTCTTCGCGCGGCTGGATGCGCAGGAATGCGGGCCGAGGGGTCGCTCGCGGTGGGAAGTGGTGCCCGGATCACCACGGCTCATCGTGAGTAGCCCCTCGGCTCTTTTCTCCTTATGGAACAGTCTCCGTCGCCGTCACCTCATGTCACCGCGCTCCGGGAGTCGCCGCGGCGCCCTGGCCGCTTCTTGCTGACCCTCAGTGATGGGCAGCAGTTCCTCGTACCGGCCGGGGTACTTGCCGACACCGGCGCCGTGCGGATTGGGGCGCTGATGGCGGCCGAGCTCCTGGGGCGTCTGCAGCATGAGCACGCCGTAACCTCGTTGGCCGACTGGGCGCTGGACGCGCTCGCTCGCGGCCGACGCACCCGCCGCGAACTCGAGTTGCGCATGCGTCGACGGGAAGGCACAGCAATGCAGGTGCGGGAAGCGCTTGATCGGCTCGATGCGGCCGGCCTGCTCAACGACGAATCCGTTGCGCAGGCCGAGGCCGCGTCGCGACTTCGGCGGGGGGAGGCGCCGGCGCGCATTCAGCAGCGGCTGCGGCGAAAGGGCGTGGCGGCGCCGCTGGTGCACGAGGCCGTGGTCAGTGCCATGCACGACGACGCGTTCGATGAGGACGCGGCATGCCGCGCGGCGGCCGAGAAGCGGGCGCGGACGCTCGATACGACCGATCCCGTCGCGGCGCGCCGCAAGCTGCAGGGCTTCCTGCTGCGTCGGGGCTTTGCCGCCGGCATTGCCGCGCGCGTGGCGCGATCGGTGCTGGATTCACGACGCGCAGGGTAAGGACGGGGCGTTTCAGTCGCACCCCAAGTCGGCTATATTGCAGGACTTATGCTCGCTGCCGATATCCGCGCCCGATTCCTGGCCTATTTCGCGAAGAATGGCCATGCCGTCCGCCCGAGCTCCGCGCTCGTGCCTGCCGACGATCCGACCCTGCTGTTCACCAACGCCGGCATGGTGCAGTTCAAGAAGGTCTTTCTCGGCATGGAAGAGGCGCCCGACGGGAAACGTCGGGCCACCACGTCACAGAAGTGCGTCCGCGCCGGCGGCAAGCACAACGACCTCGAACAGGTCGGGCACACGGCGCGCCACCATACGTTCTTCGAGATGCTGGGCAATTTCTCGTTTGGCGACTACTTCAAGCGAGAGGCCATTCGGTTCGCGTGGGAGTTCGTCACCGAGGATCTCAAGATTCCGCGTGAGCACCTCCGGGTAACCGTCTTCCACGAGGACGACGAAGCGCGACAGCTGTGGAAGGAGGAAGCCGGCCTTCCGGACAACCGCATTTACGGTCTGGGCGCGAAGGACAACTTCTGGCAAATGGCCGACACCGGTCCCTGCGGCCCGTGTACCGAGATCTACGTCGATCTCGCGAAGATGGCCGCTGACTGGGCGTTCCCGGCCGATGCGTCCGGCGAATGGACCAACACCGACCTCGTGGAGTACTCCCTCGATGCCTTCGTCGAAGGTGCCGAGGCGGGGCGCTTCCTCGAGATCTGGAATCTCGTGTTCATGCAGTTCGACCGGCAGCCGGATGGTACGCTGGTACCACTGCCGCAGCCGTCTGTGGATACCGGCGCCGGGCTCGAGCGCATCGCCGCGGTGATGCAGGGCGTGACCAACAACTTTCACACCGATGGCTTCCGGCCGCTGATCACCAAGGTGGAGGAGATTGTCGGCATCAAGTACCCCTACCGCCCGGGAGTCGGGCTCGGCAAGGCCCACGATGCGTCGGGGAAGGAAATCGATCCGGCGTCGTTCCGCGTGTTGGCCGACCACGCGCGTGCGGTCGGGTTTCTGCTTGCAGATGGGGTGTTCCCCAGCAATGACGGTCGCGGCTACGTGCTCCGTCGCATTCTGCGACGTGCGGTGCGGCATGCCTGGTTGCTGGGTCGTCGCGAGCCGACGCTCGTGCATGTGGTCGAGACGCTGATCGAGTCGATGCGCGATACGTATCCGGAGTTGCATGTGCGCCGCAAGCATATCCTCGAAACCACGAGGGCGGAGGAGGAGCGGTTCCTCGCGACCATCGATGCCGGGATGACGCGCTTCGAAGAAATGGCGCCGGAGAGCTCCACGCAGGGTTCGTCCCGGATCCGCGGCACCATCTCCGGCGAAGACGCCTTCCGCCTGTACGACACCTTCGGCTTCCCGATCGACCTGACCGAACTGATGGCGCGAGAGCGCGGCTATCTGGTCGATATCTCCGGCTTCGAGCAGGCGTTGGCGGCGCAGCGAAAGCAGTCGCAGGAGGAGCGCAAGTCAAAGCAGTTGACCGTAAGCGCCGACGACTTTGCCGATCCGACGCAGTGGACGCACGATCAGCAGCATGCCGAAGCACTCGGGCGTTTCGTGGGATACGAGGTGATCGAGGTCGACTCGGTGGTCACGGCGGTGCGTCAGCTCGCCGACGGACGCATTGCCGTCATGCTGCGCGAGACGCCGTTTTACGCGGAATCCGGTGGTCAGGTCTCCGATCAGGGGGAGATCCGCGGCGAAGGGTGGTCGGTGTCGGTGACCGAAGTGCGCAAGATGGACGGGCGCATCGCGGCAATTGGCACTGCCACGGCCGATGTCACCTTCGGGCGCGCGCACGCGTCGGTCCCGCGCGAACGGCGCAAGGATACCGAGCGACACCACACGGCAACACACCTGCTGCACGCGGCGCTGCGCAAGGTGTTGGGTGAGCATGTGCACCAAGCGGGGTCGCTCGTTGCCCCCGATCGCCTGCGCTTCGACTTCACCCATCACGGTCCGGTAACCGCCGAGCAGTTGGCGGCCATCGAAGCCGATGTGAATGCTGGCGTATGGGCCTCGGCGCCCGTCACCATTCAGGAAGAATCGTACACCGACGCCGTTGCCCGGGGCGCGATGGCGCTCTTCGGGGAGAAGTACGGCGACGTCGTGCGCGTGGTGGAGATTCCCAAGCTCTCCGTTGAATTGTGCGGCGGCACCCATGTGCGCAACACGTCGGAAATCGGACTCGTCCGCATCGTCAGCGAAAGTGGCGTTGCGGCAGGTGTGCGCCGTATCGAGGCGGTTGCCGGTCCGCGGGCGTTTCACTTCATGGCCGACCGGGAGCGTGCGCTGCTGCAGGTGGCGGCGCGTCTCAAGGTACCCATGAGCGGGATGACGTCGGGGGGCGAACAGATCGAGAAGAAGCTCGATGGCCTGCTCGACGAGCGGAAGCAACTCGAGAAGCGTCTCGAGGACGCCGTGCGCGGGGGCGCGCAGGGGGGCGGGCTCGCGCAGCAACTCGCCGCCAAGGCCACCGACGTGGCGGGCACCCGGCTCGTGGCATCGCGCGTCGACGTCCCTGATGCGAAGTCGCTGCAGGCGCTTGGCGACGCCGTGCGCGAAGCGCTCGGCAGCGGTGTGGCGGTATTGGGAGCGGCGCTTGCCGACGGCAAGGGGGCGCTCCTGGCCGTCGCCACCGACGACGTGCGCGAGCGTGGGCTGCGGGCCGACGCGATCGTGCGAGAGGTGGCGGCCACCGTTGGCGGACGCGGCGGTGGGAAGCCGCACATGGCGCAGGCTGGCGTGGAGCTGGCACAGCTTGATACCGCGCTGGCCGCTGCCAACGAGATCGTGTCGCGCCTGGCGGACGCGAAATGACCGTGACCGTGACGGGATCGGCGTCGAACGCGACCGGCACGGCACAGGCGCTGACGGTCGGTGAGTGGATGGCACGTATGGACCCGGTACCGCCCCCGGCGCTGCACGGGCGGCTGTGTGAGCTGGTTGCACCTTGGGCCGCGCTCCCGGTGCAGGAGGTGCCCGAAGCCTGTCTCAATGCCGGGGAACGACTGCTCGATGCACTGCTCACGTCGGGGTCCACCTCTCGAGCCACCGCGCTCGATCTGCTGGCCGTCGATGCCCTGGTGACCTACGCCTTTCAGGCAGCCGCTGACGATCCGGCACGCTTGGAACAGCGGGCCGCACGGGCGATGGCGCGCATCGCGGCATTGCCGGCAGCGCTTCAGGAATAGTGGGCACGTGAACCGGAACGGGAGGCGGTCGTGATCGACATTCATTCCCATCTCCTCCCTGGTGTCGACGACGGATCACCGTCGTTCGAGGTCTCGGTGTCGGTGCTCCAGCGATTTGCGGAGCAGGGCGTCACCACGCTGGTGTGTACGCCGCACCTCAGTGCCAGCTATGCCGCCGAGGCGCCGATTCAGCAACACCGGGAGCTGCTCGCCGAATTGCAGCGGCGGGCGCCGGCGGGCCTCGTATTGAAGCCGGGGTGGGAGATCATGCTCGACACCCCCAACATCGACCTCACCGCGAGGGAACTGGCGCTGGGCGGCTCGCGTGCCGTGCTGGTGGAATTCACGCGAGGTGGCCTGCCGCGAGGCGCGACGGCTGAGTTGCGGCGTCTGGCACGCAGTGGGTTGACGCCGGTGCTCGCCCACCCTGAGCGGTACTTCGGCTGCACGCTCGACGCGGTCCGTGAGTGGCGGAAGATCGGGGTGGTCATTCAAACCGACGCGTCGATGCTGATGGGGCGGGGGGCGCCATCGGAATTGGCGCGCGAGATGCTGGCGGCCGGTGTCATCGATGTGCTGGCTTCGGACAACCACGGTGACGCGCGTTCGCTCGCCAGTGCCCGGGAATGGCTCGAGGCGCACGGGGCGGACGAGCAGGTGGCGTTATTGACCCACACGAATGCCGCATGCGTGCTCAACGACGAAGACCCTATTCCCGTCCCTCCGTTGCGCGCCGGACTCCTCGATCGCGTCAAGCGATTTTTCCGCCGTTGACCTCTTCGCCACGCCGCCTCATGACGTCGTCGGAACAGCACGAACCCGTCGGTCCTCTCCTTGCTGCCCTGCGTGAGCTCGCCGCAACGGCCGAGCGCTCCGCCATGCAGCTCGAAGGGGAGATTGCTCGTGCGCTGGGCATGGTGCAGGACACTGTGGCACGCGGGGGCACGCTCTTCTTTTGCGGCAATGGCGGCTCGGCTGCTGATGCCCAGCATCTGGCCACAGAGTACGTGGTGCGCTACATGCGCAACCGCCGAGCCTACCCGGCCATCGCGCTGACGACCGACAGTTCACTGCTCACTGCCGCGGGAAACGATTTCGGTTTCGATCAGGTGTTCGCACGGCAAGTGGAAGCGTTGGCGCGCTCCGGTGACCTGCTCATCATCCATTCCACGAGTGGTAATTCGCCCAATGTGCTGCTTGCGGCCGATGCGGCACGGCAGCGGGGCGTTGCAGTGCTGGCCTTGAGTGCGAAGGATGGCGGCGCGCTGCGTGCACGTGCCGATCTGTGCATTGTGGTGCCTACCGATCGGACCGATCGCGCGCAGGAGATTCACCTGTGCATTCAGCATGCGATCTGCGACGCCATCGAGGCCACGCTGTGATTGACCTCACGGGGAAGAAGGCACTGGTCACGGGCGGCGCGCGCGGGATCGGTGCCGCCTGTGCGCGGCTGCTTGCCAGCGCCGGGGCCGATGTGGCCATCGCCTACCGCTCGCGCGCCAGCGAGGCGGCACAGCTCGTTGATGAGTTGCAGGCGCTTGGCCGTAACGCCGTGGCCTTTCAGGGGGATCTCGCCACGCGCCAGGCCAACGACGCTTTTGTTGCCAATGCCGTCGAGCGCTTCGGGCACGTGGACATTTTCGTGGGCAACGCAGGCGTGTGGCCCGATGTCGCGGTTCCGGTGGAACAGTTGGACGATGCCCGATGGCACCACACCGTGACCACCAACCTCGACGGCATGTTCTTCGGTGCCCGCGCCGCAATTCGCCACATGGGCGCAGGGGGGCGCCTGATCTTCATCTCGAGCACGGCCGGACAGCGCGGGGAAGCGGGGCATGCCGACTACGCCGCCTCCAAGGGGGCGATGATTTCCTTCGTCAAGTCACTGGCTGTAGAGCTGGGGCCGCGCGACATCACGGTGAACAGCATCGCGCCGGGGTGGGTGGACACGGAGGCGGTGACGCGCCCATTCGCCGCCGAGGGGCGGGGGCGCATCGAAGCGAGCATCCCGCTCGGGCGCGTCGCCAGCCCGGCTGACATCGCGGGACCCGTGCTCTTTCTGGCCAGCCCGCTGGCGCGCCACATCACCGGTGAGATTCTCAATGTGAACGGCGGGAGCGTGCTCTGCGGGTGACCCCATCGCCTGCGGCTCCCTTGCGCCCGCCGGGGCAGGTCGTCGAGATCGCCCGCACACTGCAGACGGCGGGTTTCGAAGCCTGGTGCGTGGGTGGGGCCGTGCGTGACGCCCTCCTCGGCCTCGCGCACCTCGATTGGGATCTCGCCACCTCGGCGACCCCTCCGGAGGTGCGGCGGCTGTTCAAGCGGACCGTGCCGGTCGGCATCGAGTTCGGCACGATCGGCGTGCTCGATCGCGAGGGGCGCATGCATGAGGTGACGACGTTCCGGCACGATGTGAAGACGGATGGGCGCCACGCCGAAGTGCAGTTCGGTGCCTCCCTCGACGAGGATCTCGCGCGGCGCGACTTCACCATCAATGCCATCGCCTTCGATCCGATTGCGCGCCGTCTTCATGATCCGTTCGACGGACGCGCCGATCTGGCCCGGGGAGTGGTGCGCGCCGTCGGTGACGCCGAAGCGCGCATGCGGGAGGATCGACTCCGGGCCCTGCGCGCCATTCGATTCGCCGCACGCTTCGACTTCGCGATCGATCCACCCACGTGGAATGCAATCGTGGGGAGTGCGCCGCATCTGACGCGGCTGTCGCCGGAACGGGTCCGGCAGGAGCTCGACAAGACCATGGAGCAGGTCCGTCGTCCCTCCATGGCACTGCGCCGATGGCGTGAGTCCGGCGCCTTCGCGTCGCTGGTACCGTCGCTGGCTCATGTGCCCGATGACGTTCTGCGTGCGATCGACCTCTTGCCGATACCCGGTCCTGCTACGCGACCGTTGCGCAAGGCGCTGCGCTTCGCGGCGCTGTTCAGCCATGGCGGTGGTGATGAGGCGGCGCGTGCCCTGCGGGCGTTGCGCGCTTCCAATCACGATACCGCGATCATCAGTACCCTCGTCGAACGCTGGTCCCGGCACGGGGCGGTGGTGGGGGCGACGCTGGCATCGGGCACGTTGCCGTCCCCAGAGGCACTGCGGCGTCTGGCGTCGTCCGTGGGGCGTCTTCGGGTGGGTGCCTTCGTGCGATTGGCTGCGGCGCGCTGGGGCGCGGGGGTGGCCAGCGTGGATCCGAGGCTGGTCCGGCGATTGCACCGCACGCTCCACGACATTGCCTTCCGCGCACCCCTCGAAGTGGCCGATCTTGCCATCGATGGCGATGACCTGCGGCAGGCCGGAGTGTCGGCGGGGCCGGCACTTGGGCGGTTGCTGCAGCGGCTCCTCGACCTCGTGCTGGCGGATCCGGCAATCAACCACCGG
Organism: Gemmatimonas sp.; assembly: GCF_027531815.1. NCBI lineage: Bacteria > Pseudomonadati > Gemmatimonadota > Gemmatimonadia > Gemmatimonadales > Gemmatimonadaceae > Gemmatimonas > Gemmatimonas sp. The sequence goes on along the minus strand of NZ_JAPZSK010000010.1, from coordinate 257,698 downwards.
GATGTGCTGTTGGCGCGGGCGCGGAGCATGCTGCACGAGGATGGAGCGCCGGCGTGACGGAGCCGTCAACGCTGGTACGGCATGAGCGGTCACGCTTTCGCGGAACGGACGAGTGGTTCGTGGTTGTGCGGCAGCCTGAACTCGTGGCGATTCGCGTCTTCGCCACGGCCGAGCGCATCGTCGAGTGCTGGCATGCACTCTCCCTGCACCTGGACCCCGCCGTAGACGTGCACATCCACGACCTCCGCTCCTCACGTCGCTGGTCTGGTGGCCTGCTGGCACTGCCCGATGTCCGGGAGGCGATGGGACGCCTGCGTCTGCCACTGGCTGCGTACGGCGGCGTGGAGCTGTCGCTATTCACCGATAGTGACCAGCTCACGCTGACTCCGGAGATGCTGCTCGTGATTTATGCGCGCACGGATCGCTGGACCTATCTGCTCGATGGCCTCGGACTACTCGAGCGCCCTGACATGGCCGTACCAGTGTGGCTGCCGACGCGCGACCTGCTGCGGCCGGACACACAGCTCGCTCATGCGCTCCACGCGGCGGCCGATCGGCTGCGGCTGACCGAGACCGAGTTGTGAGCCGGAGCGCGGGAAAGCCCGGGCCAGCTGGCGCGTCGCTGTTCGCCGCATCGGTGCGCATTGAGCCGCTCGCCGCCCGCATGCGCCCGGAGCGGCTCGAGGACGTCGTTGGTCAACAGCATCTGCTGGCCGTCGGGCGCCCGCTCGGCGACGCCATTCGCAACGGCACGGTAGGCAGCGTCATTCTCACCGGCCCGAGCGGCACGGGAAAGACAACTGTGGCCAGCCTCATTGGGCGGTACACGGCGCAGACGGTGATCGTGCTCAACGCCGTAACCGATGGCATTCCCCGCCTGCGGGAGATCGTGGTGGATGCGGAGCGTCGTCTGGAGAGCGAGGGGCGCCGAACGCTGGTGGTGGTGGACGAGATCCATCGTTGGGCGAAGTCGCAGCAGGACGCGCTGCTCCCGCACGTCGAGCGCGGCATCATTTCCCTGTGCGGGGCCACAACCGAAGTGCCGGCGTTCGCGGTGGTTGGCGCGCTGCTGTCCCGCTGTCGTGTGTACGCCCTGCGGCCGCTTGCCGCCAGCGACATCGAGATGCTCATCGGCCGGGCGCTCGCCGACACCGCCCGGGGGGTGGGAACGCGGCGACTGCAGATGTCGCCCACCGTCGTTGCCTGGCTCGCGGAGCAGAGCGACGGGGATGCCCGTCGGGCCCTCGGCGCGCTCGAAGCGGTTGCCACGACCCTTGTCGATGGCGAGGAAGTGACCGTCGACGCGCTCAGCGCCTCGTTGGGAGTGCGTGTCGTGGCGTACGATCGGGTCGACGTCGATCGCACCGCCATCATGTCGGCGTTCCACAAGTCCTGTCGCGGCTCTGATCCGCACGCCGCACTGTACTGGCTGGCGCGGGCACTCGTCGCCGGGGAAGACTCTCAGCTGTTTCTGCGGCGCCTGGCGGCGATCGCCACCGAAGATATCGGTCTTGCCGATCCGGCCGCGCTGGGGATCGTCATGCATGCGTGGGAGGCGTATCGCCGGCTTGGCCCGGCCGAGGGGGAACGCGCCGTGGCGCAGGCCACCGTGTATTGCGCCACGGCTCCCAAGTCGAACCGGCTGCATCTGGCGTGGGCGGCTGCGCGCGAGGCGGCGGAAGCGACCCCCGCGCTCCCCGTTCCCGCGCACCTGCTGAACTCGGAGATGCATCTGCGCGCGGATGAGGCACGCCGCATGCCGTATCAGTATCCCCACGACTTCCCCGACGCCTTCGTGCCCCAACCGTACCAGCCGGCTGAACTGCAGGGGCGTGTGTACTACGAGCCCGGGGCGTTCGGAGAAGAGAAGCGCATTGCCCAGCGCCTGGCGTGGTGGGCCGATCGAGGTGGTCCGCCCACTCGCGATGACACCGCCAGCAGCCGTTGACGCGATGACGGCAGCGATAACCGCTCGGCGATCGCTTCAGGCCGGTCGGGAACTCGAGGGTGCCATCGGGTACCACGGGGAGATGGCGCGGGCTCTCGGCGTGGCCGCGTCGGTTTTCCATTCTTTCACCATCGGATGTGACTCGTGATGTCTTTCTCGGCTTCGGCCCCCACTAGGCGCTGGTGGAGATCGGCGGCTCGCGGGCTCATGATGGGCGCTGTAGTCGCCGGTGCCACGGGGTGTGCGGCGCTCGGACGTGCCACCTTTCAGGAGCCCGATGTGCAGCTCCGCGAGTTCACCATTACCGGGCTCGGCCTCACCGGTGGCAGCGTCGATGTGGTGCTGTCGGTGTACAATCCCAATGGCTACAAGCTCGACGCCATCAGGATGACCTACCTCGTGGACGTAGACTCGGTCAAGCTCGGTGAAGGTGCGCTGGACAGCCGGTTCGTGGTGCCGGAGAAGGACTCCTCCATTGTGCGCCTGCCTGTCCGATTCACCTACGCCGGGCTTGGCGCCGCCGGACGGGCGCTTCTGCAGTCGGGCACGGTCAACTACCGCGTGCGCGGGGATTTCTCGGTGGGCACGCCGCTGGGCAACTTCACACGACCGTACGATCGACGCGGTCGCTACTCCTCGGTTGCCGGAAACGGCAAGTAGATTCTTCCGAGTCATTTCACACCGGTCTACTGCCATCAGTCGCGAGCCAATCAATCTCACGCCCCCCGTCGAACGGGCGATCCTCGTCAGCGCGCCATTCAAGCGCGGTGGTGCCAAGCATTACGTGGACGAGCATCTCGAGGAGTTGGCGCGCCTTGCGGACACGGCCGGTGCGCAGGTGGTGGGCACGCTCACGCAGCAACTCGACCGACCGCACCCCGGTACCTACCTCGGCAGCGGCAAGGTCGAAGAACTGAAGCAGCGCATTCAGGAGCTGGGGGCCACCCTCGTCATCTTCGACGACGAGTTGACGCCCGCGCAGGGCAAGAACGTGGAGTCGGTGGTGCGGACGCGAGTCATGGATCGAGCAGAGCTCATTCTCGACATTTTCGCGACGCGCGCGCGCTCGAGCGAAGCCCGCATGCAGGTGGAACTCGCGCAGCTCGAATATCTGTTGCCGCGCCTGACCCGCCTGTGGACGCACCTCGAGAAGATGCGTGGTGGTATCGGCATGCGTGGACCCGGCGAAACGCAGCTCGAGACCGACCGACGCCTCATCCAGCATCGCATTCGCATCCTCAAGGAGCGGCTTGCCGACGTCGAGCGCGCGCGTGAGGTGCAGCGCCAGGGGCGGCATGCACATTTTCGCGTGGCGTTGGTGGGGTACACCAATGCCGGCAAGTCGTCGATCCTGCGGCATCTCGCCAACGACGGCCTGGTGTTCGTGGAGGATCGTCTGTTCGCCACACTCGATCCGCTCACGCGCGAGGTCGACATTGGCGATGGCTACACCGTGCTGCTGACCGATACCGTCGGCTTCATCCGCAAGTTGCCACACCACCTGGTGGCATCGTTCCGTGCCACGCTGGCCGAGGCGCGCGAGGCCGACCTCCTCCTCCACGTGATCGACGCGAGTCATCCAGCATGGGAGGAGCAGCGCGATGTCGTGGACGGCGTCCTGAACGATCTCGGCCTGTCGTCACGTCCGCTCACGTACGTGATGAACAAGATGGATGCGGTACCGGCGGAGCAGCTGTCGGCGGTGCGCGAGCGTGTGGCGAACCTCATGCCGAACTCGCTGTTCGTTTCCGCCGTTGCCGACGGCGGCCTCGACACACTGACCAGCTCCCTCCGGTCCAGCCTGCGCAGCCTGCGCCCGATTCTGGAAGTGCACATCCCGGCCTCCAACGGGCGCCTCATTGCAGAGGTGCACCGTGATGGCGAGGTCCTCGAGCAGCGGACCGAGGAGGAGATGCTCGTGCTGCGGGCGCGTCTCGACGAGCGCTCGATTGGGCGGCTCCGCCATGCGGGGGCGCGCGTGATTGTCACGCAGGCCGGTATGCGGCCTGCCGCACCTGTTCCGGCCGTCTCTCTCCCCTGAAACGACGAACGGCCAGGCGATCCTGGGGATCGGCTGGCCGTTCGAACGAGTGGGCGCGCAGGGACTCGAACCCCGGACCTCTGCTGTGTGAAAGCAGCGCTCTAACCAGCTGAGCTACGCGCCCGTTTCCGTTCCCGTATTCAGGAGACGGATCGAAAACGTAATCGGACAACTCTGGTGTGGGAAGCCCCACGGAACAGACTCGCAGATAACGCACACCGGCCGTACGGCGCCGGCTATCGATGGTCCGGGTGGGACTTGAACCCACGATCGATCGATTATGAGTCGACTGCTTTAACCGACTAAGCTACCGGACCGGTGCCACACGCCGGGGAATGCGCGCGCGCCACACTGTATTCTCGATCGATGGCGCGTCCGACGCCAGTCCGTCATGGCACGCCGTGGAGGGCGTCGAAGGCGTCCAGCACCTCCTCGGGGGTCACGGTGGCGGCGCCCAGCTTGCCTACCTCGACGCCGGCGGCATAATTGGCCACGACGGCTGCCTCGAGGGTGCTGGCCCCCGCTCCCAGCATGGTGGCGAGATACGCCGTCACCGTGTCGCCTGCACCAACGACGTCGTATACTTCGCGGGCCGTGGTGGGGACCCGGTGCACCACCCCGTCGGCCGACACGAGGGCCATGCCACGTTCGCCGAGGGTCAGCAGAAGGTGTTCCACGCCCAAACGGGCGAATGTGTCCGGCAGGGCGGCCGGGTGGTCGAGGTCGACCGCGGCTCCCAGGGCGCTCTCGAGTTCGCGCCGGTTGGGCTTGAACACGGTGGCGCCGCGATACGCGAAGAAGTTCCTGAACTTGGGGTCCACGACCACAGGCAGCTTGCGCGCGCGGGCGAGCGCGATGGCCCCTTCGATGACCGCCGGGACCAGCACCCCTTTGTTGTAGTCCTCCAGTACGAGCGCCGTGGCTTGGGGCAGTGCACGCTCGATCGCCGACAGCACGCGGGCCACCTCCTCGGGGGCGAGATCCGCGTCGTCCTCTTCATCGAACCGCACCAGCTGCTGCGAACGCGCCATGACGCGTGTTTTTGTGGTGGTTGGCCGGGGGACCGTGACGAGGGAGCGCGATTCCATGGCCCCCGCGTCGAGCCGCTCCCGAAGCGTCGCGCCGGCCCGATCGTTCCCCACCACGGCCACCAGATCACACCCAGCGCCAAGAGCGGCCACATTTTGCGCGACATTGGCGGCGCCGCCCAGCGCCAGCTTGCGGTCACGCACGCGAACGACCGGTACCGGTGCCTCGGGCGAAATTCGATCGACGTCGCCACGCAGGTACACGTCGAGCATGGCATCGCCCACGATCACGACATGCTGCTGCCGGCCCGCCGCGAGCAGTGCCGCGAGGCGCTCGCGTTGAATGAAGGGGGTCATCCGGGAAAAGTAAGCGGTTCGAGGATTCCGTCAGTAGCTTGGCTGGGATGATCGCCCCCGTCATGACTCCCGCCCCGGATGCCGCAGCATCCCGGCGCGCCTCACCACTGGTGGTGCTGGCACTCTCGCTCGTCGGCATTTCCTTTGCGGCGCCGCTCATTCGTCTGTCGAACGCCGATCCGCTGGTCATCGCGACCTGGCGGCTCGGTTTCTCGATGATCATCGTGGCGGCCGCGCTGCTCGTGACCAAGGGGTGGCGCGAATGGCGCACACTGGCACGTCGCGAATACCTGTTCGCCACCGGGGCAGGGGTACTGTTGGCGATTCACTTCTGGTCGTGGAATGCATCGCTCCGCTACACGAGCGTGGCGGCGTCCGTGGCCCTCGTGAATCTGCAGCCGGTGATTATCGCGGTCATCAGTGTGCTGTGGCTGCAGGAGCGTCCGTCTCGCGGGCAATGGATCGGCATCGTGTTGGCCGTGGTGGGCGCGCTCATTGTGGGGGTGGCCGACGTGCCGGGCGGTCTCGCGGCGATCGGCCCGGCGCTGCTGGGTGATGGGTCGTCGGGATCACGGGCACTGTTCGGTGACCTGCTGGCGCTGCTCGGTGCCGTCACCGCTGCCGGCTATTACCTCATCGGTCGGCGTATCCGCCAGCTGCTGGGGCTCTGGCCCTATGTGGCCCTCGTGTACGGAGCCGCCTTCGTGAGCTGTCTGCTCTTCACGCAGTTGGCCGGGAAGCCCCTGCTTCCGCAGCCACCGCGTGAGTTGGCCATTTTCGCCGGCCTTGCCGCGGGGCCCATGCTGCTTGGCCATACGGGGATGAACTGGGCGCTGGGGCACCTCCCCGCCTTCATCGTGAATCTGACGACCCTGGGTGAACCCATCGGGGCCACCATCCTCGCCGCGCTTCTACCGGGCATCGCCGAGGTGCCGGGGGGCGCGACGGTACTGGGCGGGGGCCTCGTACTGACCGGGGTACTGCTGGCTGCCCGTCGCGCCTGAAGGTTTCGTCGGCGAACCGCCCCAACACCCGGTTCCGCGCACGGCCGGGGTTATCTTGTTCGAGTGTGGATTCCTGATTCTTTCGATGTTGGCTCCGGCGGGGGGGCGCCCTCCGCCGGGATCGGCAATGGGTTCGGGCCACCGCGTCAGACGCGGTCGCTCGACGTCATCGTCACGCGGGGCGGTGTCGTGGAGTCGCGCCACCGGGTACACGCGGCGGTCGTCTCGGCTGACGGAACGTTGGTCGACGCGGCACGGGACCCCGAGCTCTCCGTGTGGTGGCGCTCCTGCGCCAAGCCGTTCCAGGTCATGCCCTTCCTTCGCAGCGGTGGTTTTGACGCCGTCGGCTGGGGCGTGGAGGAACTGGCGTTGGCGTGCGCTTCCCACGGGGGGGAGCCGGAGCATGTCGCGGTGGCAGCGCGCATGCTCGCCACGCTCGGCCTCGAAGAGGGTGACCTTGCCTGCGGCCCGCACGACCCCTTGGCGAGCCGCGGCGTACGGCTCGCCCGCGAAGCTGGGGTGCGTGCGGGCCGATTGCACAACAACTGTTCGGGCAAGCATGCCGCCATGCTCGGCCGCGCCGTGCAGCTGGGCGAGTCGACCGCGGGGTACGAACTCGCCCAGCACCGCGTGCAACGCGATTGTCGGCACGCCGTCGCGCAGTGGTGCGGGCTGGCCCCTGAACGTCTCCATGTGGGCGTCGATGGATGCGGCGTCTCGGTGTTCGGACTGCCGTTGGCCAACATGGCACTGTCGTACGCTCGTCTCGTGCAGGCGGCCGCGGAAGGCGACGGCGCGAGCCGCCGTGTCGTGAGCGCCATGACCTCGCACCCGTTTCTGGTAGGCGGCACCGATCGTTTCGACACGGTGCTCATGGAGGCGTGTGGTGGCAACGTGGTCTGCAAGATCGGCGCCGAGGGCGTGCATACCTTCGGCATCGTCGATCGCGGCCTCGGGTTTGCGCTCAAGGTCGAAGATGGGGCACCGCGTGCGCAGTACCCCGCCGTGCTGGCACTGCTCGCCGCCTACGACGCGCTTCCCAGCTCGCTACCGGAAGCCGTGCGGGAGTACGGGCAGCGCGCCGTCCGCAACACACGCGGCGAAGTGGTGGGGATGGTGCGCGTGGCCGACGGCGATGTGGGCGATCTGGTGGAGATGGCGCCATGACGCGCCCGGTCTCCGTGCACCCGCTCCGCGTCGCCATGATCCGCCCGGCAGGAAATCGATGATACAACCATCCGACGAGTCGGTTATGCTGGACTCACTCGACGACGAGACGGCGGCGCTGGTGTACCTCGCCGCCGTGCTGGCCGGCGGGAGCGAAGCTCAGGTTCGCGCCGCACTCGCGCAGGCAGTCGGGACGGTGCGCGCGGTCTGGGTGGAAGAGCTCATTTTGCAGACGTACCTGTTCGCGGGCTTTCCGCGCGCCCTCAACGCCGCACGGGAGTGGCGTCGCATCAGCGGCGTCGCGGCACCCGAACGGGATACGTTTGCCATCGATGATTCCTCCGAACGGCAGCGCCAGGGTGAGGCGACGTGCGCGACCGTGTACGGGCGCTTCTACGACCGGTTGCGGGTGAACATTCACGATCTGCATCCGGCGCTGGATCGATGGATGGTCGAGGAAGGGTACGGGAAAGTGTTGTCGCGCGCGCCGCTCGATCTGGCGCGCCGCGAGTTGTGCGTGGTGGCCGCGTGTGCCATCGCCAGGCAGGATCGTCAGTTGCACTCGCACCTCCACGGGGCGCTCCACGCGGGCGCGTCGGAGGCAACGGTGACCGCGGCGCTGCAGGTTGTGTCGCCGCTGCTCGATGCCGAAGACGTGCGCCGGTACCACGGGTTGTGGGCACGCGTGCTTGGCAAGTGATTCACATACCGTCAGTCCAGGACGTCTCATGTTCGTCGATCGCGTACTTGTAAAGGTGGAGGCCGGAACCGGCGGCTCCGGACAAACTTCGTTCCGGCGGGAGAAGTACGTGCCCATGGGAGGGCCGGACGGCGGCGATGGCGGTCGTGGGGGTGACGTCATCGTGCGCGCCGACCGCAACCTCACCACGCTCCTCGATTACACCTATCGCGATGCGTGGAAGGCGGAGCGTGGCCAGCACGGGGAAGGCTCCAACCGTACGGGGCGTTCCGGGGAGGATGTGATCCTGCCGGTCCCGCCGGGCACGGTGATACGGGATGCCGACGGCAGCGAACTCATTGGCGAGGTCATGGAGCACGGCGACACGCTCCTCGTGGCCAAGGGAGGTCGCGGCGGGAAGGGCAATGCCTTTTTCGTCACCGCGACGCACCAGTCACCCCGTGAGTGGCAGCCAGGGGAGGAGGGGCAGGTGCGTCGGCTCGAGTTCGAGCTCAAGCTCATCGCCGACGTGGGGCTTGTTGGGCAGCCGAACGCCGGCAAGAGCACACTGCTTTCGGTCATTTCCGCCGCCCGCCCCAAGATCGCTGACTATCCCTTTACCACGCTGTCGCCCAATCTCGGGGTCGTGCCGTTGAGCGACCACCGCAGTTTCGTTGTGGCCGACATCCCCGGCATCATCGAAGGCGCGCACGAAGGCAAGGGCCTCGGGTTGCAGTTTCTCCGGCACATCGAGCGTACACGTCTGCTGGCGTTCCTGATTCCCATCGATGCCATGGACTGGCAGGCCGAGTTCGACCAGCTGCGCCACGAGATTGCGGCGTACTCGGAGGAGTTGGCCAACAAGCCCTTCTGCGTGGTCTTCTCCAAGCTCGATCTGCTGGGGGAGCACTACATTCCGGACATCGAGGCGGAGGGAGCCTTCGGCCGGTACGCGATCAGTGGGGCGGGGCGCATGGGGCTCGACACGATGCTCGACGGTTGGTGGCGGCAGCTACTGGCCATGCGCGCCGAGGCGCTCAAGCCGGAGCAGGATGCCCAGCTCCTCCCCTGACGACGCACGCTGCCTCGCGCCGGAGCAGCGGGACTATCCGGGGCGCCTGCGGGAGCTTGCGTCGCCGCCGAGTCAGCTCTGGGTGCGCGGGACCCTCGTCACGGCGGAACCGCCCGCAGTGGCCATCGTGGGGACGCGGCGAAGCACGCCGTACGGGGAGCGCGTGGCGCGTGCCATTGCTGTGGCCTGCGCCCGCGCGGGCGTCTGTGTGGTGAGTGGCTTGGCGCGCGGCATCGACGGGGCGGCGCACGTTGGCGCCCTCGATGCCGATGGCCGGACGGTGGCGGTACTGGGGACGGGAATCGACCAGTACTACCCGCGGCAACATCGGGCGTTGCAGGAGCGCATCGCACGCGACGGCTTGATCATGAGTGAGTTCGGTCCCGGGGATGCCGGTCATGGCGGTGCCTTCCCGCTGCGGAACCGGCTCATTGCGGCTCTCGCCGACGTGACGGTGGTGGTCGAGGCGCCCGAAAGCAGTGGGGCGCTCAACACGGCGCGGTATGCCCGTGAACTGGGGCGTACGCTCGCCGTCGTCCCGCACAACATCGACAGTGTGAGCGGGCGCGGGTGCAATCGTCTGCTGCGCAGCGAACACGCGGAGCCCATTCTGGCTCCCGACGACGTGCTAGCCTTGCTCAATTTGGCCGCGACGCCGAGCGTGGGGCTGACCCTCGATGGCGACGCGGCGCTCTGCTGGCACGCGCTCACCCGGGGGGCCGGCGATGCGATGACCATCGCCCGTGACACCGGCCTGTCGTTGCGCCAGGTGTCGGTCGTCCTCGCGATGCTCGAGATCGACGGGCTCGTGTGCTTCGACGCGGCCGGGCAGGTGCGCCCGTCGCCCGGGGTCGCATGACGTCGCGGCATGCCGCGCGTGGGCGCTACGAGCATCTGTATCTGCACGTCCCGTTCTGCGCGCGGCGGTGCAGCTACTGCGACTTTTCCATTGCCGTGCGACGCGAGGTCCCGTGGCAGCAGTACGCGCGCTCCATTGCGCGCGAGTGCGAGATCCGTCAGGTCGGGGATCATGCGGGTACGCTGCGTACGGTGTATCTCGGCGGCGGGACCCCCTCGCGGCTTGGCCCCGAGGGCGTACGCGCCACGATGGAGGCACTGCGCACGCACGTACGCTGGCGCGAAGACGCGGAAATCACGCTCGAGGCCAACCCGGAGGACGTTACCGCCGATGCGGTACGGCAGTGGCGGGCGGCAGGCATCAATCGCCTCAGCATAGGCGTCCAGAGCTTCGATGACCTGGTCCTGTCGTGGATGCACCGGGTCCACGACGCCGCCGTGGCGCGCCGGGCCGTCGAGGCCGCGCGGGCCGGGGGGATCGGTTCGGTATCGCTGGATCTCATTTTTGCCACCCCCGATCGCCTTGCTCGTGATTGGCGTGCCGACCTGCAGCAGCTTCTGGCCCTCGAGCCGGAACATGTCTCGCTCTACGGGCTGACCGTGGAACCGCACACCCCCTTGGGCCGCTGGCACGAGCGGGGGCAGGAACAGGAAGCAACGGAAGAGCGCTACGAACAGGAATTCCGCACCGCGCACGAGGAACTCGAGCGCGCGGGCTATGAGCATTACGAGGTGTCCAACTTCGCGCGCTCCGGGCACCGGGCGCAGCACAATAGCGCCTACTGGAGCGGGGTGCCCTACCTCGGGCTGGGGCCCTCGGCGCACGGATACGACGGGGCGGTTCGCCGGTGGAATATCGACGCGTTCACCGCGTGGGAACGTACCGTCTCCCAACTCGACGACCCGGTGGGTGGCGAGGAACGGCTCACGGACGAGAACCGCATTGCCGAGGCGGTGTACCTCGGGTTGCGGACCATCGATGGGTTGTCCATCAGTGTGGCCGAGCAGCGTCACGTGGCCACCTGGGTCGAGGCCGGGTGGGTTGAGGTGCATACTGATCGGGGTGGGGCACGCCTCGTGTGCGCGCCGGAGGGGTGGATGCGTCTCGACGCTCTCGCCGCCGACTTGACAGCGTTTCGAAGCGCTTCGTAGGCTTCGCTCCACACGCCTCGCGATGGGGCAACGATCCAAGGGATGCGAGATGGCGCACAGCAGTGAGCTCTCCGAGCGGGAGCGGCAGGTCCTGGAGGCGGTGATTCACAGCTACGTGGCCACGGCGGAACCTGCCGGGTCGCGCACCCTGTCGCGTCGCTTCGGACTGGGGATTTCCCCGGCGACCATTCGCAACACCATGAGTGATCTCGAGGAGAAGGGCTTCCTCTTTCACCCTCATACCTCCGCCGGCCGTATTCCCACCGACAAGGCCTACCGGACGTACGTGGACTCGCTCATGCGGGTGGACCCGTTGACGGGAGACGAGCGTCGGCGGCTCGCTGAGGACATTCAGGGCGGGGGCTCGGCGATCGAGAACATCCTGCGTCGGGCGGCGCAGTCTCTCGGTGTGCTTACCCAGGAGTTGGGAGTCGCCCTTGGCCCGCGTCTCGATCGCGCGGCCCTGCGTCAGGTGGAGCTGGTGCGCGTCTCGTCTGATCGCCTCCTCATGGTGCTCAGTCTCAGTGGCGGGGCCGTGCGGACCATCTTCGTCGAGGTGCCCGGCATCATTGCCGACGAAGCGCTCATCGGGGTCACGATCGTGCTCAACGAGCGACTGGCCGGCCTGACGCTCGACCAGGTCCGCACCTCGCTTGCCTCGCGACTGCGTGACGTGGCGACTACCCCGCAGGCGGCCGAGCTGCTCAACATTTTTGTGCAGGAGGGAGAGCAGGTCTTCGGGCGGGCCGCGGCGGATCCCCTTGATACGGTGGTGCTTGGGCAGCCGTCGCTCCTGGCGGACAAGCCGGAATTCGCCAGTGGCGAGCGATTGCGTCAGTTGATCGAGCTCACCGAGACCCGCCAGCAGCTCGGGCGGTTGCTCGAGACGCGCGGAGGGGGGCCAGGCATCTCCATCACCATTGGCAACGAGCACGGCGACCCGCGCCTGGAGCCTTTCACGGTCGTGACCGCCGAATACAACGCCGGGTCGCTGAGCGGAGTGATTGGGGTCATCGGTCCCACGCGCATGCCGTACGACAAGGTCATCGCGCTGGTCGACCACACCTCCCGCCTGGTCTCGAATCTGCTCTGCTAGGAGGGCTCCCGGCGCCGGGACAGGCTGCCGGGACCTATCGGTGCCCCGGCTGGGTTAGGTTATCCGGATTCTGTCTGCCGATCGGGCGTCGTACGGGAGCCGCGGCTCCGGTCGCGGTGCCCGCTCCGCGCTTTGTCCCGGCGCCGCCCCCCTGGCGTCGTGCCGGGTTTTCGCAGCACTCGCTCGACACCATCATGGCTGATTTCTACGCGGTCCTCGGCGTACCGCGCGACGCATCCGACGACGACATCAAGAAGGCGTATCGCCGGCTGGCGATGCAGTGGCATCCCGATCGCAATGGCGGTTCGAAGGAGGCCGAAGAGAAGTTCAAGAGCATCACGGAGGCTTACGACATCCTCCGGGACGCGCAAAAGCGCGCCGCCTACGACCGGTACGGTGAGGCGGGGCTTCGGGGGGGCGGAGCCCAGTCTGCCTACCAGCACGTGGACCTGTCCGAAGCGCTGAACATCTTCATGCGCGACTTCGGCGGCTTTGGCGATCTGTTCGGCGCGGCCGCTGGTGGCAGGCGCTCCGGCCCGCGCAGCGGTCAGGATGTCAAGCTGGCATTGCCGTTGACGCTCCCTGAAGTGGCAACGGGCGTCGAGAAGACGGTGACGCTCAAGGTGCTTGAAGTCTGCGAACCGTGCGAAGGCTCCGGCTCCGAGGCGGGCAGCAAGCCTACCACCTGCGGTACCTGCGGCGGCGCGGGAGAGGTGCGGCGTGCACAACGCTCTTTCTTCGGGCAGTTCGTCTCGGTGGCACCGTGTCCCACCTGCGCCGGTGAGGGCGTTGTGGTGTCTAATCCGTGCAAGAAGTGCCGCGGAGAAGGACGCGTCCGTGCGGAGCGCACGCTCAAGATCACGGTTCCGCCCGGGGTGGCCACCGGACAATACATGACGCTACGGGGGACGGGAAATGTTGGCCCGCGCGGTGGCACCCGCGGTGACGTGTTGGTGGTGTTCGAGGTCGAGGATGACGAGCGCTTCGAACGCGACGGCGAAGATCTGTTCTGCGAAGCATTGGTGACGTATCCGCAGCTGGTGTTCGGCGCCGAGTTGAAGGTGCCGGGTGTCACCGGCGACCTGTCGCTGCGCGTGCCGCCGGGCACCCAGAGCGGCGCGGTGTTTCACCTCCGCGGACGCGGCTTGCCGCGGGTGAACGCGTCGGGAACGGGCGACCTGCACGTCAAGGTGCAGCTTTGGACACCGCAGTCGGTTGAGGGAGACGAGAAGCAGCTGATCGAGCGTCTGGCCAGCATGCAGGGCCAGGCACCCGAACGGCGGGAGAAGGGGTTCTGGTCGAAAATGAAGGAAGTGCTTGGTGCCTGATCATTCGTCGGCTTCCGCTGCCGGACGCTGGATCAGCGTACGGGTGGTTCCGGCCAGGGACCCTGGCGCGCGTGCGGCCTGTCTTGGAGCGCTCTTCGCCGTCGGGGCCCAGGGGGTGCACGAAGATGGGCCATCGTTGGTCACGCACTTTCCGCCCGGGACCGATCTCGAGGCCGTACACCGGGCGGTGACGGAAGCGGACGAACTGGCCGTGCTGGAAACCTCGCCGGTTCCTGACATCGACTGGACGGAAGCCTGGAAGGCGCGCATTACCTCCCACCAGCTGGGCGCGCTGACGGTGGCACCACCGTGGCTCAGTGCGGAGCTCGATCCGCGCACATCGATCGTCATCGAGCCCGGTATGGCCTTCGGAACGGGGGAGCATGCCACCACGCGGGGCGTCGTGCGGCTGCTGCCGCGTCAGTTGACGCCGGGCGCTGTGGTGGCCGACCTGGGGGCCGGGAGCGCCGTGCTGTCGATAGCCGCGGCGAAACTGGGTGCCGGGCGGGTGTATGCCATTGAGCTCGACGCCGACGCCATCCCCGACGCCGAGCGGAACGTGGCGCGCAATGGCGTGAGCGATCGGGTCCATGTGTTCGAAGCCGACGCCGGGGTACTGCTGCCGCTGGTGGCGCCGGTCGATCTGGTGCTTGCCAACATCATTTCATCGGTGCTCATCGAGCTGCTGCCGGCGATCGCGGCCGCCCTCCGCCCCGGCGGCACAGCCATTCTCAGCGGCATTCTGCTCGAGGAACGCGAGACGATGCAGCAGGTGCTGGCGGCTCACGGGTGGCGCCTGCTGGACGATGATGCGGAGGACATCTGGTGGTCGGTCTCGATCGCACTGGCGTAGCCGCCGGACGGCCGCAGTTCGTTACCGCGAGCGCCTTCGGTGCCGGGAGCATGGTGGCACTCGACGAGGCCGCCGTGCGTCATTTGCGCGTGCTGCGGCTGGGGCCGGGGGCCCTGGTTGGGGTGCGCGACGGGCAGGGACTGGTCGGGGAGGGGATCGTCGTCCAGGTCACCAAGAGCACGGCGCACATTGAAGTCGCGTCGGCGCAGCGCGTCGAGCCGCTGCCGCCGGTGCACTTGCTGGTGCCGGTTGCCGATCGGGATCGCATGCTGTGGCTGGCGGAGAAAGCCGCCGAACTGGGGGCGACGAGTTGGCGTCCGGTCCTGTGGCGGCGCTCGCGCAGCGTCTCTCCGCGGGGAGAAGGGGTCGGCTTCCAGGGAAAGGTCCGTGCCCGCATGGAAGGCGCGCTGGCGCAGTCGGAGGGCGCCTGGCTGCCGCAGCCTTTTCCCGAGGCCAATCTGGAGCGGGCGCTGCTCGCCGCGCCCCCCGGCGACCGGGTGGTGCTGGATCCCGACGGCGCGCCATTTGTTGGAAACGCATCGGCATCGCTGACGCACCCGCTCGTCATCGCGGTCGGCCCCGAGGGCGGGCTCGAGCGTGACGAACTGGCGCTGCTAGCCGGGGCCGGTTTCCGTCCGGTCAGCGTTGGCCCGACCATCCTGCGCTTCGAAACGGCGGCCGTGGCCGCGTTGGCGGCGGCGCGCATGGTGTTCGGTACGGCACCGTCATCGTTTGCGGAAACTCAGCCCGAACCTCTGGAGGGGACGTGACCGACTCGTGTCTGTTCTGTCGTATAGCGGCGGGTACTCTGCCGGCGACGATTGTGGCCGAAAACGAGCTCGCCGTGGCCTTCCGGGACCTGCATCCGCAGGCACCGGTGCATGTGTTGGTCATTCCGCGGGCGCACGTGGACTCGCTGGCGGCCGCCTCCGACGCCGCACTGCTGGGGGACACGATGGCCTTGGCCGCGGAAGTGGCCCGCCGTGAGGGGGTCGTCGACTCGGGCTATCGTGTCGTCACCAACGTGGGGCGCGATGGGGGGCAATCGGTTGGACACTTGCACCTGCATGTGCTGGGTGGGCGTGCGCTCGGCTGGCCGCCCGGGTGATTGGCGGGATCCCCTGTGGCCCCGGGAAGTGGGGCGCCCCCTCACCATCTGCTGCGCCGACAAGTCCTCCCGGTTGTGCGCTTGACCGTGGAAGCCGGGGCGTCTAGCATTAGAGGCTGGCCCGAAAAGGGCCGATTTTCTCATTCCTGCACACGTCGCGACGCTGTCGCGATCACAACCGAGGTTCAGTTTGTCGGAAGTCATCATCCACGAGGACGAAAACTTCGAGCGTGCGCTCAAGCGCTTCAAGAAGAAGTGCGAAAAGGCCGGCATCCTGTCCGACCTGCGCAAGCATCGTCATTACGAGAAGCCGTCGGAGCGCCGCAAGCGCAAGATGAACGCGGCTGTCCGTAAGAATCGCCGCACCCGGAACGGGTGAGCAGTCCCGTGGACGCCAGTGGCGGTAGGCTGCTGGCGCAGCTGCAGGGAGATCAGGCGGCCGCCCGGCGGGAACAGCAGAAGGATCGCGTGATGCTGCTTGGCATGATCGTGTCCGAGGTCAGAAATCGCGAGATCGAGCTGCGCCGGGGCGCCACCGACGATGATGTCATCGACGTCATCCGCAAGGGAATCAAGAAACGGCGTGAATCCGTCGAGCTCTATGCCAGGGCGGGTCGCACCGATTTGCGTGACAAGGAGCAGCAGGAGGTCACGCTGCTCGAGGTCTACCTGCCCGCGCAGGTCGACCCCGCCGAAATCCGGGCGGCCGTGCAGCAGGCCATTGCCGCTGGCGCCGCCAACGTGGGTGCGGTCATGGCCCGCGTCATGCCCGCCTTCAAAGGGCGCGTTGATGGCAGTGTCATCAACGCCGTGGTGCGCGAGGAGCTCGCGCGCTCTTAACGCCGGCACGAGCCGGCTCGCCAGCCGGACTTCATGAACGCGCACGCGCTCGGCATTCTCGAGTTTCCTCGCCTTTTGGCGTACGTGGCCGGACGGGCATCGTCGGCCCCCGGGGCGGCGGCGGTGCGGGCACTGGTTCCGCGCACCGACCGCGAATGGATCGAGGCCGAGCACGCGCGGGTGAACGCGGTGCGCGCCCTCCTGGTGTCGGAGCTTGGGTGGCCCACGGAGAGCATCCCCGACCTCGGCGAGGCGCTCAAGCGACTGCGCATTGCGGGGCTCACGTGGACCGCCCTCGAACTGCTGCAGGGGGCCACCCTGTTGCGCTCGTCGCGGCGCATGCGGGAAATGCTGCGCGACCCGCGCCGGCCGGCCATCGTGCTGGCCTACCTCACGAACTACGCGCAAGCCCTCATCGACCTGCGGGCGCAGGAAGAGGCCATTGCGCGCGCCATCAGTGACGATGGCACCGTGCGCGATGACGCCTCACCGGCCCTCCGCCGCGTCCGCCGTGAGCTGCGGCAGGCCGAGGGCGAACTCGTGCGGCTGCTCGAACGCGAGATGGGCAAGCTCGAGACGCATCATCAGGTCAGCGACCTCTCCATCACCATGCGCAACGGCCGCTGGGTCATTCCCATGCGACGCGAGGCCAAGGGATACGTGGGCGGCATCGTGCACGACAGTTCGGGCACGGGTGCGACGATCTTCGTCGAGCCCCCGGTGGCCGTGGAATTCGGGAATCGGGTGCGTGAACTCGAGATCGAGGAGCAACGCGAGGTGGAGCGCGTGCTGCGCGACCTCACCGAGGCACTGCACCCCTATCACGAGGCGATCGGTGCGGCCTTCGATGCACTGGTCGCCCTCGACAGCCTCTATGCGCGGGCGCGTTACAGCCTCGACGCCAACTGCGCTCCTCCCGCCTTCGGCGCCCCCGCCGAGGGGGTGTGTATCGTCGACGGGCGGCATCCCTTGCTGCTCGCCAAGGGCGTCCCCGTCGTGCCCTTCGACCTCACCTTGCACCCCGACGAGCGCACCCTGCTGGTGTCGGGCCCCAACACGGGCGGCAAAACGGTGCTGCTCAAGGCCACCGGGCTGGTGTGCATGATGGCACAGGCCGGTGTACCGGCCCCCGTTGGTGCCATGAGTCGGCTGCCGGTGTTCGACAATGTGCTGGCCGACGTGGGCGACGAGCAGAGCATCGAGGCCAGCCTCTCCACCTTCAGCGCCCACCTCAAGAACCTCGCGGAGATCCTCCAGTCGGCCACCCCGGCATCGCTCGTGCTCATCGACGAGCTGGGCTCGGGGACCGATCCCGCGGAAGGTGCCGCCCTCGGCGGTGCCATTCTCGAGACGCTGACGCGGCGCGGCACGCTCACAATGGCCACCACGCACCTCGGCCAGCTCAAGCTGCTCGCCTCCGATGTGGCAGGCGTGGTCAACGCGTCGCTGCAATTCGATGCGGTCCAGCTGGCGCCAACCTACCGTCTGCTCAAGGGTATCCCCGGACGCAGTTACGGGCTGAGCATTGCGCGCCGTCTGCAGCTGCCCGAAGCGGTCATCGCGCGTGCCGAAGAACGGTTGCCGCAGGGTGAGCGCGACCTGGCGGTGCTCCTCGCCGATGTCGAAGCGCGTGAGGCGCTGCTGGGCGAGCGTGAGCAGCTCGTGCAGCGCGAGAACGAGAAGGCGCGGGCACGCATGGCCGCGGTGAGCGATCGCGAGCAGAAGGTTCGCGAGCAGGAGCGTGACGCGGAGCGGAAGGCGCGCCAGGAAGCGCGACGCTACCTGCTCGACGCGCGCGGACAGGTGGAGCGCGCCATTGCGGAGATCCGGGCACGTGCCGCCAACGCCGCGGCAGATTTCGACGATGCGGCACGCACCACGCGGCGCGCCATTGAGGAGGCGGCCGCTGCCCAGAGCCACGCGCTCGAGGCGGCTGAGCAGCGCGCGGCGCGCGGACGCGCGCGTGCCGAAGCGCGCAAGTCGGGGGCGGCTCCGGTTCCGGTCGCCCGGTCCGCACCATCACGCCCGCTGGCCGCAGGGGATCATGTCCTGGTCTCGACGCTCGGGGACAAGGCCGGGCGCATCGTTTCTGTTCGCGGAGACGAAGCCCGCGTGACCGTGGGGTCGCTGTCGCTGACCGTACCCCTCTCGGCGCTGACACGGACGAAGGCCGCACCAGTGGCCACGTTCAAGCTGGCATTGGGGGACATCGCGGAGGTCGAACCGGTGCGCGAGGTCGATGTGCGCGGGCTGCGCGTGGACGAGGTGGACGATCAGGTGCTGCAGGCCCTTGATGCGGCCATCCGAAATGACCTGCGCGAACTCCGCATCATCCACGGCAAGGGCACCGGGGCGCTCCGCGCGCGTGTCGGCGAAATGCTCAAGAAGGACACCCGCGTCACCGGCTTCCGCCTTGGGGCCTGGAACGAAGGCGGGGACGGCGTCACGGTGGCGGAGCTGGCGTAGAGCCGGTTGATTCGGGTATGCACCAGGCGCATGGGGGGCGTGGGACTCGTGATCGCTGACGAAACTGTGGAACGGGTGCGTCAGGCGGCGGACATCGTCGAGGTGATTGGCGAGTTCGTCCCCCTCAAGCGTTCGGGAGGGACGTGGCGCGGGCCCTGTCCCTTTCACCAGGGGAAGAACGCCAACTTCTCCGTCTCCCCGTCGCACAGCAGCTATCACTGCTTCGTCTGCCACGAAAGCGGTGACGTGTTCACCTTCATCCGCAAGCGTCTCGGTCTCGACTGGCCGTCCGCCGTGAAGTACATCGGTGAGAAGGTGGGGATCGAGGTCGTCGACACCCCGCGTCGGGCGCAGGCGCCCGATCCGAACGCGCCCAACTACGAGGCGCTCGCCGCGGCGGCGGAATGGTTCCAGGGGCAGCTGCGGGACGAGCAGACTGGGCGTGCCGCGCGCGAGTACCTCGAGTCCCGCGCCCTCGACCCGCACGCCTGGCATCGTTTCGGATTGGGGTTTGCCCCGCGTGATCCGCAGGCGCTTCGCCGTCACCTGCACGCGCTCGGGGTGGATGACGCGCGCCAGCTGGAGTGTGGCATCCTCGTGCATCGGGAGGGGGAGGGGGAACCACGCATCCGCTTTCGCGGGCGCGTGATGTTTCCCATACAGGACGAACTCGGCCGCTATGTCGGCTTCGGCGGCCGCGCCATGGGCGACGAGCAGCCGAAGTATCTCAACAGCCCGGAGTCGCCGGTCTTTCAGAAGCGCCGCACGCTGTACGGGCTGCACACGGCGAAGCAGGCCATGCGCCGGGTCTCGCGGGCCATCGTGGTCGAAGGGTATCTCGACGCTATCCGCCTGTCGCTGGCAGGCCTGGAAGAGGTGGTGGCCCCGCTCGGAACGGCGCTCACCGAAGAGCAGGCGCAACTGCTCACCCGGTACACCGCGAACGTGTTCCTCCTGTACGACAGTGACGAGGCCGGCCAGAAGGCCACCTTTCGCTCGGGGTTGGAGCTGCTGCGGGCGCGAGCGTCTGTTCAGGTCGTCAGTCTGCCGGACGGGGAGGACCCCGACAGCTTCGTGCACGAGCACGGCCGGGCGGGGATGGAGGCGCAGTTGGGCAATGCCATCGACCTGTTCGATCGGCAGGTGCAGCTGCTCGAGCGCCGCGGGTGGTTTACCGATCTGCGACATCGCCGAACGGCCATCGACAAGTTGCTCCCCACGATCCGGGCCGCGAAGGAACCGCTCACGCGGGACATGTACCTGGCGCGTCTGGCCGACGTCACGCACGTCGACAAGGGAACGCTGTCGGCCGAGGCCGATGCGCTGCCGGACGCGGGGGGGCGTCGTCATGCGGGTCGACCGGTTGGTGGGGCGGCGTGGGGGGAAGGCGCCGACGAGTCCCTGCGCCAGGGGCCGCCGGGTGACGAGGTGTGGGCGGGGGGCGGGCGTGAGGATGAGCCGGCACCGTTGCCGCCTCCGCCGGCCGAACAGCGCCCTGCATGGACCCCGCGCCGGCGAGGATACAAGCAGGGACCGGAATGGCAGGCCACCACCGTGCCGCCGCGCCCACGACGCGACGAGCCGGTTGAACGGGCGCTGGTGCGCGCCATGATGGTCGAGCGCGGCGTGGCCGAACGTGTCGCGGAGCGGCATCCCCCCGACACCTTCCGTGATCTGGCGTACCGTGAACTGTTCGACGCGCTGCTGCACGCGCCGCTGGAAGACGACCTCGAACAAGTCGCGGAACGCCTGACCTCGGAGACCTTGCGGGTCTTGCGTGAACTCACAGAGGCAGGCGCCTTCGATGTCGTCGCCGCCGACATCGGTCTCAGTCTCTCCAAGCTCGACGTGCGCGTGCTGGAACGGCGGGTCGATGAATTGCGTGTGGCCATGCGCGGGGCCACCCGCGAGGAGCACGACACGTTGATGCGGGAACGGCTGGAGCTGGAAGCGGAGATTCGACGACTGATGCCGATGCGCTCCCCGCGTGGTCGGCCGAAAGCTGGGGGGACGTGACCCGTGGTGCACGGTGATCTCGAGGCGCTGCTCGCGGTGCAGGCCCATGATGACAGGATCCGCGACATTGAAGCCCGGCGCGATGCCCTTGCGCCTCGGCTGACCTTGCTGGACGCGACGCAGAAGCGGGCGGTCGAAGAGGTCGCGCGCACGGAGGCGGCGCTCGAACGCGAACTGACCCGTCAGCGCCTGCTCGATCGGCGTCTGGCCGAAACACGAACGCTGCACGAGCGTGCCGCGGCGGAGCTGGCGGCGGCGGAACGACTGCAGGATGCCACGACGGCGGCGGCGCGCGTGGAGGCCACGCGTCGGGCACTGACCGATGGCGAGAGCGAGGCACTCACGATGGCGCGCCGGGTAACCGATCTGCGCACCGCCCTGTCGGCGCATCGCGAAGTACTGGCGCAAGTCAGTGTTGATCAGGGAGCCGCGCGCGACGAGTTGGAGCGCCAGCGTGCCAGCATCGATGCCGAACTCGCTACCGAGCGCGCCCGCCGACAGCTCGCCACATCCGCGGTGACGGTGGGCCTGCTGGCCAAGTATGAACGGGTCGCGGCACGACGCCGCGCGGCCGCACTGATCGAGGTTCGCGAGAATTGCTGCAGTGCGTGCGACACGGCCATTCCCCTGCAGCGCCGTGCGATCATGTCCACCGGTACGGTGATCGAACCCTGCGAAGAGTGCGGCGTGTTGCTGTACCAGCGCGCCAGCGCCTGAGCGCTGCGCGCGAATCCCCGCCGCGCTCCCGCCTCTCGCTCCTGCCCCTCGCTCGAGCGTCGGCGTAGATTGCCAGTGTGTCTGCTCCCCCATCACTCGGCGCGTCCGTGAGCGCCTTGGCCAAGGTCACCGCCTCGTCGCCGGGCGTGGCGCCGTTGCGCCCGGCGGCCCGCTGGGTGCCTGTTGCGGCTCCCGCACCCGACACCGTCGCTCGGCTGCAGCAGGAACTCCTGCTGCCTGCCGACGTGTGTCGGCTGCTTGCCGCGCGCGGATATGCGGCCCCTGACGCGGCGAAGCGGTTCCTGCGCCCGCGACTCGACCATGTCGAAGCGCCCGGGGTCTTGCACGATGCCGCGCGCGCCGTGGCGCGCATGGCCGACGCGGTACGCCGACAGGAGGTCATCTTCGTGCACGGCGATTACGACGTGGACGGGATGTCGTCGACGGCGCTGCTTACTCGCGTGCTGCGCGGATGCGGTGCCCGCCACGTGGTGCCCTTCGTGCCCAATCGCCTGACCGACGGATATGACCTGGGCGCGGCTGGCGTGGCCGCCGCGCGGGCAGCGAGGGCGACGCTGGTCGTGACCTGCGACTGCGGCACGAGCGCGCATGGCGCCGTGGACGACCTGATGCGCGGCGGGGTGGATGTCATCGTCACCGATCACCACCTCCCGGGACACGGTATGCCGCCGGCGTATGCGGTGTGCAACCCGCGTCACCCTGCCTGCGCGTCGAGCGACAAGGATCTCGCGGCAGTGGGCGTTGCCTTCAAGCTGGCATTGGCGCTCTGCGAGACGCTGGGCGTGCCTGTGTCACTGGCGCACCGTCAGCTCGATCTGGTGGCGCTCGCAACGATTGCCGACGTGGCTCCCCTGCGCGGTGAGAATCGCGTGCTCGTGCGCTACGGGTTGAAGCTGCTGGCCGAGACCACCCACCCCGGGTTGCGGGCGCTCATCCGGTCGTCAGGGCTCGAAGGCAAGGCGCTCACCGCCGGGCGCGTCGGCTTCGTGCTGGCGCCGCGGCTCAACGCTGCGGGGCGCATTGCCGATGCCAAGCTCGGGCTGCGTCTGTTGCTGGCCGAGCGCGAGGACGAAGCCAACGCGATCGCGCGCGAACTGGAAGAGCTCAATCGCGCGCGCCAGGAACTCGATCGGGCGGTACTCGACGACGCCCTGCGTCAGGTCGAGCAGCCGGTGGCGCGCGACCGGTTTGCGCATGTCCTCCATCGGGAGGGCTGGCATGCGGGGGTCATCGGGATCGTGGCCTCGCGCATTGTGGAGCAGACGGCACGACCGGCGGTCCTCGTGGCGGTCGAGCACGGGGTGGGGAAGGGCTCCGGGCGCTCCATCAGCGCTTTCGATCTGCACGCGGCCCTCGGCGAGTGCGCCGATCTGTTTCAGCGCTACGGCGGGCACCGGGCAGCGGCCGGCCTGACCATGGACGCGAGGCAGTTGCCGGCGTTCGTCGAGCGATTCGATGAAGTGGCGAAGCGGCAGCTCACCGTCGACGATCTCGTCCCGGTGTTGCGCGTGGACCTCGACGTACCGCTCGATGACATTGGCGAGGATCTCGAGAAGCTGCTCCGTCACTTCGAACCGTTCGGTGTGGGCAACCCGGCCCCGGTCTTTCGTGCCACGGGCGCGCGACTCGCCTGCGCACCGCGCAAGATCGGCAGCGACGGACTCAAGTTCCTCGTCGAATCCCGGCGCGGTGACCTGGAAGCGGTGGGGTGGGGCATGGCCGAGCGAGCGGGCGGCTTCGATGTCGCCCGGGCCTTCGATCTGGTCTTCAAGCTCGAGCGCGATGAATATCGCGGCGTGTCGCGGCTCCAACTGCGCGTGGCGGACGTTCGCCATCCAGGAGAATAGGCGGCATGCGCATCATTGCCGGCCGCTGGAAGGGGCGTCGTCTCGCGGCCCCCCCCGGAGATCTGGTGCGTCCCACAGCGGACCGGGTGCGCGAAGCGTGGATGAGCATGGTGCATCCGCTGCTGCCCGACGCGCGGGTCCTCGACCTGTGTTCCGGAAGCGGCGCCCTTGGGCTCGAGAGCCTCTCGAGGGGGGCGGCACACTGCGATTTCGTCGAGCAGGCGCCACGTGCCCTCAAGGTGCTTCAGGCAAACCTCGACGCGTTGGGCGGGCACAGCGGTGCCGTCATCCACCGGGGCGAAGCGGTTCATTTCGTTGAACATCTGCGCCCGGGCAGCTACGACGTGGCGTTCGCCGACCCACCGTACGCCAGCGACACGGCCCGCCGACTGGCCGAGCAATGGCTCGCCGTCCCTTTCGCTGCCGTGTTCGCTGTTGAACATTCGTCATCGGTGGCACTTCCGACCATGGGAGAGACCCGACGATATGGGACAACCGCCCTGACCTTTTTCCGCCTCGACTCGTGAACCTCGACACGGCCGTTCCGGCCGACCGCGATCGTCCGCGCGGCCCGCTCGTCGCGCTGTACGCCGGCTCCTTCGATCCGGTCACCCACGGGCACGAAGATCTGATCAAGCGAACGCTGACGTTCGCCGATCACCTCATCGTGGCGGTCGCCAACAACATGAACAAGCAACCGCTCTTCACGGTTGACGAGCGCATGGCCTTCATCCACGAGTGCACCAATGGCGATCCGCGCATCCAGGTGCGGTCGTTCAGGGGCTTGCTCGTCGAGTTCGCCCGGGAGGTGGGTGCGCGCGTCAATGTGCGAGGGCTGCGCGCGGTCAGCGACTTCGAGTACGAGTTTCAGATTGCCCTCATGAATCGGCACCTCTATCCCGACCTCGAGACCGTCTTCATGACCCCGTCGCTCGACACCACGTACATCAGCTCGAGCATGGTGCGGGAAGTGGCCAAGTTCGGTGGCGACGTCTCGGGATTGGTACATCCGATCGTGGGGCAGGCGCTTGTGACGCGCTATCGTGAACAGGGATTCGGGCAAGCAGCCCCGCCGTCGCCCAGTGGTCCGGTGGCATGAGCGATCGAGCGGAGTCTGCCGCGCCGACCCATGCGGCGAGTGACTTTCTGGCGTCACTGCATCGGCGGGCGGCGCCAGCGCGTCGGACCATTCTGTTCCCGGAAGCCACGGATCCGCGCACGGCATCGGCGGTCCATCGGCTGCACCAGTTGGGGAGTGTCACGCCGGTGCTGGTTCGCCGAGGCGACGCCCCGACAGGCGTCGTTCCGGCCGGTGCCGTCATCGTGGATCCGCTGGAGGATCCGCGAGGAGCGGCGGTGGTGGAACACCTGCTGGCGCGGCGCGGCAGCCGCGGTCTGATGCGGGAGGATGCCGAACGGCTGGCCCGTGACCCACTCTACTTCGCCGACTGTCTCGTGGCACTCGGCGAAGCTGATGGCTGTGTGGCTGGTGCGGTACACACCACGGCTGACGTTCTGCGCGCCGCCCTGTGGACCATCGGTGCGGCCCGCGGCGTGAGAACCGTGTCGTCCGCCTTCTACCTGTGTGTACCGCCGTTTCGCGGGAACGAGGGCGAAGTCCTCACGTATACCGATTGTGCCGTGGTCCCCGACCCAACGGCGCGGCAATTGGCCGACATTGCGTTGGCGGCGGCAGCCGATCGTCGGCGCATCGTAGGCGACGAACCCCGCGTCGCGTTCCTGTCCTACAGCACCATGGGGAGCGCCGACGGTCCGTCGGTAAGCAAGGTGCGGGAAGCGGTGGCGATCGTGCGCGCGGAGGCGCCGGAACTCGTCGTTTCCGGTGAGTTGCAGGTCGATGCCGCGCTCATCCCGGAACTGGCTCGCCGCAAGGCATCCGGAGAACCGGCCGCGGGGGTGGCCAATGTGCTGGTCTTCCCCTCCCTCGATGCCGGCAATATCGCCTACAAGCTCACGCAGCGACTGGGCCATGGCATTGCCATCGGCCCCATCCTGCAGGGACTCGCCAAACCGTGCAGTGACTTGTCTCGGGGGGCGACAGCCGACGACATTGTGCATGTGGCGGCGGTGACGGCCCTGCAGGCCGCCGTAACTCCGTAGTCCCTCACTCCCGAGCCAGGCATGAGCTTCGCACTTTCTCGTACAGACGACACCGTGGTGGTCACGGTGGAGGGTCAGCTCGTCGTGACGAACCGGCAGGAGTTCAAGCAGGCCGTCCTCGATGCCGCGGATCAGGGGGCTCGCCTGGTGGTGGTGGACTTCAGCCATTCCGGCTACATCGATAGCTCGGGGCTCGGTGCGCTCGTTTCCCTGAGCCGCCGACTGCGGGAAGGCGGTGGTGACCTGCGGCTGGTCGGGCTCAACGAAGACCTCCGGACGCTCTTCGAACTCACGCGGCTCGACGCCCTCTTTCCGCTGTACGCCACGCTGGCTGACGCACTCGGGGGCCGCTGAGGTCAGTGGCGACGCGCGCACCTCACCGCAGCACCGGTATCCGGCATGAGCGGCGTCACGATCCAGCCACGGCCTCGGCTTCGCCGGTCCGCAGTGGGGGAGGGGCGCGCATGATGCGGCAGTGGACGCTCACGTCCGAGCTCGGCCACATCGGGCCGGTGGTGGAGGCGATCGTCGCCATGTGCCACGACGCCGGGTTCTCGCCGCGGCACTGTCGGCTCAACGTACCGGTCGCCGTAACCGAAGTGCTGGCCAATGCCATGATGCGGGGGAATGCCGGCATGGAGGAGCGACAGGTACTCGTGGTGGTCGCGCTGGTTGCCGACGAGTTGGTGGTTGACGTGACGGATGAGGGTGACGGGTTCGACTTCGAGCTCGTTGCACGCACCCCGGATGACGAGGGGTGGCTCGATCGGGAGGACGGACGGGGGCTGTTTCTCATGCGCCAGCTCATGGATCTGGTCGAGAATCATCGCCTCGACGCCGGACATCGCGTTCGCCTGGTCCTGCGCCGTACATGACAGAGGTCGCCGCCCTCCTGGCCGCATTCCGCGAGGCCACCGGGCGAGAGGCCGCCATCTGGGAGCGCCGCGAGGGATCCGTGACGCCCTCTCTGCTTGGCGCCTCGTCCGCGGCATTTGGTCAACGCACGGTAGCCGGCGCCACCGCCTGGGATGTCGCCACGTGGGCGCGCTCCCACGCGCTGCACGCGCAGTTGGTGACCACTGGCGACAGTGTCGGATGGCTCTTCGTTGAGCCGGGGCACGCGGCCGACGCCGATCGCCTGCTCGGACGTCTTCTACCCGTGGTGCGGCGCCTCACGCGTGAGCGCGATGGCGCTACGCGCGAGCTCGTTGAGCGGTACGAAGAGATCAATCTGCTGTACGCCATTGGCGAGTTGCTCGGGAGCTCGACCTCCGTCGAGACGATCGCCGACACCCTGCTGGTCGAACTGGCCACCACGGTGGGGGCTAGGCGGGCGGTCTTCCTGCAGACCGATCGGCAACTGGGGGCGCTCGTTCCCATTGCCACCATGGGCCTGGGCGATCGTTCGTATGCGCCGGTGCCCCTCGATCATCCGGAGCACATTGCGGTCCGTGCCTTCCGGTCTGGCAGCGCTTGCACCGAAGACGGGCTGGCGGCCGCCGCCGGCGATCCGATCCTGGCTGGGCAGGGCGCGCCGTTGCTGGCGGTCGCGATTACACGCCCCAGCACCGGCGTGGGCATCACCGGGACCTTCGCCGTGCCGACACGGCGCGGGAACGAAGGCGGCACCATTCCGCTGGGCGTCCTCGTACTGGGCGGACGCGATCACGGGGCGCCGTTCACCGCCGGTGACCGCAAGCTGGCGGTTGCCGTGGGCACGCAGCTGGGCACGGCCATGCACAACGTATCGCTGGTGCGCGCAGCCGTGGAGCGACAGCAGATGGCGCGTGAGATGAAGCTGGCCAACGAGTTGCAGCTCAAGCTCTTGCCAAATCCACGCGTGGTGCTCCCCGAGGCTCGGGCCGCGGCCCGCGTAGTCGCGGCGGAGAGCGTCGGCGGCGATTTCTTCCTGCTGGCGCGTCTCGACCAGGCGCGCACGGGGGTGCTGATCGGCGATGTCTCGGGGCATGGCTACCAGTCGGCTCTCATCATGGCGCTGGCCCTCAGTGCCGCCGGCATTCATATGCAGGCCGCGTTCGATCCCTCGATTGCTCTCGAGGCGGTGCAGCGCAGCCTGCGGGATGAGCTGGAGAGTACCGAGATGTCCATCTCCATGTGCTATGCGGTCATCGACACCCGAGCGGGTGAATTGCGCTACGCCAACGCCGGCCACCCCCATGCGTTCGCCATGAGCGCCGACGGGACATGCACCAGGCTGGGGGCGGTCACGCCGCCGTTGGGCTGGTGCGAGGATACCATTGAAGAGAGCGTCATGACCTGGAAGCCGGGGAACCGGCTGGTGTTCTTCACCGACGGGGTAGTCGACGCGCGCAACGAGGCGGGGGACCGACTCACGGAGGAGGCGGTGCTGGCGACGCTTGTCCAAGTGCCGCGGGAGGCGACCCCGGACGACATCCTCTCACGCGTATTCACCCATCTGGAGACCCACGTGGGCCACACACCGCTGCGCGATGACTGTACGGTAGTCGTGGTGGATCGCCCGTGAGGCGGGCGTGAGCCGCCCGACCTCAGGCGGGGGGCGTCGACCACGAGGGCCCGGCGCCACACCGCGTCCGCCCTCGCAGCTGCCCGCGCCCCGGAAGCGATTCGGACAGCATTTCCTGCACGATACAAGGGTGCTCGACGCCATTGCCGACGCGCTCGGCGATGTGTCCCAGCGCACGGTGGTCGAGATCGGTCCCGGCCGAGGCGCGCTCACCGACCGTCTCGTGGAGCGGGCCGGCCGTCTCGTGGCAATCGAGGTGGACCGGGATCTCGTGCAGCACCTGCGTGCCCGGTACAGCGGGCGGGCCAATGTGGAAATCATCGAAGGTGATGTCCTCGCAACGAATCTCGGCGAAGTCGCCGGTGGGCCCTTCGTGCTTGCAGGTAATGTTCCGTATTACATTACCACCCCTATCATATTCCATGCGTTGGCGTTACCTCGTCCCGACGTCGCGGTTTACCTTGTTCAGAAGGAGGTGGCCGACCGCATGGCCGCCCCGCCCGGTGACAAGATCTATGGTGCGCTGAGTGCCAACCTGCAGGCCTTTGTCCAAGTCGAACTGCTGCGCAAAGTGCCGCCGGGGTCGTTCAATCCACCGCCGGCCGTGGACAGTGCCGTGGTGCGGGTGACGCCGAACGACGCCGTGGTTGTCCCGCGTCAAATGGAAGCGCGGTATCGCAGTTTTGTGCTCGCGGCATTCGGCCTGCGGCGCAAGCAGCTGCTTCGCGTGGTTCGGACCGTGGGGGCGCTCGACGCTGAGCGGGCGCTTGCGGTCGTGCACGCGGCGGGGCTTGATCCGGCGGCGCGCCCGGAAACCCTTGGCCCCGCCCAGTTTTCGGCGCTGGTTCAGGCGCTGGCCGCGTCAGCGGCCAGCAACGGCTGATCAGGCCGCACCTTCGTCGAGGTAGCCGGGGTTGGAGAGCGCGAACGAGAGGCCTTCCAACTCCATCGCCATGTTCACGCTCTTGAGGTTCACGTGCGCTGGCACGGTGATCTGCGCCGGCGCAAAGTTGAGAATGGCGCGGACGCCAGCGGCCACCAGCCGATCGACAACGGCTTGCGCGCCCTCGGCCGGGATTGCCAGGACGGCAATGGGGGCATCGAGGCGGGCCAGGTCTTCTTCAAGCGCGTCCATGGGGCGCACGATGGATTCTCCCCACGGCTGTCCCACTTTGGCCGGGTCGTTGTCATAGACCCCGCTCACGGTGAATCCACGCTGACGGAAGCCGCGGTAATTGGCGAGCGCCGCGCCGATCTTGCCGGCGCCGATAATGAGCACCCGCCACTCTCGCTGCAGCCCCAGAATCTCCCGCAGGTGGGCCGTGAGCTCATGCACGGGGTAGCCAAGGCCGCGCTTGCCGAACGACCCGAAGAACGACAGATCCTTGCGCACCTGCGCCGGCGTGGTGCCGCACAGGTGAGCCAGTTCGTCGCTGGACGCAGTTTGCTGGCCGCGCGTATCCAGATCCTCCAGATATCGGAGGTACATCGAGAGCCGGCGGACGGTTGATTCGGCGATGCGTTTCACGTAGGAGCGCGAGAGCTTGTGAAAATCTTCACAAAGATAGGGGAAACGTAGGAGGTCGCCCGCACCAAAACCAGCGGGGCACGTGGTCCTGTTGCTATCTTGTGCCGGTGAGTGCCCCTCTCCCCCCATTCGGCGCGACGGTTGCGCCGCGCCCCACCACGCTCTCTGCGCGTGCCGGGCATCTGCTGGCGGCAGGGCCGCTCGACGTGGTGACGCTCATGTGTCGGGTCTGTCAGGTGCAGCGGCTGCACCCTGAGGCAGCCGAGCGGATGGCCCTGGCTCTTCTTGGCGGCAAGCCCGAGTTTCAGCGGCTCCCCAGCGGTCACTGGGCGCTGTCAGCGCACGGGAGCGCTCCTGGGGCAGGGGCGAGTCCCGCCGCGCCTCGGCTCGCGGACATCGCCTTTGCGGTCGTCGATGTGGAAACCACCGGCACGCAGGCCGCGAGCGGCGACCGCATTACCGAGATCGCCATCGTACAGGTGCGGGGCGGGGACGTGGCCGAGGTGTTCAGTCGGCTCGTCAACCCAGGTCGGCCCATTCCCCCGTATATTACGGCGTTGACGCAGATCAGCTGGGACATGGTGCGCGATCAGCCGCCGTTCGCCGAGATTGCCCCCCTGGTGATGGAGCGTCTCGCCGGGGCGGTGTTCGTGGCGCACAACGCCGCCTTCGACTGGCGTTTCGTGGGGGAGGAGTTGCGCCGGGGGGCCGGGCACGTGCTGTCCGGGCCCCGCCTCTGTACCGTGCGACTCGCGCGCAAGCTGCTCCCCGACCTGCCAAGACGGTCGCTTGATCACCTTACGCGCTACTTCGGCATCGAGATCGAGGCGCGCCACCGCGCCGCCGGCGACGCCCTGGCCACGGCGCATGCCCTCTGCCGCATGCTGCGTGTTGCGGAACAGGAGGGGTATCACACGTGGCACGATCTGGAGCAGCTGCTCGCCCCGTCGTCGGTACGCCGCGCTGTCTCTGCCCGGGATCGCCGCCGCCGTGCCTTTCCGCTTCCTGCCAGTGAGGACAACATCGCGTGAACGACCGGTTACCCGCGGGGTTTCCCGCGCCCCTGCTCGAAACGCGCACCGTCGGCCGTCTGACCGTACACGCCATCCAGGCGGGCGGGCAGCAACTCGACGGCGGGGCCATGTTCGGTGTGGTTCCCAAGACGCTCTGGTCGCGGCGTCTGGAGGCGGATGAGAAGAACCGTATCCCGCTGGGGATGCGCTGCCTGCTCATCGAACACGATGACGGGCTGTTGCTGCTCGATACCGGATTGGGGAACAAGGAAAACGCCAAGTTCCACGACATCTACGGTGTCGAGAACCGGGGGGAAGACGATCGGACCGCCCTCGAAGATGGACTTCGCGCCGCCGGGTTCACCGCGGACGACGTTTCGCTGGTCATCAACACGCATCTGCACTTCGATCATGCTGGTGGCAACAGCTGGCGCGCGCCGTCCGGTGAGGTGCTGCCGACGTTTCGCAGGGCGCGCTACCTCGTGCAGGCGGGCGAGCTCGACTATGCCGAGCACACAAACGAGCGCACGGCCGCGAGCTATTTCCCCGCCAACTGGCATCCCGTGGTGGTTGCCGGGCAGCTCGACGTCGTGCGGGGGGAGCAGGAGGTGCGGCCCGGCATCACCGTGCGTCCGACCCCCGGGCATACGCCGCACCATCAGAGCGTGATCATCCGATCAGGTGGGGAGACGCTGTGCTTTCTGGGTGACCTGATCCCCACAAGCCATCACCTGCCACTGCCGTGGATTATGGGGTACGATGTGGAGCCGCTGGTGACACTCGAGTCCAAGCGGGCGCTATTGGCCCAGGCGCTGCGCGAAGAGTGGTTGCTGGTATTCGAGCATGACGCCCACGTGGGTTTCGGGCGTTTGGCCCACGACGGCAAGTCGTACCACCTGGTCGCGGCAGGCTGAGGGGCGGGGGGTTGACCTTCGCCGCGGCCTGTCTAGCTTTCACCTGTTGTTGTTGCACCACACATTCGAGAAGCGGATCGGCATCGATGCCGCTCCCACCCTTCGGCCCTCGTTTCCGGCATCGGCTCGGCGAGGTGTGCTGCTGGAGTCCATCGGAACGGCCGGCAAGGCACGTGCACGCGAGGTGCGCGCGTCTTTGCTTATGGGCGTGATCGACGCGGGCTCCAAATCGGGGTCCGCGTTTCTGTTTCTTCTACCGGAGTACGCACTATTCAGGATTCGACGAAGCGTCCGCCACGGGTGAACCGGCAAATCCGGATCAGTCCTGTCCGCGTGATCGGTGCCGATGGCAGCCAGCTGGGAATCCTCGAAGTGGACGCCGCACTGTCCATGGCGCAGGAGCTTGGGCTCGATCTCGTTGAAGTGGCGGCGGCGGCTCGGCCTCCCGTGGTCCGCATCATGGACTACGGCAAGTTCAAGTTCGAACAGGCCAAGCAAGCCCGACTCGCGAAGAAGAAGCAGCACGTGATCCATCTCAAGGAGGTCAAGTACCGCCCTGGGATCGACGATCACGACTTCGACACGAAGACCCGCCATGCGCGGCGCTTCCTCGAAGAGGGCAACAAGGTGAAGGTGACGCTCATGTTCCGCGGCCGTCAGATCGCCCACCCCGAGCTGGGCAAGGCGGTGGTCGAACGGGTCTCGCAGGAACTCGCCGACCTCGCGAAGGTCGAGAGCGCCCCCACCATGGAAGGGAAGTCGATGACGATGATTCTCGCGCCGAAATGATCACCGGCCGGTGATCGGCGCCTGATTCGAGAACACACCGCCCCACATGGTGGCGGTTGACCGCTGACGTGAGCAAATCATGCCGAAGATGAAGACCCACAGCGGCGCCAAGAAGCGCTTCTCCGTGACGGGATCGGGGAAGGTGCGGCGCCTGAAGGCGTACAAGAGCCACATCCTGACCAAGAAGGACGCCAAGCGGAAGCGCAATCTCCGTCGCCCGGCGATCGTCGAAACGAACGGCGAAGTCAAGCGCATCAAGCGTCTCATCCTGGCCTGAGGAACTTCCACTATGCCACGCGTCAAGTCCAACGTCGTTCGTCTCAAGCGCAAGAAGCAGATCCTCAAGCACGCCAAGGGCGCCTTCGGTGGCCGCTCGAAGTTGTGGAAGGCCGCCAAGGAAACCGTGGAGCGCGGCTGGCGCTACGCGTACCGCGACCGCAAGAACAAGAAGCGCGACTTCCGCCGTTTGTGGATCATTCGTATCAACGCGGCGGCGCGCCTGCACGACATGTCGTACAGCGCCTTCATCAGTGGCCTGCATGCAGCCGGCCTCGAAGTCGATCGCAAGGTGCTCGCCGATCTCGCCGTGCGTGAGCCCGAGGCGTTCGCCGCAATCGCCGAACAGGCGCGTAAGGCCCTGGAAGCCAAGGCCGCCGCGTAAGCACGCCGCTTCACACTCGGCACGCCACACGCTGGGCCGTGCGCGTTAAATTGAAGGGCCGGCGTCGAAAGATGCCGGCCCTTCGTGCTCCCGTTTCCCATTCCTGTCGTGATCATCTCCGATTACCTCGCCCAGGCCGACGCCCTCGCGCAGGAGTGCCGCGCGCTGCTCGACGGGCTCGAGCCCGGCACGCGGCTCGACGTCGCCAAGGGCCAGCTCAACGCGCTCAAGGACCAGCGCCTCGAGGCGCTGCAAGCGGCGCTGCGCGCCCTGCCGGCCGAGGATCGGCGGACCGCAGGCGCCGCCTTCAACGCGCTCAAGTCGTCCATTCAGGACGCCCTCGACGGCTTTGCGGCACAAATGACAGCGCGGGGCGCGGGCGCGTTCTTCGACGGATCCATGCCGGCCCGTCTCCCATGGCGCGGATCGCTGCATCCGGTCACGCTGGTCATTGACGAGATTTGCGACATCTTCCGCGAGCTGGGCTTCACCGTGGCCCTCGGCCCCGAAGCCGAAACGGAATGGTACAATTTCGGTGCGCTCAACTTTCCCCCCGACCATCCGGCGATGGAGCTGCACGATACGCTCTATCTTGGGGACGACACCCTGTTGCGCACGCACACGTCGCCCGTGCAGGTGCGGACGTTGCAGCGCTTCGCGCCGCCGGTGCGCGTGCTGGCACCCGGGCAGGTGTATCGCCGCGATTTCTTCGATGCCACTCACGCCCCTGCCTTCATGCAGCTCGAAGGACTCGCCGTTGACGAGGGCATCAGCTTTGTCGATCTCAAGGCGACGCTCGCAGAGTTCGCGCGGCGCTTCTACGGGGCCACGCGGCGTGTGCGCTTTGGCCCGTCGTACTTTCCGTTTGTCGAACCTGGCGCCCAAATGGATGTCGAGGTCGATCTCGGTGACGGCAAGGGGCTGCGTTGGGTGGAAATCCTGGGATGCGGCATGGTGCACCCCAACGTCCTCGATGCGGCCGGGGTGGACAGTGAACGCTTCACCGGGTGGGCATTCGGCATGGGGCCTGCCCGCATCGCCATGTCGCGCTATGGCGTCAACGACATCCGTACGCTGTACGATTCCGACATCCGCTTTCTGGAGCAGTTTGCTCGATGATCGTTTCGCACGAGTGGATCAAGCAGTTCGTCGCGCACGAACTCTCCGCCCCGGACGTCGGCGAGACCCTCAGCCGTCATTGCGTCACCCTCGACCGCATCGAAATGCTGGGGGCGCATCTCTCGGCGTTCGTGGTGGCGCAGGTGGTCGAGGCCGGTCGGCACCCCAATTCCGATCATCTGTGGGTCACCAAGGTCGATGATGGCAGCGGCACCCTCCTCGACGTGGTCTGCGGCGCGCCCAACGTGGTGGCAGGGCACAAGTATCCCTTCGCGCGCTCCGGCACGGTCATGCCCGGAGGGCTCAAGATCGAGAAGCGAAAGATCCGGGGCGAAACGTCGAACGGCATGCTGTGCTCGGCCCGCGAACTGGGGCTGGGTGACGAGCACAACGGCATCCTGACGCTCGATACGGAGGCGGCGCCCGGTTCTCCGCTGCTCGACGTGCTGGCCCTCGCCGATGCCCGCCTCGATCTCGATGTGCTGCCGAATCGTCCCGACCTGCTGTCGCACCTTGGCGTGGCGCGCGAAGTGAGTGCCATTACCGGGGTACCGCTGGGCGCGGTGCCGGCAGAGCTGAGCGCCCCCCCGTCGTCGCTTGTCGCCAAGACGGGAGTCGCGGCGGTGCAGGGGGAGTACGCCGCGGTGCGTGTGGAGGACGCACGCGCCTGCCCGCGCTATGTGGCCGTGATCATCAAGGGCGTCTCGGTGGGGCCAAGCCCCGCTTGGCTCACGCAGCGCCTCGAGGCGATCGGTGCCCGGAGCATCAGCAACATCGTCGACGCCACCAACTACGTGCTGCACGGTTTCGGACAGCCGGTGCACGCCTTTGACCTGGCCACGCTGGCGGAGCGCCAGATCGTGGTGCGCGCCACGCGCGCTGAAGAGCGTATCGTCACGCTGGACGGCACCGATCGCCCGCTGGCGACGGATACCGTCTGCATCTGCGATGCGGACGCGCCGGTGGCACTTGCCGGCGTCATGGGTGGACAGCGCAGCGAAGTCACCGCATCCACGACCGACGTCCTGCTCGAAGTCGCGGTCTTCGAGCCGCGGTTCGTGCGGGCAGTTCGCAAGGCGGTGGGGCTCAATACCGATGCCAGCTATCGCTACGAGCGAGGCATCGACGCGGGCAACACCCAGGACGTGGCCCGTTTGGCGGCGGCGCTCATCACGCAGGTGGCCGGTGGTGAGGTCGTCGAGGTGCTCGACGTGGGAGCGGCACCAGTCGCGAGAGCGGCAGTGTCGCTGCGTCCCGCCAGGCTGGCACGCCTCCTTGGCATGACCGTTCCGGTTACCGAGATCACGCGGCATCTCGAAGCGCTCGGGTGCATCGTCGCCGGCGATGGTGACACGCTCGCCGTCCAGCCGCCGTCGTGGCGGCATGATCTGCTGCTCGAGGTGGACCTGATCGAGGAAGTGGCTCGGCTGGTGGGGTTTGACGCGCTCCCGGACGAGTTGCGACCGTTCCGACCCGGATCGGCGCCGGATCATCCGATGCACCTCGCCTCTCGTCGGGTGCGCGATGTGCTCGTGGCCGCGGGGCTTGCCGAAGCCCGACCCATGCCCTTCACCGCCACGGGTGACGAGGCGTCGCCGCGGGTTCGCAATCCGCTGGCGGAGGATGAGCCGTTTCTTCGGGCATCGATCCTCGACACGCTGGCCCGTCGGGCCGAGTACAACCTGTCGCGCATGCAGGGTAACCTGCGCCTCTTTGAAATCGGCAACGTGTTTCTGCCTCGAGCCGCCCGACTGCCGCGGGAGGAGCTACGTATGGGGGCGCTGCTCATGGGCACGCGCCGTCCGGCGCACTTCACCGAGCCGGCGCCGCCCGCCTTCGACGCCTGGGACGCGAAGGCGTTGGCCGAGAGCGCAGCGCGTGCCGCCTTCCCCGGGCGTACGGTGCGCATGGTGGCGGTAGAGGGAACGCCCGCCTGGCAGGTGGAGGTCGATGGGCGCGGCACCGTTGGTATGGTGCAGGCGGTCACGCTCGATCGTCCCGCGTGGGCGACCGAGGCCTGGGGCGTGGAACTGTCCCTCGGGGTGCTCTCCTCCGAGGATGTGGCTCCGCATGGCACGCACGCGCATGCCCCCGCCGAGCGGGAGGGTGGCGCCACCATCACGGTTCGTGTGTCACCGCTTCCCACGACACCAGCCGCCGAGTTCGACGTGGCCTTGCTGGTCCCCGATGCCCTGGCGGCGGCGACGGTCGAGCACGCCATCGTCACGGCAGGAGGCGAATTGCTGGAGCAGGTGCAGCTCTTCGATGAGTTCCGCGGTGCGGGCATTCCGGCCGGTATGCGCAGTCTGGCGTGGCGGCTGACCTGGCGGCATCCGGAGCGCACGCTGCGCGACAAGGAGATCGAAGGGCGACGGGCCCGTCTGCTGGAGCTGCTCGAAAAGGACCTGGGGGTCCGTCCGCGTGCGACCTGAGACCGCCGCGTTTCGCGAGCTGGACACGCTCGTCCGCAACCTCAGTGACCAGTTGGCGGGATTCCGCCGTCGGGCACTGGCAGCGGAGTCGCGTACCCGCGAACTCGAGCAGATCCTGGCCGGCATGACCGGCAAGCTGGACGAGGTGCGCCAGCAGATGGAGGACACCCAGGCATCCCGGGACGCGGCGGTGGTGCAGGCGAAAACGCTCGAGGCACAACTCGCGGCCGCCCGCGGGGAGGTGCAGCGCGTGCAGGCCGCCGTTGCCGAGCTATCGGCCAAGGCCACCCCCGAGGCGAGAGACCAGGAGCTTGCCCGCGAAAATGAGCGACTGAAGGCCCGGCTTGGGGAGGCGCGCGAGAAGGCGACGCAGCTGAGCGAAAAGGTGCGATTCCTGCGCCAGCAGATCGGACTGGGGGCCGACCGATGATCGAGCCCAAATCGGTGGTCAAGGTTCGCATCATGGGCGAGGAGTACACGTTGCGAACAGAGGCCTCGCCCGAACATACCCGCCTGGTGGCGGAGCATGTGGATCGGACGATTCGCACCATTCTCAGCGGCAGCTCGACCATGGAGACCCACAAGGCGGCCATTCTGGCTGCGCTGCAGTTGACCGACGAACTCTTTCGGGAACGGTCGGCGATCGATGGATTGACCGCTGATCTACGCCAGCTGGCCTCCGATATCCGGCCGCTGCTGCCCCCTGCCAAGCGCGGCGAGGAACCGGGGGCCGCCTAGCGGGTGGGCCTGTTGCGGGCCCTTCGGCCCTCCCGTACTATCTGGGAAGTGGCGCTCGATGAAGCCGGGCAGGCCGAGGTGCGCGCGTGGTCGCGCGACCTCGCCGACCTGCCGGCGTCGACGCTGCAGACCGATAGAGTGAGCGGCTCACGATCCAACCCGCGCGGCGCGCGGTGGAGTATAGATCCCCATGGGAGAATTCCCACTTGCAGCGCTCCTGGGCGCGGCGGGCGTTGTCGCGGCCGTCCTTGGCTTCGTGTTCGGACGGCGGTCCGGGCGTGCCATCGAGGTCGCTGCCCAGCAGCGCGCCAAGGCCACGGCGGAAGACACAGCCACCCGCATTCTCGACGAAGCACGTCGGGAAGCGGAGACGATTCGCAAGAGTGCCGCCGTGGCGGGACGTGAAGAAGTGCTTCAGCTGCGCGAGTCCCTCGAGCAGGACCTTCGTCAGCGTCGCGGTGACATCGAGCGTGAGGAAAAGCGTGTGCAGGATCGCGAGGCGCAGGTTGACCGTGCCCGCGAGTCGCTGGAGGGGCGGGAGCAAGAGGTGCAGCGCCGTGCACAGGAGTGCGTTGGGCGTGAGCAGGCCACCACGGCCCGTGAACAGGAGTTGGAGCGCCTGGTCGGCGAGGAACGACGGCGGCTCGAGCAACTCGCCGGGCTGAGTGCCGAGCAAGCGAAGGCTGAGCTCGTGCGGCGACTCGAAGACGAGGCCATGGCCGATGCTGCCAGCCGCCTGCGCGAGATTCGCGAAACGGCCAAGCGCAACGCCGAGCGGGAAGCCAAGAAGATCGTGGCGCTGGCCGTCCAGCGCGTTGCCGCCGAGACAACGGCCGAGAGTACGGTGTCGGCGGTGTCGCTGCCGAACGATGAAATGAAGGGGCGCATCATCGGCCGGGAGGGGCGCAACATCCGCGCGTTCGAGTTGGCCACCGGTGTGGACGTTATCATCGACGATACGCCGGACACCGTGGTCGTGTCCTGCTTCGATCCGGTACGCCGCGAGACCGCGCGGCTGGCGCTGGAGAAGCTGGTGAGCGACGGCCGTATTCATCCCGGGCGCATCGAAGAAGTGGTGGTGAAGGCGCGCAAGGAGGTCGAAGCCGCCATCATCGAAACGGGTGAGCAGGCGGCCTATGATGTCGGGGTGGCCGGCCTCCATCCGGAGCTCGTCAAGCTCATCGGGCGCATGCGGTGGCGCACCAGCTACGGGCAGAACATCCTCGCGCACAGCAAGGAGGTGGCGTGGCTGGCGGGGATGATGGCCGCCGAGCTGGGACTTGATGTCCAGCTGGCAAAGCGGGGCGCGCTGCTGCACGACATCGGCAAGGTGCTCACGCATGAGCATGAGGGCACGCACGTGCAGCTCGGGGTGGAGGTCGCCACCAAGTACGGTGAGAACCCGCTCGTGGTCAACTGCATCGCGGCACACCACGATGATGTGCCGCACGAAAGCGAAGTCTCGGTTCTGGTCCAGGCGGCCGACGGGATCTCGGGCTCACGCCCCGGCGCCCGCCGGGAAGCCTTCGAGACCTATGTCAAGCGGCTCGAAGGGCTCGAACGCATTGCGGCGAGTTACCGGGGGGTGGAGCGCGTGTTCGCCATTCAGGCTGGACGTGAGGTGCGTGTGGTCGTGACGCCCGAGCTGGTTGACGATGCCCGCATGACGGCCATAAGCGAAGAAATCGCGCGCCGTATCGAGTCGGAATTGCAGTACCCGGGCCAGATCAAGGTCGTGGTCATTCGCGAAAGCCGGGCGGTGGACTTTGCGCGCTGAGCTGATCGACGGCAAGGCAATTGCCGAAGTGATTCGTCTGGAGGTGGCGGCCGATGTCGCCGCCTTGGCGGCGCGTGGGGTGGTCCCGGGGCTGACCGTGGTGCTTGTGGGAGACAACACTGCCAGCGCCACGTACGTGGGGGCCAAGGAGAAGGCCTCGAAGGCGGCGGGCATGCGCGGCGAGACACTCCGGTTGCCGGCCAGCACCACGCAGGCGGAATTGCTGGCGCTGGTCGAGCGGCTCAATGCGGACGCCGGTGTACACGGCATCCTGGTGCAGATGCCGCTGCCGTCGCACATCGACCCCGACACGGTGATCCGGCACATCCTGCCCGAAAAGGATGTCGACGGGTTTCATCCGGTCAACGTGGGCAAGCTGCTCATCGGCCACACCGACGGGTTTGTCTCGTGCACGCCGGCAGGGGTAATCGAATTGCTGGTCCGCAGTGGCGTCGAGACGCGCGGGGCGGAAGCGGTGATCGTGGGACGCAGCAACATCGTGGGGAAGCCCATGGCAGCGCTGCTGGTGCAGGGCCGGGCTGGTGGGGACGCGACGGTAACCGTGTGCCACAGCCGCACCGTGGATCTGGCCGCTCATACGAAGCGTGCGGACATTCTCATTGCGGCCATTGGTCGCGCCGAGATGATCACGGGGGACATGATCAAGCCTGGAGCCGTCGTGATCGATGTGGGAATGAACACCAAGCCCGACCCCAGCACGAGCAAGGGGACGCGCCTGTGCGGCGATGTGCACTTCGAGAGTGCCGTGGAAGTGGCCTCGAAGATTACGCCGGTCCCCGGCGGCGTTGGTCCGATGACCATTGCCATGCTGCTGCGGAACACGGTGCGCGCCGCCGAGCGCACGGTGGCCGCGACCGCACCGTGAGGCTCCGCTGACGATGGCGACAGGTCGCGCCAGCGGGTACCGATCGACGGCGGGCGCCGACGTCTCGCCCGGCAGTTCTCCGGAGTCGGCCATCGCGGTGCAGACACTCACGACGGCGGCCAGGGACCTCATCGAAGGCGCGTTCCCGGCGCTTTGGGTTCGGGGTGAGGTGAGCAACTTCAAGGCGCACCGCAACGGGCACTGGTATTTCTCGCTGAAGGATGAGCAGGCGCAGATCAACTGCGTGATCTGGTCCTCGGCCACACGCCGCATCCCGGCACCTCCCGATGATGGCATGCTGGTCAGCGCCCTGGGACAGATGACGGTATGGCCGGTGCGCG
The DNA here is from genome assembly GCF_027531815.1 of Gemmatimonas sp. NCBI lineage: Bacteria > Pseudomonadati > Gemmatimonadota > Gemmatimonadia > Gemmatimonadales > Gemmatimonadaceae > Gemmatimonas > Gemmatimonas sp. The sequence continues at coordinate 217,275 of NZ_JAPZSK010000010.1, read as the reverse complement.
GGGATCTGCAATTCTCCGTCCGGGCGCTCGAGGCGGCCGGCGACGGATTGTGGCGCAAGGCACTCGAGCAAACCCGCGCTCGGCTCGAGAAGGACGGCCTGCTCGATCCGGCGCGCAAGCGTCCCCTGCCCACCTTTCCTCGTCGGATTGCCGTGATTACCAGCCCCGACGGCGCGGCGATGCACGATATCATCACGGTGACCCGAAATCGCAGTGCCGATGTCGCGTTGGTGATCATTCCGGCGAAGGTGCAGGGGGAGGGGGCGCCGGAATCGCTGGTGGCGGCACTGGCCCAGTTGGAGCAATGGGGCGGCGCCGATCTCCTGATCATCGGGCGTGGTGGCGGATCGCGCGAGGACCTCTGGGCGTTCAACGACGAGCGGGTGGCGCGTGCGCTGGCCGCGTGCCCCATTCCAACCGTGTCGGCCGTGGGCCACGAAACCGACATCAGCATGTGCGATCTCGTGGCCGACGTACGGGCCGCCACTCCCTCAGCGGCGGCCGAACTCGCGGTGCCGTCGCGCCGGGAGCTGGTCGCGCGGGTCGACGCGTTGGCGAAACGGCTTGCCGCGGCGGCCACGCGCCGGGAAGAGCGTGCGGTTTCGGCGCTCCAGCAGGTGCGTAAACGCCTAAGTCTGGCAGCACAGCGGGTGGTGGAGCGTCGGCACAGCCAGCTGGAGCGGTTGGCCGGCCAGCTGGATGCCCTGTCTCCGCTCAACACCCTGGCGCGCGGTTTTGCGGTAGCGCGAACGCCCGGGGGCGCTACTTTGAGCAGTCGGGAGCAATTCGTGCCGGGAACGGCGTTCGACTTGTGGCTGCGCGATGGAATCGTCGCCGCCACGGCCAACGCGGTACGAACACTGCCCGACGGCCCGGACTCCGCCGACCGCTTGCACATCGCGACACCCAACACTCCCCTGTCATGACCGAGCTTCCCTTCGAGCAGTCACTGGCGCGCCTCGAGGACATCGTGCGCGTGCTCGAACGGAACGATCTGGATCTGGAGCAGGCGCTCCGCCTGTTCGAGGAGGGAATCGGGCTTCTGCGCAGCGCCGGTTCCGCGCTGAAAGCCGTGGACGCGAGGGTGCAGCAGCTGGTCGAAGCGGCCGATGGCTCGTTCTCGGTCGTCGATTTGGGGGCGTGACGTCAATGACTGCGGCAGGAGGCCCGGGCATATCCGAAGACACGTCCCGCAGCTTTGCGGCCGAACGCGTCGCCGTGCAACGGGCCCTCGACGGTTTCTGCGCGCGCTGGTTGGAGGACGTCGCGCCTCTGACCGCGGAGGCCATTCGTTACGCACTCCTCGGCGAAGGCAAGCGCCTGCGGGCCGTGCTCTTGCTCGAGGCCTATCGTGCGTGCGGCGGTACGGGCGACGCGCTGGATCTGGCCGCCTCGGTAGAAGTTGTGCACGCGTACTCGCTCGTCCACGACGACCTGCCTTGCATGGACGATGACGATGTCCGTCGCGGTCGGCCCACGGTGCATCGTGTGTACGGGGTGCCCGTGGCGACCGCCGCCGGATTGGCGATGGTGCCGCTTGCCGCGCGCTGCGCCTGGCACGCGGCCAAGGCCATGGGGCTCGGCGACGAGACCGCGGCGGACATTGTGCGCGATCTGATGGGCGCCTCCGGTGCGGGGGGCATGATCGGGGGCCAGTTGCTCGACCTCGAGGGCGAAGGGGTGCAGCTTACGCTCGAGTCGCTCGAGCGGGTGCACCGTCTCAAGACTGGTGCGCTGATCATGGCGTCGGTCACGCTGGGGGCCCGCGCTGCGCTCGCCCCGTCCGGGCGCCGGGCAGCACTCGCCCGCTATGGGGCCGCGATCGGCCTCGCGTTCCAGATCGCGGATGACGTGCTCGACATCACCGCGACGACGGATCAGCTCGGCAAGACGGCGGCTCGTGATCTCGACCTCAACAAGAGCACCTATCCCGCCCTTCTCGGCGTCGAGGGAGCGATTGAACGGGCCGTTGCGTTGGTCGAGGACGGGTGCGCGGCGCTTCAGTACGAGGGATTGCTGACGCCCACGCTCGAACAGTTGGCCCGCTACATCGTCGAACGTCGGTCGTGACCGTCGCGCCCGTCGCGCTTTCCCGCATTCTGTTCTCGCCTGACCGCGGTTCTCGCATACTTCCCAGTCTCCCATGTCCCTACTCGAAGGCATCCAGTCTCCAGCCGACGTGCGTCGCCTGTCCCGCGATGAACTGCGTACGCTCTCGCAGGACATTCGTGATCGGCTGATCGATGTGTGCTCGCGCACCGGCGGACACATTGGCGCCGGACTCGGCGTGGTCGAACTCACCGTCGCGCTGCATGCCGTCTTCGACACGCCGACCGACCAGATCGTGTGGGACGTCGGCCACCAGGGATATCCGCACAAGCTGCTCACCGGGCGCAACGATCGCATGGAGACGCTGCGTCAGGAGGGCGGCCTGTCGGGCTTCCTCAAGCGCACGGAGAGCGAGTACGACGCGTTCGGCGCCGGGCACGCTGCTACCGCCATTTCGGCGGCGCTCGGCATGGCCGCGGGCCGCGACGTGATGGGGGAATCGTTCAAGGCCGTGGCCGTCATCGGCGACGGGTCGCTCGGATCGGGGCTCGCCTACGAAGGGCTCAACAACGCCGGCCACTCCGAGCGCGACATCATCGTCGTCCTGAATGACAACGAGATGTCCATCGCGCCGAACGTGGGAGCGATGCACAAGTATCTCACCAGCATCCAGCGCAATCCGCTCTACAACCGACTGCGTTCGCGCATCGGGGAACTGGTGGACCACGCTCCGCAACCGTTCCAGTCGGCCGGCACGTTGTTGCGGAAGTGGGAAGAGAGCGTGAAGTCGTTCCTCACGCCCGGCGTGCTGTTCGAGGAACTCGGGTTCCGGTACTTCGGCCCCATCGACGGACACGACATCGACGCGCTCATGGACACCTTCGCGGCGGTGCGGGACATGAACACGCCGCGCCTCGTGCACGTCATCACCCAGAAGGGCAAGGGGTTCCCGGCCGGGGAGCACGGCGAAAAGTGGCATGCACTGCCGCCCGGGCACGATCCGTCCACGGGCAAGCAGCTCACCGTGTCGGCCGGCAACCCGGCCTATACGGCGGTGTTCGGCAAGGGCCTGGTCGAGCTCGGTGCGGAACGTCCGGACATGGCGGTCATTACGGCGGCGATGCCCGGCGGAACCGGAACGGCACCCTTTGCCAAGGCGTATCCGGCCCGCTTCTTCGATGTGGGCATCGCCGAAGGTCATGGCGTCACGTTCGCTGCCGGTCTTGCCACGCGCGGCGTCCGCCCCGTGGTGACCATCTACTCCACGTTCCTGCAGCGCGGTTACGACAACATCATTCACGACGCCGCGTTGCAGAAGCTGCCCGTGATCTTCGCGATGGATCGTGCCGGCCTGGTGGGAGAAGACGGCGAAACGCACATGGGGCTGTACGACATCCCGTACATGCTGACCGTGCCCAACATGACCGTCGCCGCGCCCAAGGACGGAACGGAGATGCTCGGACTGCTGCGGGCCGCTGTGGAGCACACCGAGGGCCCCTTCTGTTTCCGCTATCCGCGCGACGCGTCTCCCGACGTGCCTCTCGCCATGTCGGAAATCGCGGCAACTCCGTACGGAACGTGGGAAGTCCTGCGCAAGGGGCGTGATGTGGCCATTCTCGCCGTGGGAACCATGGTCGGTACGGCGCTCGCCGCTGCCGAAGCGTTGGCTGCCGAGGGGCTGGAGGTCACCGTGGTCAATTGCCGGTACCTCAAGCCTTACGACGAAGTCACCCTCGCCGCCATCCTCGCCGACCACTCGCACATTCTCACGGTCGAGGAAGGCGTCGCCACCAACGGTTTCGGCGCGTACATGGCCGCCATCATTCACCGGCAATCGCCGCACGTTCGCACGGCCGTGCACGGTGTGCCCGACAAGATCATTTACGCCGCACCGCGCAAGAAGCAGCTCGCGTCGCTTGGCCTGGATGCAGCCGGCATTGCCGAGCGCGTGCGGGCATTGCGCGATTCCGAAGCACTCGCCGGCTGATGCGAGTCGGCGTCATCGGTCACCGGGGGTACGTGGGGCTGCCGGCCATTCTCGGGACGCTGCTCGACATCGCTCCCTCGTTGGGGCTCACTCTCGCGTTCGAGGACGAGCTCTGGGACATCGCCGAAGAAGGGGAGCGCCTGGGGGCTCCCGCTTCCGTGCAGGCGCTGTTCACGCTCGGTGGCGATGGGACGCTCCTGCGTGGTGCTCGGTGGCTGGACGGACACACGGTGCCCATCCTTGGCATCAACCTCGGGCGCCTCGGCTTTCTCACGAGCTGCAGCGGGGCCGATTTCGAGGAGGGTGTGCGTCGCTTCGCCCGCGGCGACTTCATGTCGGAGCCGCGCATGGCACTCGAGTCGTGTGCGCTCGACCGTGAGGGAGCGGAGCGGTGCAATTGGCGCTCCCTCAACGACGTCGTGCTGCATAAGGGCGGGTTCGCGCGCGTCGTGCGATTCACCGTATTCGTGGACGACGAGCCCATCGGTTCCTACTCCGCAGACGGGCTGGTAGTCTCCACGCCCACCGGCTCCACGGGCTACTCGCTTTCGGCCGGTGGTCCCATCGTGGTACCGACCGTGGAAAGCATCGTGCTCACCCCGGTGTCACCACATACGCTGGCCATGCGCCCGCTGGTGCTGCCGCCGCAGGTCGAAGTCAAGGTGCGTGCAGATGATGGGCCGGAAGAGCTTCTGGTAACGATCGACGGGCAGGTGGGTACTACCTTCACGGGTGGGGAGACACTCGTCGTGCGCCGTGCCGGCCTCCCGGTGCAGATCGTGCGCTTTCCCGGCACGACTTTCTTCACGCGGTTGCGTCGCAAGCTGGGATGGGGCGGACTCTCCGAGCGCGACGGCGACACCGTCTGACGTCGTACGTTCTCCAGCGGGGCCTCTCATGCTCGTCGAACTCCGCATTCGCAATGTTGCCGTCATCGACACGGTAACCCTGCCGCTGGAACGCGGCCTGAATGTCCTGACCGGCGAAACCGGGGCAGGGAAATCCATCATCATCGGGGCGCTGGGCATGCTGCTTGGCGAACGGACCGCCGCCGACCGTGTTCGCAGCGGGACCGATCGGGCCACGGTGGAGGGGGTCTTCGATGTGAGTGCGCGTCCGGAGCTGCGCGCCCTGCTCGACGAGCGCGGCATCGACGCCGACGAACAGCACCTCGTGCTCAAGCGTGAAGTCGGCACCAACGGTCGCTCACGGGCATGGATCAACGGGTCGACCGTCACAGCGGCAGTGCTGGCCGACATCGGGGCGCGCCTGGTGAGCGTGCACGGCCAACATGATTCGCGCCAGCTGGTCGATGTCGATCACCAGCGCGAACTGCTGGATGCCTACGTGCAGGCCACGGCGGCGCGGCGGCGCGTCGCTGATGCGCACGCGCAAGTGGTCGCGCTGCGTGCGCGGGAGCGGCAGCTCGAACAGCGCCGGTCGGAGGCAACGCGGCGTGCCGACTACCTCCGCTTTGTCGTTCGCGAGATTGACGAGTTGCAACCCACCCCGGGGGAGGACGAGGCACTCGATGCCGACATTCGTCGGCTGTCGCACGCCGAAGAGCTGCAGGGGCTCGCCGCGCAAGCGGCCGCCGCCATCACGGGAGACGAGCATGCCGCCCTTGTGCGACTGGGCGCGGTGCGACGGGCATTGGTATCGCTGACCCGCATCGATCCCACGATGGATCGACTCCAGAGTGGATTCGATGCGGCGGTGTATGCGTTGGACGAACTCGCCGCCGAGCTCACCGAGTATGCCGAGGCGGTGGAAGCGGATCCACAGCGGCTGCGGACTCTGGAGCGCCGTCGCGACCAGCTGGTGGGGCTCATGCGCAAGTACGGTCCCACCATCGACGACGTGCTCGCGGAGGGCGCGCGCGCCCGATCCGAGCTGGAGTTGGTGGACGGGGGGACGCTCGACCTCGCGGCTATTGCTGACGCGCGCGCTGGCGCGGAAGGGGCCTTCGCCGAAGCGTGTGCCGAGCTGACGCGCTTGCGCGTCGGGGGGGCCAGGCAGTTCGAACGCGCCGTATCCGAGCTGCTCCCCGATCTGGGCATGCGCGAAGGGCGTGTCGAGGTGGTGCTCACCCCCCTCGATCAGGGCTCGGCCACGGGGGCGGAGACCGTGCATTTTGTGGCCATGCTCAATGCGGGCGTGGAGGCGCGGCCGCTGTCGCGCATTGCCTCGGGCGGTGAACTGTCGCGCGTCATGCTGGCCCTCAGCACGGTGCTGGCCCGACTGCAGCAAGTGCCAACGCTGGTGTTCGATGAAGTCGACGCCGGGGTCGGCGGCGCGGTCGCGTGGCAGGTCGGGGCCCTCATGCGTCACGTCGCGTCCCATCACCAGGTCCTGGCCATCTCCCACCTGGCGCAGATCGCGGCTCGCGCGCACCACCACATCGTGGTCCACAAGAGCGCCGTGGGAACGGTCACGACGTCAGATACGGTGGTGGTGACCGATGAGGCACGCATTGTGGAGATCGCGCGTATGCTCGGCGGCGACGCCGATCGCGAAGTCAGCCGTGCGCATGCCCGTGAGCTGCTGTCGCGAGGCGCCGACGACATGCTGCCCGCAGTGGCCGGGGTGAGCGACGGCTCCCCGCCACGCGCCGCTACGCCACGCGGCGGTCAGCGGCGCGGGAAGCCGGTGTAGACGCGCAGTTCCAGCCGGTCGGTGGAGATGGCGGGCGTGAGGGCACCGCTTCCCGAAAGCGGCGCGGTGTGAGTGTAAATCACTTCGGCGGGAAAGCGCGATCGGCCGCGTGCATAACTGGCCAGCGTCGAGAAACTGAAACCCAAGGCGGCAGCGTTCACGGTGCGGGAAGCGACCGTCAGGCGCGGGCCGTCGGCCGCATTGTAGAGATCGCTACCCCAGTAGCGCAGCAGATAGGCCGCCGAGACCCCGAAGAAGTCACCAATCGCCACGCGCGGCGCCAACTCGATCTCGAAACGATTGCCCAAGGTGCGCTGCGCCTGGGTGGCCGCCACCGGTGCCGAGAAGGTACCGGCCTCGTCCCGCAGGGGCGTGAGGATTGCCACCTGATCGGCCAATGGCAGCACGGCACGCACGGTGGCACTCATCCACGCCCACCGATTGAACAGCACATCGGTAGTGCTCCGCGCCAGCAGCGCGTTTGCCCCGTCGCCGATCGGCACGTCGAAGGCGTCGTCGGTACGATCGGCCCCTGCGGTACCGAAGCGCCACCCAAGCGTCACATTGCTGCGGACGCCCCTCCCGGGGGTGAGGAGCCGGCGCAGCTGATCGGCCTTGAAGCTGTCGACCAGCAGGAGCGAAGCGGTCAGGTCGACATCTCCAATTCCGGCCCGCCGGGTGTCGCCGAGGCGGCCATACCCAACGCCGAACGAGCTGTCGGAGGCAACCGTGCCGATGCTACCGGGCCCCAGGATGACGGTGGCCGCGGCTGGTTGGGCCGATGCCGGAATGGCGGTAATGCCAAACGCGCCGAAATCCGTACGCAGGGCACCGATCCCGGAGACGACCGCCGTATGCAACGCCGATCCGTTGAGTGGCACGACAGGCGCCCCACCACGGGTCGCGTCACCATACACGGTTACGAGATGCGTGCGGGTCGCCGCTGCGCGCGACACGAGCGCCTGGGCGCCCGCAGGATTGGCACGGATCGCCGCGCACTGCTCTTCGGTGGGCGTGCTGCAGCGAGTAATCTCCGCGGCGAGCGCGGCACGCGCTGCATCGATCTGCCCCACCAGGGCCCCGTTCGCAGCGCGAGCGGTGGCCCCTGTGCTCAGGAAGGCCGGGTTGCGCCCGACGTTGGCACCGGTGCCCGCGCGGTTCAGTACGAGCTGGGAGGCATCACGCGACTCCACGTACGGCACCAGCAGCCGCAGCGAGAGTCGGCGCGTAACGCCATAATCGACAGTGATGGGGGCCACGCTCTGGCGCACTTCACCGCGCGCTTCAAGCTCCCCGAGCGATAGCGCGAAGGCCGAGTTGCCGGTAAGCGCTCGAATACTGGCCTGCACGGGCGTCAGTTGGGGCAGCTGCGTCGTGCCGAACGCATTGGTGGCCAGCCCGCCCAGGAGCGCGAGGCGTCCAGACGTCGAACCGGGCGCGAAGACGGCCCGATAATCGTTCCACAGCCCGCCGACGAGAAGCCGATACCCGCCACGCGGTATTGGAATGGCGTCATCACCAATGCCGGCTACCGCCTGCGCCATGCCCGTTGAGGTGCCGCCCAGCGTGCACGCCGCGTATGACATGACGGCGGCCCAGCGACGCCAAGGTCGACGGCGGTCGGGCAATGCTGGGCGGGATGGCCTGGCGGGCAGACGGGTCATGCAGGGCGCGTCGGGTGAGCAGGGGAAACCGGCTAGATTACACCGATACGTGGCACCTTAGTCCGGCGGGGATGGCTCGTCAACGAAAGACGGCATCTGCCGGTGACAATACTCCCAACGCCGCGCCGTGATCCGTCGGTGCGTCAGGAACTCATGCGTCCGATTCCTTCAATCCCGTGGCAACTCACGGGCAATCATTGGCTCTCCCTCCCGTGCATCAATCCCATGGACGGCGCGATTCACGCCGTCGGCGTGCTCCATCGCGGTGCACGCGCTGCCATTGAGGTAGCGGGATCTGCCGACTTCGTTTCCGGCGAGGGACAGCCACTGCTGCGCCCGGTCGTGCGGGTCCAAGGCGAGGTCCGCGCGCTGGCCGCCGAGGGGATCGCCTGGGAACGCGCCGTGGGGTGGCTTCCCACCTTCACGTGTACGATCGGCACGCTGGTCGTGCGCGGTACGATTTTCGCGCCGTATGGGCGCGACGCCGACATCTCGGGCGCGGTGTACACGTTGGCCGTGGAGAACCGTGGTGCGACCGATGTGTCGCTGGAGGTCGCCGTCGAAGGCACCTTGGGGCATCGGCAGCAGCGTGTACGCACCCCCCGGCCGTTCGATGACGAGCATGTGGTCAGCCTCGGTGAGGACGAGGTCATCCTGCTTGAAGGGGCGGCGATTCCGGGACTGGTTGCGGTCGCCATCGGCAGCGACGGGCCGGCCACGGTGGAGGTGGAGCAGGGGGCATCCCATGCACCGCGGGCCTTTGCCATTCGGCGCACGCTCAGTGCGCCCGCAGGCGGCTCAGTGCAGACGGCGTTCTATCTCGCCGTTGGTCCGGAACGCGATGGTGCGCAGGCCACCGTAAGCGTACTCCGCCGTCGCGGATGGCGGGCACTGCTCAGCGCCACGCGTGAAGCCCTCACGGCGCTGGAACAGACGACCGGGAACGAGGGCATCGACCGGTTGCTCAACCGCAACCTGCTGTTCTCCTATTTCTATGCGGTGGGTCGCGGTCTCGACGACGCCCACTACTACCTGTTGCGGTCGCGCGCCCCGTGGCACTCGATGGGATGTACGGTGCGCGACTGGGAAGCGCTCATGTGGACGTTGCCGGCCATTCAGCTGGCAGATGGCGGCCTCGCGCGCGAACTGCTGGTCCGTGCCTGTGAACTGCACGGCTATGCCCCAGGGCAGGGAGTGCACTACTTCGATGGCACGCTCTTCCAGCCAGGCTTTTGTGTGGAAGGGCCGGCGGCGTTTGCCATCGCCACGGACCGCTATATCCGCGACACGGGTGACGACCAGATCGTGGAGGACCCTGTGGTGGCGGACACCCTGTATCTCAGCCATGATGACCTCGTGGCGCGGCGCGACGAACGGATCCCCCTCTACTCCACGGAGGTTACCGCAGGGGGCGCACCTGCCGCCTTCCCGTTCACGTTGCATGGCAATGCGGCCGTGGCTCTCGCGCTCGACGTATTCCGCCGTACCCTCGATGAGGACGCCGCCGCTGCGGTGGAGGACCCGGCAGCCGTTCGGGCAGCAATCCGTCGTCACTTCGCCGTGGACCGGGGGGACAAGGCGCGTCTCGCGACCGCGGTCGACCTGGCCGGCGGAACGGCGCTCGCGGACGATCCGTCGGGATCGCTGCTCTGGCTGCCGATGTATGACGCCATGGATCGTGAGGATTCGTTGTTTCGGCGAACCGCACGCGCGGTGCGGCCGGAGTTGACCGGCGATACCGTCCTGCTCCTGCAGATCGCCCGGCTTCTGGGGCCGGAGGGGCAGGAGGTGCTCGGCTGGTTGCGGCGGGCACCGCTGGACGGGGGGATCGCCTCCGAAGTGGTGGATGCCGAAGGGCGAGCGGTCAGCAACGGCGGAGATGCCGCGCTGGCGGGGCTGCTGGCCCACACGCTGTGGTTCGCCGGCCACGCGCTGGGGCTGCGCGATTAAGGCGGGTGCTTGTCCACCGACCGACTCGAGACTAGACTCCTTGCGTCGCCCGGCATATGCCGGGTGTATGCGGGAATAGCTCAGTTGGTAGAGCACAACCTTGCCAAGGTTGGGGTCGCGGGTTCGAGTCCCGTTTCCCGCTCTGACCACAGGTGGTCGGGAGCAGTGACAGTCTGCGACAACGGGAGCGCCACCGCGCTCCCGTTTCGTCTTCTTGGCGGTGCCGGGGCGCGCCAGACGGCGCGATCCCGATGACGCCGGGGGTGTACCCGGATGGCGAAATCGGTAGACGCGAGGGACTTAAAATCCCTTATCCGCGAGGGTGTGCGGGTTCGAGTCCCGCTCCGGGTACTTCGTGGCGCATGGCTTGGTCACCCGCCACGTACAATGCGCCCCAGGCCGGCGCGCCCGTCTGGTTGTCGGCTCGTCGATACGCCGCCGTGAAGGCCGGTCGATCCCCCCGCCGATCCCCCTCGCGAAACGGGTGGTGCAGATCCACGCCTGCTCCAATGCCGGTCCGACTCACGCTTGTGGGCGTGCGTCGGTAGTTTGCGACTGTTCCTCTCTCCCCCTTCCCGGAGCGGTTGTGCGTACGGTGTCGGACAAGCAGGGTACTACCTGGATCTGCCTCGAGTTGCCGGAAGTGCCGGTGGAGCAGCGCGATGTCGCCGCGGCCCTGGGTACGGCGCACGTGGCCATCGAGTGCAACTCCGGTGCGGACCGCGTCATCGCGCTCGTGCCTCCGGGGTGGGATGACGACATGGACGACGCAAGCCTGACGCAGGTGATCCGCGAGCATCTCGCCAGGCAGTAGCGGCGCGCTGGCCGACCGCTGTGCGGCCTTCGCCGCGCGCCAACCCGCACACCAGCGCGGGGGCGCGCCAACACGTCGATTGCCTGTATCTTGAGTCCATGTCCGACGTCGTCACACTCGCCACGGAACTGCTTTCCATCGAATCGACCACCGGCCGCGAGCGGGACGCGGTCGATTGCGTTTCGCGCTGGTGTCTCTCCCATGGCTGGACCGTATCGCTGCAGGAAGTCGAGCCAGGGCGCTCCAATCTGTGGGCTACGCGCCGTGGTGGCGGGGTCACCCTGTCCACGCATCTCGATACGGTCCCCCCGTTCGTTCCCCCCCGTCTCGAAGGCACGCGGCTGTATGGGCGCGGTGCCTGTGATGCCAAGGGAATTGCGGCGGCCATGATGGTGGCGGCCCAACGACTCGCGGAGGCAGGGGAAGACCGCGTCGACCTGCTCTTTGTGGTGGGGGAAGAGAAGGGGTCGCCCGGCGCGCGCGCCGCCAATCGTCTTGCCCCCACGAGCCGGTATCTTGTCAACGGCGAGCCCACGGAGAGCAAGTTGGCAGCCGGGTGCAAAGGGGCGCAGCGCGTCATTGTCCGTGTCCGCGGGAAGGAGGCGCATTCGGCCTATGCACATCTGGGGGAAAGCGCCCTCGAGGCCATGCTCGACCTGCTGCCGCAACTGCGGGCGCTCTCGCTGCCCACCGATCCCGTGCTCGGCGTAACCACGTACAACATCGGCGTCCTGCGTGCAGGCACTGAGGCCAACATCGTCCCGGGACTCGCGGAAGCCGAGATCATGATTCGGCTCGTCGGCGACGTGGAACCGGTGCGTGCGGCGTTCACGGCATGGGCAGCGGATCGGGCCGAGCTGGTGTGGGGGTCGCACATCCCGGCCCAGCGGTTCCAGACCATCCCCGGTTTCGAGGTGGAGCCGGTGGCGTACACCAGTGATATCCCGCTGCTCGATCGCTGGGGCACACCGCTCCTCTTCGGTCCCGGCTCCATCCATGTGGCCCACACGCCGATCGAGTACATCGATGTGGCGGAACTCGAGGCGTCGGTTGACGCCTATGTTCGCATCGTTCGCACCCTGCTCGCATGATTCCCACTTCTCCTCGCTGGCCTGTCGCGGTACTTGGCGCGACGGGCGCCGTCGGTCAGGCGTTCATTCGTCTGCTCGACGCGCATCCCTGGTTCGATCTCGTCGACGTTGCCGCCTCCGAGCGCAGTGCGGGGAAGCGCTACGGTGACGCCGCGCGCTGGCTCGAGGGCCGCATGCCGGCCAGCGTTGGTGCGCTCACCGTGAAGAACTGTACGCCGGACGAGATCGCCGCACCCATCGTCTTCTCGGCGCTGGACTCCGGCGTGGCCGGCGAGGTGGAAGCCGCCTTCGCGCGTGCCGGTCGCCTAGTGTTGTCGAACGCCAAGAACTACCGCATGGCCGACGACGTGCCGCTCGTCATTCCCGAAGTGAATGGTGATCACCTGGCCCTGCTCGATCGTCAGCGTGCGCAGCGGGGATGGCGCGGCGCAATCGTGACGAACGCCAACTGCGCCACGACGGTCATGGCGGCTGCGCTCGCGCCCCTGCATGAGGCGTTTACCGTGACCAAGGTCTTCGCCACCACGATGCAGGCGGTCTCCGGTGCCGGCTATCCGGGCGTGCCCTCGCTCGACATCCTCGGCAATGTGGTGCCGTTCATCAACGATGAGGAACCGAAGATCGAATCGGAACTCAACAAGTTGTTGGGGCGCTACGACGGTGAACGCATTGTCTTGGCCGACATCGTGACCAGCGCGCACGCCAACCGGGTGCCCGTGGAGCATGGGCACACCGTGTGCATGTCGGTGGCCTTCGCCACCAGGCCGACCCCCGAACAGGCGCTGGCCGCGTTACGCTCGTGGCGTGGACATGAGGCGGTGCACGGACTGCCATCCGCCCCCGAGCACGCCCTTATCGTGCGCGACGAAGCCGATCGCCCGCAGCCGCGTCGCGATGTCGACGCGGGGCGCGGCATGTCCACCACCATCGGTCGGGTGCGGGCGGACACCCTGTTCGATCTCAAGCTCGTGGCCATGTCCCACAATGTCGTACGCGGCGCCGCCGGGGGGTCGATCCTCAACGCCGAATTGCTGGTGAAGAGCGGTCGCCTCGCGGAGCTCGCCCGCCCGTGATCGTCTGCAAGTTCGGTGGCACCAGCGTGGCCGACGCGGCGGCCATCACGCGCGTGGTTGACATCATTGCCGCCAAACGGGGGCAGCAGCCGGTCGTGGTGGTCTCGGCCCTTGGTGGCGCCACCAACATGCTGCTCGACATCGCCAACAAGGCGGCTGGCGGTGAATTGCTGTCCGCACTCCAGCTCATCGAACAGCTGCGCGATCGCCACCTCCGCGAGGCACGCACCCTGCTCGATGGTTCGCCTGACGCCGATGACGTGGCGGTCGAGGTGGGCGCCACCTTCGACGAACTCGCCCATCTCGCCGAGGCGTTCAAGACGCTTGGGTATCTCACGCCGCGATCGCTCGATGCCGTCGCGGCTATCGGCGAGTTGCTCTCCTCGCAGATTGTCGCGGCCGCCTTCCGCGCCCGCGGTTTCGATGCGGTCTGCGTGGACGCGCGTGACGTGATGCGCACCAACGATTTCTTCACGAAGGCCGAGCCGGACGTCGAGGAGATTGCGCGGCTTGCGCAGGAACGCCTCGTGCCCCTTGTGCTCCAGGAACGGATCCCGGTCATGGGCGGCTTCGTGGGCGCCACGGCTGCCCGTGTCACCACCACCCTTGGCCGCGGCGGTTCCGACTACTCGGCTTCGCTCGTGGGGGCGGCCATTGATGCCACGGCCATCGAGATCTGGACCGACGTGGATGGCATGCTCACGGCGGATCCCCGCATCATTCCAGAGGCGCGCCTCATCGAGCGCATCAGCTTCGACGAGGCCGCGGAATTGGCCGCCTTCGGGGCGAAGGTGTTGCATCCGGCCACCATCGCGCCGGCGGTGCAATGCGGTATCCCGGTGTACGTGTTCAACTCGCGCAACCCCGCCGCGAAGGGGACCATGATCGCCTTCGATGCGCCGCGACTTCCAGTCCGGGCCATTGCCGGCAAGCGCGCGACCACCATGGTCAAGCTGCGCTCATCGCGCATGTTGCTCGCCCCCGGGTTTCTGCGGCGGGTTTTCGAGGTGTTCGAGACCCACCGCACCTCGGTGGATGTGGTGACCACCTCCGAAGTTTCCGTGTCGGTGACGCTCGACGATGCAACGAATCTTGGCGCCATTCTGCAGGATCTCGCGGCATTCGGTGATGTGTCGGTGTCGCCGCGGGCCGGACTGCTGGCGATCGTCGGTGCGGGAATTGCCGACGGGAGTCAGGCCATTGCGCAGGCGCTCGCGGCCCTTGGCCCCATTCCCGTGCACATGGCGTCGCTGAGCGCCACGGGCATCAACTTCACGCTGGTCATCGACGATGATCAGGTCGTGGCGGCCATGCAGCGACTGCACGCGACCTTCTTCGAGCAGCCCACGTGACCCTGATTGCGGCGCGACCGGTGCGGGTGGCACTGGTGGGGATGGGACGCATGGGACGCGCGCTCGATGCGCTCGCCGCCGAGCGGAGCTGCGAGATCGTCGCGCGGCTCGACTCTGCCGAGATGTCGCGTGGTCTTTCGGCTGCGGATCTCCACGAGGCGGAGGTGGCGATCGAATTCACGACCCCCGCGTCGGCGATCGCCAATACCACGGCGCTGCTTGCCCTGGGCTGTCCGGTGGTGGTGGGCACGACGGGGTGGAATCACGAACTGCCCGTCTTGGAGGCCGCCGTGCAGCAGCATGGCGGTCGGGCGCTCTGGTCGCCCAACTTCTCGGTAGGGGTGCAGCTGTTTCTCTCCATCGTGGCGGACGCGGCGCGGCGGGCCCGCGAGGTCGCCGGCTTCGATCTGCACATCGTGGAGACGCATCACGCCGCCAAGACGGACGCGCCCTCAGGCACCGCCATGGCCATTGGGGAGCGGGTGGAGGACGGTCTCGGGCGCGCCGTGCCCGTATCCAGTATTCGCGTGGGGAGTGTTCCCGGTACCCACGAGGTGCTGCTCGATGCGGCCTTCGAGCAGATCTCCCTGCGACATGAAGCCCGGGACCGGCGAGTGTTTGCCGATGGCGCGCTGGCGGCGGCGCGCTGGCTCGCCTCACCGAGGCTACCTGCCGTCTACACCATGCGCGACGTGCTTGCCCCAACGCCATCCCTCACATGAACGCCTCCCGGTCCACCACCCTGCTGCACGGCTGCGGTACCGCCATTGTGACGCCGTTCACGGTGTCCGGCGCCGTCGACGAGGCCGCGCTCCGGGCGCTGGTGGAATGGCAGGTGGGCGCCGGCGTGCATATGGTGGTACCGTGTGGATCCACCGGTGAGGCGGCCACCCTCACCCCTCTGGAACATCGCCGGGTGGTGGAAATCACCGTCGAACAGGTGAACGGCCGCATCCCGGTCGTCGCAGGCGCGGGGTCGAACGATACGCAGCGCGCCATTGCCACATCGCGGGAGATGCAGGCCATTGGGGCCACGCACCTGCTGCATGTGACGCCGATGTACAACAAGCCACCTCAGCGGGCGCTCATTGCGCACTTCCGGGCCATCGCCGATGCCTGCGACCTGCCGATCGTGCTGTACAATGTGCCGGGGCGTACGGCGGTCAACATGGAAGCGGCCACAACGCTGACGCTCGCGCAGGATCCGCGCTTCGTGGCGGTCAAGGAGGCCAGCGGAAGCCTGTCGCAGATGGCGACCATCGTTCGGGAGCGCCCGTCGGGCTTTGCCGTGCTCTCCGGCGACGACAGCTTCACGCTCGCGCTCATGGCGCACGGCGGAGAGGGCGTCATCTCGGTGGTCTCGAACGTGGCGCCGGCGCGCATGGTAGCGCTCTGCGAAGCCATGAGCCGTCAGGAGTTGCCACTGGCACGCCAACTCGATGCCGCGCTTGCCCCGCTGGTGGATGCCTGCTTCGTCGAATCGAATCCCATTCCGGCCAAAGCGATGCTGGCCATGATGGGACGCGTGCAAGATGTCGTGCGTGCTCCCCTTGTGCCGCTCGCCGATGCGCTCCGCGCGTCGGTGCGTGACGTGCTGGCGCAGGCGTCACTCCTCTCCTGAGTACTCCTCTCCGCCTACTACACCCGGGTCGCTCTGCTCATGGCACTCTCCGTTGCCGATCTCGAAGCGCGTTTCAACGATCCTCTCCTGCTCGACAGCGGCGCGCCGTTGGTGCACGACGCGCAGCAGCTGTTCGACACGGCCATGGCCCATCTCGAGCGCGGCGATATCCGGGCCGCACGTCGTGACGATGATGGCAACTGGCATGCGGTAGCCTGGGTCAAGCGGGCCATTCTGCTCGGCTTTCGCATTGGACGCGTGACGGAGATGTCGGCGGCTTCGCCGTTCAGCTTCACGGACAAGCACACGTATCCGCCGCGTGAATTTCGGCTCGAGCACGGGGTGCGCATCGTGCCGGGCGGCTCCACCGTGCGGCGCGGCGCCTACCTGGCGCCGAACGTCGTGTGCATGCCCCCCATGTATATCAATGTCGGGGCCCATGTGGGACGCGGGACCATGGTCGATTCCCACGCGCTGGTGGGCAGTTGTGCGCAGATCGGCGAGCGGGTACACCTGAGCGCCGCGGCGCAGATCGGGGGTGTGCTCGAACCCATCAACGCCTCCCCGGTGGTGATCGAGGATGACGTGATCGTGGGCGGGAACTGCGGCGTGTACGAGGGCACGGTGGTTCGCAGCAGAGCCGTGCTGGGGGCCGGCGTCATTCTGACGCGCGGGACGCCGGTCTACGATCTGGTGAAGGAAACGGTTCATCGGGCCACGGGCGACCACCCGCTGATCATTCCGGAAGGGGCGGTGGTGGTGCCGGGGGCGCGCCGGGTGTCGTCGCCATTCGGCGAGGCGCAGGGGCTGTCGTTGCAGACACCGGTCATCGTGAAGTACCGTGATGACAAGACCGATGCCGCTACGGCGCTGGAGGCGTGGCTGCGTTGAGTAGCCTGCCCCGATTGACGGTGCAGGGCACCGTGCGCGCGCCGGGGGACAAGTCCATCAGCCACCGCGCACTCATATTCGCGGCCATGGCCGATGGCCCCTCCCGCATCCGCGGCATCCTGCCGTCGGGCGACGTGCACGCGACGGCCGCGGCGCTGCGCGCCATGGGAGTGGATCTGCCCGCCCTCAGCGAGGACTTCGTCGTGCGGGGGCGCGGGTTGGCCGCGTTGCACTCTCCCGAAGGCGCCCTCGATTGCGCCAACAGCGGAACCACCACGCGACTCCTTGCCGGGCTCATGGCCGGGCTGGCTGGACGAGAGGCCCGATTCGAGGGCGACGCCAGTCTCAGCCGTCGGCCAATGCGACGTGTCGCAGGGCCGCTCACGCAGATGGGCGCTCACATTCGGTTCGAGGGCCCTCCGGGGCATGACGGCCTTCCCCTGCGTGTGCAGGGCGCGCCACTCACGCCCATTCGATACGTCAACAGCCACGCCAGTGCGCAGGTCAAGGGCGCCCTGCTTCTGGCGGGGCTCGCGGCTGGCGTGGAAGTCACGGTCGTGGAGCCGGTGCGATCACGCGACCACAGCGAGCGCATGCTGCGCGCGCGCGGCGTGGCGCTCGAGTGTACCGACACCGGGGTCACGCTGGCGGCGGGGCAGCGGGTCCTCCCAGTCGACGTCTCCGTACCGGCCGACCCCTCCTCGGCCGCGTTCTTTGCCTGTCTGGCTGCGCTGGCCGACGACGGCGAGCTTCGGATCGAAGACGTCTGCTGCAATCCGACGCGCACCGGCGCGTTTGATGTCCTGCGACGCATGGGGGCCCACGTGCGTGTCGAAGATGAGCGGGACGTGGGTGGGGAGCGGCTCGGTACCCTCATCGTCCAGCCCGCACGTCTGGTGGGTACCGAAATTGGCGGCGCCGAGATCCCGCGCTGCATCGATGAGCTGCCCATGCTTGCCTGCCTGGCGTCACGAGCCGAGGGCGTCACCGTTATTCGTGATGCCCAGGAACTGCGCGTCAAGGAGAGCGACCGCATTCGGGCTGTCGTGGACAATCTCCGGGTGCTCGGGGTGCAAGCTGAGGAACGTCCAGACGGCTTGCGCGTGGTCGGCTCCTTGCGGCCACTGACTGGCCACGTGGTCACGCACGGTGATCACCGTCTGGCCATGGCCTTCGGCGTACTGGGGGCGCTGCCGGGGAATCACCTCACCATTGACGACCCCGGGTGCGTTGCCGTGTCGTATCCCGGCTTCTGGCGGGACCTGACGGCGGCCACGTCGCAGCGATCGTCGGTCGCAGTGAGCGGCAGCCCGTACACTCCGCTCGTAATAGCGATCGATGGGCCAGCGGCGTCCGGCAAGAGTTCCACGGCGCAGTGGGTGGCAAAGACACTCGACGTCCGTCATGTCGATTCCGGCGCCTTCTATCGGGCGCTTGCCTTTCTCGCGGTCGAGTCGGGCGAGCCGCCCGAGCATTGGACCGCGGAGTCACTGTTGGGGCGAGCCTCCCGGATCAGCTGGCGCTTGACCGAACGGTCGGTGCTCCCCCTGGTGGACGGACGTGATCAGGACGAATCGCTCCGGGGCAGCGCGGTGACCAAAACGGTGTCGCGGGTCGCCGCGATGCCTGCGGTGCGCGAGTGGGTGAACGGGCAGGTGCGGGCCGCCGGAGCCGCGGTGGATGTCGTGGTCGACGGCCGGGACATCGGAACGGCGGTGTTCCCGGCCGCCCAGCTCAAGGTGTTTCTCGTGGCGGACACCTGGGAACGCGCCCGTCGACGCCTCGTGCAGCGGCTTGGACGGCGCCCAACCGATGCCGAGATCGCCGAAGAGGCCGAGGCGCTCGTGGCGCGCGACGCGCAGGATGCGACCCAGAGCGCTCCTGCTCGCGATGCGATCACCATCGACACCACGACCGTCACGCAGGCGGAACAGGTGGAGCGAATCGTGGCGCTCGCCAGGGCAGCGCGAGAACGGCTGAGGCGCTGACGTTGGCACCACCCGGAGCGGATCGCTTCCCGGGGCTTGGGCCGAGTGGCGGGTTCCTCGTTGAGTGGGCTTGTAGCCTCCTCCCGCCCCCCCTATGTTTCGGGGTTCCGGTGTTTCCCTCTTCCCCTCATCTCGGCGCGGCGAGTGCAGTTCCGCGATTCTGGAGAAATCTCACCGTATGAGCACTGAACTGAGCCCCGAGCTCGCCGCTGAAATCGCCGCCGCCGAAGAAGCGGACCTCAACGACGATGCGCCCGTGTACGGCAAGCTGACGGCGCGCGAAAAGCGCGATCTGCAGAAGAGCCAGCTGCGCCCCCTCGCGAACCGCCGCCCTGAGCTGTACGAAGAGGACGAGTTCACGTCCGACGAGTACGAGCGCATGCTGGAGCTGTACAACGGCACGCTCGCGTCGATCGAAGAAGGGGAAATCGTCAAGGCGCACGTTCTCGAGATTCGCGAGAACCTGGTCGTGCTGGATATCGGCTTCAAGTCCGAAGGCACGATCCCGCTCGAAGAATTCAAGGACATGCCCGACCTCAAGGCGGGCGACGAAGTTGAAGTCCTGCTCGAGCATCTCGAGGATCAGGAAGGCTCGGTCGTCCTGTCCAAGAAGAAGGCCGACTTCATGCGCGTGTGGGAGCGCATCCGCGTAGCCTACGAGAGCGACCAGCCGGTCGAGGGCACCCTCGTCAAGAAGATCAAGGGTGGCGTGGTCGTTGACCTCATGGGCGTCGACGCGTTCCTCCCGGGCTCGCAGATCGCGCTGCGCCGCGTGCCCAACATCGACGAGCTGCTGGGACAGAAGTACGAGTTCAAGATCATCAAGCTCAACAAGCGTCGTCGCAACATCGTGGTGTCGCGTCGCGTGATCCTCGAGACCGAACGCGCGGGCAAGCGCGAGAAGCTCATGAAGGAGCTCGCGAAGGATCAGGTGCGCAAGGGCGTCGTCAAGAACATCACCGACTTCGGTGCATTCATCGATCTCGGTGGCGTGGATGGCCTGCTGCACATCACCGACATGTCGTGGGGCCGCATCTCGCATCCGAGCGAGATGGTCCAGATCGGCATGGAGCTCGAGATCAAGGTGCTGGATATCGATTGGGAGCGTGAGCGCATCTCGCTCGGCCTCAAGCAGCTCCAGAGCTACCCGTGGAAGGACGTGGCCGCCAAGTACCCGGTGGGGACGCGCGTCAACGGCAAGGTCGTGTCGATCACGAACTACGGCGCGTTCATCGAGCTCGAGCCCGGCATCGAAGGCCTCGTGCACATCTCCGAGATGAGCTGGACGCGCAACGTCCGTCATCCCTCCAAGATCGTGTCGATCGGCGAAGCTATCGAGGCGGTGGTGCTCAAGGTCGACGAGACCGAAGAGAAGATCTCGCTGGGTATGAAGCAGACCGAGCAGGATCCGTGGGTTATCTTGCCGCTCAAGTACCCGGTGGGTACCCGTATCAACGGCAAGGTGCGCAACCTGACGTCGTTCGGCGCCTTCGTGGAAATCGAGCCGGGCATCGACGGCCTCATTCACATCTCCGATATGTCCTGGACCAAGCGTGTCCAGCATCCGTCGGAAGTGGTGAAGAAGGGTGATGCGGTGGATGTGGTCATCCTCAACATCGACAGCGAAAACAAGCGTATCTCGCTCGGCCTCAAGCAGGCCGAGGAAGATCCGTGGCTGCGCATCGGTGAGACCTACCCGGTGGGCACCGAGCTCCCGGGCAAGGTCGTGCGTCTCATGGACAAGGGCGTGGTCGTCGATCTCGGCAACGACATCGAAGGCTTCGTGCCGGTCAGCCAGCTCAACCCGGAAGGCACGGTCACCAATCCCGCGGACTTCGCGTGGGAAACGATGAACCTCGTCATGCGCGTGCTCGAGGTGGATCCCATCCACCGCCGGATCGTGCTGGCCGTGACGTCGGTGCCGGAAGAGCAGCCGCCCAAGCCCGCCGAGCCGAGCAAGGTGCACAGCTCGGAAGACGAACTCGGGCTGTAATTCACCGCGATTGCGCAGCGTAGGGCGGACGGCCCCGGCATCCTCAGGATGCCGGGGCCGTCGTGGTTTCGGTGCAGTGAGGACACACCAGGTGGACACGATTCCTGTGCCAGCTCGACGAACCTCGCGCTCGTTACGCAGTCATTGTCACTGCCGCACGTGCTGGTGACCTGGTTTCTCCGGCAGAGACAGTCGCCGTAACGACATGGGGCGTGAATTCCTCCAGGGGGGTTGCAGCGTTCACGCCCCAATGCCGTGCGTCGAAACGAAGTGTTCCCACAGTGAAACGACCGTAAGCGGAGCGGTGTCAGCGACCCACAATGAGCGGCGAATCGCTGTCTGGCGCTTCCGCGTCTGCTCGTCGTGCCTTCCTCGCCACATCCCTTCGCTGGTGCCCGAGCGAGGCGAAGCCGAATACAGCCAGCAACAGAAAGCCAAAGACGAAAAGCACGCTCACGAGAGCGACGCGGGCCGTCGTCGTCATGAATTGGCCAGCCATCTGCGAGCTCACGATGCTCTTGAGTTCCTGCGCGTCGAGGACGAACAGGACGACCGAGCCCGCAATGCCGAGGGAAAAGAGGGCCGCAAGCGACCCGACCAGACGCGCGAGCCCCCGCCGTTCAAGCGACCGGGCGAGCACCAGGAGCAGGCTGAGCCCGAGGAACGGGAGCAGCAGCACGCTCGACAAGGCGTTGGCGGCGCCAAAGCGCCACTGGATATTGCCGAGCTGAAGGGGCCAGATCTGCGACGCGGCCTGAACGAACGGCACCAGCATGAGGAGCCACGCCGCAAGAAAGAGGGTGCGACGTGCCGGGGCGTCGTCGTGAAGGTCGGGAGAGTCGGACATGGGAAGGACTCAGGGTGGGAAAGCGGTGATCACGTCGGTACAAGGACGCACGCACCCCCTCGCAAGGCACGTTCCAGCGAACCCGGCCGACAGGAGCAACCGGTCGGCGCGCGGCGACCAGCATGTCGGGCGGCGGGAATGTAGCTCGTCGGCCGGTGGAACGCTTCAGTCACCGAAGGCCCCGGCGGATCGCTACACAGATGGCGCTTGGCGAGGCAGCGAAGCAGGTCGTCACCCGCCTCGACTTCAATCCGGCGTAGGTCAACGGCACGTCGGCGAAGGTGACCCTCACGAGCATCAACAAGCCGTAAAGGGGAGGGTCGGGGCGCGGCCGGCGCCCTCCCGACTGGCAGCTTCCTCCATGTAGGCAGGAGGAGCCGGTCGGAATTGGACCGGCTCCTCGTTTTTCGCGTGGCGCGCGCTAGCTTCCCGCGGCATGACCCACTCCACTCCCCCATCGGCTATGCGCGACAGGCTTGAGCGCCTCGCGCTCGCGCGCGAGGCTTCGGAACTCGGCGGCGGTGCCGCACGCATCGCGCAGCAGCACGCCAAGGGCAAGCTCTCGGCACGCGAGCGTCTCGACGTGCTCCTCGACGACGGCTCCTTCGTGGAACTCGATCGGTTCGTGACCTCGCGGACGCTCGGCGAGGGCGAGTCACCCATCTACGGCGATGGCGTGGTGACCGGCCACGGGCGTATCGAGGGGCGACTGGTGTACGTCTTCTCCCAGGACTTCACCGTCTTCGGGGGGTCGCTCTCGGAAGCGCACGCGGCCAAGATCTGCAAGGTCATGGATCTCGCCCTGCGAAACGGCGCACCCGTGATCGGCCTCAACGACTCCGGGGGCGCGCGCATCCAGGAGGGGGTGGTGTCACTCGGCGGCTACGCGGACATCTTCCTCAAGAACACCCTGGCCTCGGGCGTCATTCCGCAGATTTCCGCCATTCTTGGTCCGTGCGCCGGTGGGGCGGTGTATTCACCCGCCATTACCGACTTCATCTACATGGTGAAGGGTACGAGCTACATGTTCGTTACGGGGCCGAACGTGGTGAAGACGGTCACGCACGAGGACGTGACCATGGAGCAGCTGGGCGGGGCCGACACGCATGCCGGCACCAGCGGCGTAGCGCACTTCGCCTGCGATTCGGAGCTGGCCTGCCTGCAGCATATCCGGGAGCTCTTCCGCTACGTGCCCAGCAACAACGTGGACGATCCGCCGCGCGGTGCCGGCCGGGATCCCAGTGACCGACGCGAGGCGTCGCTGCTGGACGTGGTGCCCGACAATCCGAACAAGCCGTACGACATGCGCGAGGTCATCACCCGCATTGTCGACGACGGGCACTTCTACGAAGTGCAGCCGGACTATGCCGCCAACATACTGGTGGGCTTTGCACACCTCGGCGGTCACAGCGTGGGCATTGTCGCGAATCAGCCGGCCGTGCTGGCCGGCGTGCTGGACATCAACGCCTCGCTCAAGGCCGCGCGTTTCGTGCGCTTCTGCGATTGCTTCAACATCCCGCTCGTCACCTTCGAGGATGTCCCGGGGTTCCTTCCCGGTGTGGCCCAGGAGCACGGTGGCATCATCAAGCATGGTGCCAAGTTGCTGTATGCCTACTGTGAGGCGACGGTGCCGAAGCTCACGGTCATTACGCGCAAGGCCTACGGCGGCGCGTACGACGTGATGAGTTCGAAGCACATTCGCGGTGACTACAACGTGGCATGGCCCACGGCGGAGATTGCCGTGATGGGACCGAAGGGGGCCGTGGAGATCCTCTATCGCAAGGAGATTGCGGACGCGGCCGATCCGCAGGCCGCTCTGGACGCCCGCGTGGCCGAGTACACGGAGAAGTTCGCCAATCCCTACATCGCCGCGGCACGTGGCTATGTCGACGATGTGATCGATCCACGGGAGACCCGTCCGCGCCTCATCGAGGCGCTCGCCACCTTGCGTGGCAAGCGTGATCGGAACCCGCCGAAGAAGCACGGAAACCTGCCGCTGTGAGCCGCGCGATGTTCACGAAGATTCTGGTGGCCAACCGCGGCGAGATCGCCCTGCGGGTCATTCGTGCCTGTCAGGAGCTGGGCGTGAAGACGGTGGCCGTGTACTCGGAGGCCGATGCCGGAGCGCCGCACGTGCGGGAGGCCGACGAGGCCGTACTCGTGGGCCCGGCACCGTCGAGCCAATCGTACCTGGTCGGGGAGCGCCTCATCGAGGTGGCCAAGCGGGTGGGGGCCGAGGCCGTGCACCCGGGGTACGGCTTCCTTTCAGAGCGCGCGTGGTTTGCGCGTGCGGTACGTGAGGCCGGCCTGGTCTTCATCGGCCCTCCGGCTGAAGCGATCGAGGCCATGGGCAGCAAGACCGCCGCACGGCAGCTTGCCATTGCCGCCGGGGTACCCGTGGTGCCCGGCAATACCGAAGGCGTGAAGGACGCAGCCGAGGCGCTGGCTATCGCCGAGACATACGGCTTTCCGGTGCTGCTCAAGGCGGCGGCGGGTGGCGGCGGCAAGGGGATGCGCATCGTGCGCACGCCCGACGAACTGGCCGCCGCACTCGACAGCGCTCGGCGTGAGGCACGGAACGCCTTCGGAGACGACGCCGTGTACCTCGAGAAGTACATCGAGGGGCCCCGACATGTGGAGATCCAGGTGCTCGCCGACACGCACGGCAACGTGGTGCATCTGGGGGAACGCGAATGCTCCGTGCAGCGCCGTCACCAGAAGATGATCGAGGAAGCCCCCAGTGTGGCCGTTACGCCGGAGCTTCGGGCGCGCATGGGTGCC
Organism: Gemmatimonas sp.; assembly: GCF_027531815.1. Taxonomy (NCBI): domain Bacteria; kingdom Pseudomonadati; phylum Gemmatimonadota; class Gemmatimonadia; order Gemmatimonadales; family Gemmatimonadaceae; genus Gemmatimonas; species Gemmatimonas sp. The sequence continues at coordinate 192,519 of NZ_JAPZSK010000010.1, read as the reverse complement.
ACGGCGGTGGCAGCCGCACGGGCGGCCGGGTACGTGAACGCCGGCACCTGCGAATTCCTCCTCGATCGTGATGGGCAGTTCTATTTCCTGGAGATGAACACGCGCATTCAGGTCGAACATCCCGTGACCGAGCTGGTCATGGGACTCGACCTTGTGCAATGGCAGATTCGCGTGGCGGCCGGTGAAGCGCTGCCCTTCGCCCAGAAGGAGTTCACGCCGCGTGGATGGGCCATCGAGTGTCGCATCACCAGTGAGGATCCGGAGAACGGATTCCTTCCCAGTACCGGGCGCATCGAGTATCTGCACCTGCCGAGCGGCCCCGGCGTCCGATGGGACGGTGGCATCGAAGCGGGCAGCGAGGTGGGGCTGCACTACGACCCGATGCTGGCCAAGCTCATCGTCCACGCGCCCACCCGTGCACTGGCCATCGCGCGCATGCGGCGCGCCCTGCACGAGCTCACCATCGATGGGATCGAGACGTCGCGGGGGTTCCATCTGCGCGTCATGGACGATCCCGAGTTTCAGGCCGGCGACATCAGCATCCAGTGGCTCGAGCAGCGGCTTTCGTCGCTCACGGCGCCGCGCACGGATGCGGCGACCTTGAAGCTCGCGGCCATCGCCGCGGCCCTAGTGGCGCACGAAGAGCGCACGGCGGGGCGGACCAGCAGCGCTGACCGCCGCGGTGACAGCGCGTCGTCGTCCAGTGGCGCGCCGGACAGCCCGTCGTGGGTCGCGGAGGCGCGCCGCGAGGGGCTGCGCCGCTCGTGAATCGTCGTTCCCCCCGCGGGCGAGCGGGCACCGGACACCGCCCGACGCGTCTTCCGGAGTCGGTGCAGGTCGTTACCATCGACCGTATCGCGGCCGGAGGAGATGGTGTTGGGCGGACCGAGGGGTTGGCTGTCTTCGTGCCGCGCACGGCGCCGGGCGATGTGGTGCAGGTGGCGTATGTGACCCACGCGCGCCACGGGCGGGGCCGCGTGTTGCAGGTGCTGACCCCGTCGGCCGACCGGGTCGCGCCGGAATGCGTGCACTACGAGCGGGACCGGTGCGGCGGGTGCCAGCTGCAGCACCTGTCGCTGGAGGCGCAGCGCAATGCGCGCCGCCATATCGTCCAGGACACGCTGGCTCGCATTGGGAGACGGACGGTGCCCCTGCCAATGCTCGAGTACGGGGCGGCGTGGGAGTATCGGAGTCGACTGTCGCTCACGTTACGCCGCCGTGGCACCAGCTGGGTTGGCGGCCTGCACCCGCACGACGACGCCACGCGCATCTTCCCGCTCGAGACCTGTCGGATTGCGCATCCCGCGCTCGTGGCGGTGTGGACGGCCGTGCGCGCCGTCCTGCGGGCAGGCGAGGCGGCGTTGCCCGGGGTGGCGCTGCCCAGCGGGGGCGTCAGCCCGGTGGAGATGCTGCGGTTACACCTGCGTCTCGATGCACCCGACGCGGCCGATGCGTCCCCAGGGGTGAGCGTGGTGATCGAGGGGGGGACCGCTTGGCCGGAGGAACGGCGGTGGGCCGATGCCGTACAACAGGCCGACGACCGCATACGCGGGGTCTGGTGGACGCCCGATCGAGTGGCCGACATCCCCGCCACCGCGCGCCCGGTCTCCGAATACGCACCGCAGGCACAAGAGGCGATGGCGTTTGCCCAGGTGAACAACGATTTGGCCGCACGGCTTCGTGAGTTCGTCTTTGACGCTGTGCAAGCGTTCGGGCCAAGCCGCGTCCTTGACGGCTACGCCGGCAGTGGCCTGCTCTCGGCGCGCCTCGCGGCGGCAGGCGTGGCGGTCGTGGCTGTGGAAGCCGATCGGGCAGGGGCAGGTGCCGCGGCGGCGCGATTGGAGGCGCTGGGCGAACAGGCCGCCAGTGCGCGGGTGGTGTGCGACCTGATGGAAGAGGCCGTCGGAACGCTCGACCTGCCAGCGGAGGTGGTGGTGGTCAATCCGCCGCGGCGCGGGCTGCATCCCGATGTGGCGCTGTGGTTGGAGGCACCGGCGCAGCGCGCCGTGCAGGGCATCGTGTACGTCAGTTGCGATCCGGCCACCCTGGCCCGGGATCTGGCGCGCCTTCCCTCGTGGCAGGTGGGGGAGGTGCGATGCTTCGACATGTTTCCGCAGACGGCCCACGTGGAAACCGTGTGTGTGCTGCGACGGGAGATCGCATGAAATACCTGGTGGACATCAACGGCGAACGCCTGACCGTGGAGCTGGACGGCGGCCACGCGACCATCGACGCCGAGCGTGTGGAGGTATCGCTCAGTGCGATACCCGGGACGCCCGTCCGATTGGTGCGGATCGGAGAACAGATCCATCGGGTGGTCGCCCGCCGCGGCGGCGAACGAGGTCGGTGGCAACTCGACCTCGATGGCGCGCGACTGGAGGTCGAGGCGCTGGACGAGCGCATGCGGGCAATCAAGGACCTGACGGCGGCGGCGGCGGTCTCGAGCGGGCCCGCGCCGCTCGTGGCCCCCATGCCCGGGTTGGTCGTGCGGGTGGCCGTGTCCGTTGGCGATGTCGTCAGTGCCGGCCAGGGGCTGGCCGTCATCGAGGCCATGAAGATGGAGAACGAGCTTCGCGCGTCGTCTGCCGGCGTGGTCACGGCGATTCGGGTGACGCCGGGGGAGGCTGTGAACAAGGGGGCCGTGCTCATCGAGCTGGCGGCCCCCTGATCGGTTACTTCCGCCGGGCGCCAGGCGCCCGACTCACCCCTTCGCGGGCTCGTTTCGACGCATGCGGTTCACGCCCTTGATGACCAGGAACAGGGTGAATGCCACAATGAGGAACGTGAGCACCTGATTGAGGAACAGGCCGTAGGCGACGGTGGGCGCCCCGGCCTTCTTGGCCTCCTCGAGGGTGGTAAAGGTGCCCCCACCCACGGTAAGGAACCGATTGGTGAAGTCGATGCCCCCGGTGAGCAGCCCCACGACGGGCATGATGATGTCGCTGACCATGCTGTCGACGATTTTCTGGAACGCGCCGCCGATGACGACGCCAATGGCGAGGTCCATCACGCTGCCCTTCATGGCGAATTCCTTGAACTCCGACACCATCGACATGTTCGACTCCGGGGAGAGGGGTGGGGGCGGCAGCCTCATCGCTACCGTCAGTTGCCGGGCGCACAATGGGGAAGCGCGCGGGGGTGGGCAAGGGGTGCCCTTCATCCAAGGGGCCGGCTGGGCCGTTTGGCACAAGCTCCACGTTGACAGGCACTTCTGAGCTGTGTAAGCTAAGGGTCTGTCCCGTTTTCAGGCACAGGCGCCGGAAGGTGCGCCGTCGTCTGTTTAGAAACCCTTTGTCGGGGGCCGACCCGCGGGCGATGTGTCTCCGGTCCACGGCTTCTCCGCAACACGCACGGATCACGTTAGCATGAAGACCTACAGCGCGACCCCGAAGGATATCGACCGTCGGTGGTACATCGTCGACGCGGAAGGAATGGTCCTTGGCCGGCTCGCGTCGGAAGTCGCGAAGATCATCCGCGGCAAGCACAAGCCCATGTTCACGCCGCACATGGACACGGGTGACTTCGTCATCGTGATCAATGCGTCCAAGGTGCAGGTCACGGGCCGCAAGGCCGAGCAGAAGACCTATTTCAGCCACACCGGCTACATGGGCCACGAGAAGCACACCCCGTTCGCCACGATGCTGGCGAAGCACCCGGAGCGTGTGATCGAGAAGGCTGTGTACGGCATGCTCCCGAAGACCGCACTCGGTCGCCAGGTGCTGCGTCGCAAGCTGCGTGTCTTCGCCGGCGCCGAGCACCCGCACATTGCGCAGAGCCCGGCCAAGCTTTCCTTCTCCACTGCCGAGGCCAAGTAATGTCGGAACAGATCAACGCCGTTGGCCGTCGCAAGGAGGCGGTCTGCCGCCTCTACCTCTCGCCCGGCACGGGCAAGTGGGAAGTGAACGGTCGTACGCTGGGTGACTACTTCCCCCGGCCGACCCTGGTGTCGGCCATTCAGCAGCCGTTCATGCTCACCGACTCGCTCGGCAAGTACGACGTGAAGGCCGTGCTCGACGGCGGCGGCATGTCGGGCCAGGCGGGGGCGGTGCGCCTCGCGGTGGCGCGTGCGCTCGTGAAGGTGGACGAAACGAACAAGAAGAAGCTTCGTGAGTTCGGGCTGCTCACGCGCGATGCGCGTGAGGTCGAGCGCAAGAAGCCGGGCCGCGCTGGCGCCCGCAAGCGCTTCCAGTTCTCGAAGCGCTAAGCAGATGGCGCCGGTGGGGCTCTCCCCGGCGCGCTGCCCAGCATATCTCACACGTGGTCCGAGCCGATGGCGGGTGCTGTGCCTCCAGGCACAGTCGCCATCGGCGGTGACGATCACGGACGACTCCAAACACCCAGGTATCTCATCATGGCCAGTCCGTCCCTCGAGCAGCTGCTCGCCGCGGGCGTCCACTTCGGGCATCAGACCCGACGCTGGAACCCGAAGATGCGCCGGTTCATTTTCGCCGAGCGCAACGGCATCCACATCATCGACCTGCAGAAGACGCTCCGCCAGATCGAACTGGCGCAGAAGCTCGTCCGCGAGGTCGTCCTGCGCGGCGAGAACGTGCTGTTCGTCTGCACCAAGCGCCAGCTCGCGGCCATCGTGCGCGACGAGGCCGCGCGCTGCGGCGGGATGTTCGTAACCGAGCGCTGGCTCGGCGGCATGCTCACCAACTACCAGACGGTCAAGAAGCAGGTCAAGAAGCTGAAGGAGCTTGAGGCCGGCAGCGAAGATGGCTCGCTCGCGAACTACACCAAAAAGGAACAGCTGCTCATGTCGCGTCAGCGCGAGAAGCTGTCCAAGTACCTCTCCGGCATCAAGTCGATGAACCGCCTTCCGGGGCTCCTGTTCATCATCGACTCGAAGAAGGAGCGCATCGCCGTTTCCGAAGCCAACAAGCTGGGCGTGCCGATCGTAGCTATCGTCGATACGAACGCCGATCCGGACCTCATCACGGTACCCATCGCGGGCAACGACGATGCCATTCGGTCGGTGGAGCTGATCACCAAGGTGATTGCCGACACCATCGACGAGGCGCGTCGCGAGGCGCCGAGCCGTCCGTCGGAAGAAGAGCAGGAGACCTACACGTTCTCCAGCGACCGTGGGGCAGAGCGCGCCGATCGTGGCGATCGTGGAGGGCGTGGCGGTGAAAACCGTGGTGGCGGCGACCGCAGTGGCAACAACGACCGCGGTGGACGCCCGCGCCGCCGTCGGGCGAAGCCGGAAGCCATCGCCGCGCGCCTGAAGGGTGGCGACGCCCCCGCCGGCGAGAGTGATGCCGGTGAAGACGCCGGTTCCGCCGACAGCGCCGAGTAACCGCCGACGTTCCGCTCGGTTTCCGATGGCGGTGGCCACTCGCGCTGCTGCCGAGGATGTTGAAACGCGACGCCGCCGGCTCTTCCCGGCGGCGTTGTTGTAGCACAGAGCAGTACCTTCCCAGTACCGACCACGCACACTTCAGCGATAGACAGGGACTCGACGATGGCGATCACGGCCAAGGACGTAGCGGAACTCCGCCAGCGCACGGGCGCCGGCATGATGGATTGCAAGAAGGCGCTCGAGGAGAACAACGGCGACATGAACGCCGCCATCGAGTACCTCCGCAAAAAGGGCATTGCCAAGGCCGAGAAGCGTGCCGACCGCTCCACGAGCGAGGGCATCGTGGGGGGCGAAGTGTTCAACAACGGCGCGTCGGCCGCGCTCATCGAAGTCGCGTGCGAAACCGACTTCGTGGCGCGCAACGAAGACTTCGGCAAGATCGTCACGACACTCCTCGCCCACCGGATCCAGTCCACGGCGGCCGACACCGAGGCGTTCCTTGCCGAGCCGATGACCGGGAGCCCGTCGGAGTCGGTTGAAGAGTACGTGAAGGCGGCGGCGGCGAAGACTGGCGAAGCGGTGAACGTGAAGCGCACGGTGCGCTTCGACGCGGGGGCCAATGGCCAGGTGGGCATGTACCGCCATCACAACGGCAAGCTCTCCACGATCGTGCAGGTGACCGCCTCCTCCCCGGAGGTGGCCAACCACGAGGCGACGAAGGACCTGGTCAAGTACATCGCCGAGCATATCGCGGCGACTGCGCCCATTGCCGTCGACCGCCGCGGTGTGCCGGCGGAGAAGCTGGAGGCCGAGCAGCGCGTGGCGGAAGGGCAGGCCCGCGAAGCGGGGAAGCCGGAGGCCATGATCGAAAAGATCGCGACGGGCAAGGTGGAGGCGTTCCTGAAGGACGTCACGCTCATGCCGCAGCCGTGGGTCCGCGACGCAGCCATCACCATCGCGCAGCTGGTCGCCGACCATGGCAAGAAGGCGGGTGGCGAAATCACGGTGGACCGCTTCGCGCGTTTGCAGCTCGGCGCCGAGTAACGCGCCATGAGCGAATCCGCGACCGGTGCGCTCGCACAAGGCGGGTCCGAACTGCGCTTTCGGCGCATTCTCCTCAAGATCTCCGGTGAAGCGCTTGCCGGAGATCGAGGGGTGGGATTCGATTTCGAACGCATCGGGTTCTTCGCCGACCAGATCGTGCAGGTGGCGCGCATGGGCGTTCAGCTCGGCCTGGTGATCGGTGGCGGCAACATCGTCCGCGGGACGCAACTCTCGCAGATGGGCATGGATCGCGTCGGCGCCGACTACATGGGCATGTTGGGGACCGTCATCAATGCCATGGCGCTGCAGGACGTGCTGGAGAAGAAGGGACTCGACACCCGCGTGATGACCGCCATCCGCATGGAGGAGCTGGCGGAACCCTACATCCGTCGGCGAGCGTTGCGGCATTTCGAGAAGGGGCGCACCGTGATCTTTGCCGCCGGCACCGGCAACCCGTATTTTTCCACGGACACGGCGGCGGTACTGCGGGCCATTCAGATGAAGGCAGACGTCATCATCAAGGCCACGAGTGTCGACGGCGTGTACTCGGCCGATCCCAAGAAGGACCCGAACGCCACCCTGTACGAGACGATCAGCTATCGTGACGTGATGCTCGAGGAACTGCGGGTGATGGACCAGACGGCCATCACGCTCTGCAAGGAGAATCAGTTGCCGATCGTCGTACTCAACCTTCACCGCCCCGGTGCCATCGAGCGCGCCATCAAGGGCGAACGCGTAGGGACACTGGTTTCATGAGCATTGCCCAGATCCTGAAGGACGCGAAGGCCGGCATGGACAAGGCCCTCGACAACGCCAAGCGGGAGTTCTCGAGCGTTCGCTCGGGGAAGGCCTCGCCGAACATGTTGGATACCATCAAGGTCGAGGCCTACGGCTCGCTGCTGCCGCTCAATCAGGTGGCTTCCGTCTCCGCCCCCGAACCCCGCATCCTGCTCGTCACCCCGTTCGACAAGGGGCAGGCGAAGGTGATCGAGAAGGCGATCCGGGAGTCGGAGCTCGGGTTGGATCCGGCTCACCAGAACGGCATCATCCGCGTGCCGTTGCCCAGCATGACGGAACAGCGCCGCAAGGAGCTCGTGAAGATCCTTCACAAGCTCGCGGAAGATGGCAAGATCGCCGTTCGACATGCGCGTACCGATGCGCGCGACAAGATCAAGAAGCTCGACGGCGTGTCGGAGGACGACAAGAAGCACGCCGAGAAGGAGCTGCAGAAAGTGCACGATGATGAGATCGGCCGACTCGAGGCGTTGCTGAAGGCCAAGGAAGCCGAAATCATGGAAGTGTGATTCCGCCACAGCGGATGCGCCGTGCTGTGCTCCATCGTCACCGCCTCAACCCATGATGACTGATACCGAGTCGGATCTGTTGGCGCGCATTCGCGTGCATGGGGCGGTGCCGCGGCACATCGCGATAATCATGGATGGAAATGGCCGATGGGCGCGGGAGCGACACATGCCGCGCCCATTCGGCCATCGGTCGGGCATGAAGGCGGTGCGCGCCGTGGTGGAGGGGTGCCTCGCAGCCGGCGTCGAATGGCTGTCGCTGTTCGCGTTTTCGCAGGAGAACTGGCAACGGCCGGAAACCGAGGTGTCGGCGCTAATGTCGCTGCTCGAGGAGTTCATTGCCCGTGAGGCAGCGGATCTCGCCCGGCAGGGTGTCTGCGTCCATGTACATGGCGATCTTGACCGCCTTAGCCCCGCCGCGGCCGCGGCGATCGATCGGGTGCGGCGGGAAACGTCGGGCGGGGCGCGTCTTGGCCTCAACCTCTTCATCTCGTACGGCGGTCGCGCCGAGTTGGTGCGCGCGGCCCGTCGCCTCGCCACCGATGTGTTGCAGGGGCGGCTGGTACCGGAGGAGATCGACGAAGCGCAGTTCCGGAGTCGGCTCTTCACCGCCGACTGCCCCGACCCGGACCTGCTCATTCGTACCTCCGGCGAGCAACGCCTTTCCAACTTCCTGCTATGGCAGGTTGCCTACGCGGAGCTGTACATCTCCAGCGTCCTGTGGCCCGATTTCGATCGCGCCGCCCTGTACGAGGCGATCTGCGACTTCCAGCGTCGTGACCGTCGCTTCGGACGGGTGACTCCGTAACCCCTGCTGCGTCGTGAACGAACTCGGTCGTCGCGTCCTTGTGGCGCTCATTGGTGTGCCACTTGCCATCGGGATCATCTGGATCGGGGGGGCGCCACTCGCCACCCTGCTCGGCGCGCTCGCCGGGGTCGGAGCGTGGGAGTTCTATCGCCTCGCTCGGGAAGGTGGCGCAACACCGCTCGTCGTCCTCGGCGTGATCGCCGCGGCGCTCGTGCCGATCGCCGTGCACGGTGAGGTGTTGGGGGTCCTGCGCATCCCGCTCTACGCGTGGATTCTTCCCGTGCTGTTCGTGCTGGGCGTCGCCATCTGGTTGCGCGGAGTCGATGGCAAGCCGCTGGGCGCGGCCAGCACGACGGTGTACGGTGTGTTGTATACGGGCGGAACGCTCGCCTTCGGTTATGCACTGCGCTATCACAACTACGCGGTGGGTGATACTGCGGGAGCGTTGGCCGTCCTGTTTCCGGTGGTGCTCACCTGGGCCAGCGACACCGGGGCGTACTTCAGCGGGCGGCTCATCGGCGGACGCAGGCTCATGCCCAGTGTGAGCCCGGGGAAAACCGTGGCGGGAGCCGTCGGCGCGATCGTGGTAACCGTGGCGGCTACCTACGCGTTCGTGCACGGCCTGCTTGTTCCGCGTGCCCAGCTGGCATTTACCCCGTGGGGCCTTGTCCTCTTCGGCGCCGCCATCAGTGTGGTCGCGCAGGTCGGCGATCTCGCCGAGTCACTCCTCAAGCGAGAGGCCGGCGTCAAGGACAGCGGCACACTGTTCCCGGGTCACGGCGGCGTCCTCGACCGCCTCGACTCGCTCTTTTTCGTGCTGCCGGCGGCCTATGCACTGTACGACTGGCTGCTGATTCCCGCGCCGGGGGGGCGATGACCGCCAATTGGATGCAGGATGCCCCCATGGGCCACGCGCCGGCCGCCGAGCCGGTCGGTGTTGCCCTGCTGGGGGCAACCGGCTCAATCGGCACCAGTGCGCTGCGCGTGTTGGCCAGGCAGCCGGCGCGGTTCGTACCGGTCGCCCTCACGGCCAACGGGAACCTTGCGGCGCTACAGGAGCAGGTGGAGCGTTTCTCGCCGGCCTATGTTGGGCTGGTGCAATCGTGCCCCGACGCGCCGGCAACCTGGGGGCGTGGCCCTGATTGCCTCGTCGAGGCGGCCACACGCCCTGAGGCCGCCATCGTCATCAATGCCGTGGTCGGCGCTGCCGGGCTACCGGCCACGCTTGCCGCACTGCGCTGCGGGAAGCGGGTCGCACTGGCGAACAAGGAAACGCTCGTCGTAGCCGGTGACATCGTCACGAGCACGGCCCGCGAACATGGCGGCGAACTGGTGCCCGTGGACAGCGAGCATTCTGCCATTCTCCAGTGCCTGGCCGGACGTCAGCCACACGAGGTCCGGCGGCTCATGCTCACGGCCTCCGGCGGCCCGTTCCGCACGTGGCCCGCCGAACGCATCGCCACGGCCACCCGGAGCGATGCGCTCAAGCATCCGACCTGGCAGATGGGCAGCAAGATCACCATCGACAGCGCCACGCTGGCAAACAAGGCGCTGGAGGTGATCGAGGCGCATCACCTGTTTGGCGTGCCGTACGACCGCATTGACGTCGTCGTGCATCCGCAGAGCATCATACACTCGTTCGTGGAATTCGTTGATGGCAGTGTGCTCGCCCAGATGGGGGTGCCGAGCATGGAGTTGCCCATCCTGTACGCTCTCACCTGGCCGGAACGCGTGCCCGACAGTGGCGTACCATCATTCGATCCGGTCGCGCTGGGCGGCCTCACGTTCGAGGCGGTACGCCACGAGCAGTTTCCCATGCTCGGCCTGGGGATCGCGGCCGGACGCCGGGGCGGAGCGGCCCCGGCGGTGTTCAATGCGGCGAACGAAGAAGCGGTGGCGCAGTTTCTCGCGGGGCATCTGAGCTTTGGCGGTATCGCCGCGCGGGTGGCTGACGCGTTGCAGGAGCTGGGTGGATCCTCTGGCGACACGCTCGACGCGCTGCTCGCGGCCGATGCCGCCGCGCGTCGTCATGTCCGGTCTCGTATTGTGGCGGAGTTGTAGCAACCATGGCCTCACTGTCAGTCTATATCGCGCCGTTGCTGGTCTTCGGCCTTGTCGTGTTCGTTCACGAATTGGGCCACTTCGTGGCTGCGAAGCTGTGTGGTGTATACGCCCCGGTGTTTTCGCTGGGGTGGGGGCGTCGCCTGTTCGGCTGGAAGCGTGGCGAAACGGATTATCGGGTGTCGCTCATTCCGCTGGGCGGCTTCGTACGCATGGCCTCACGCGACGACGATGCCCTGGCGGGGATCGAGGGCGGGGAGGCCGATCGTGGCTCGCTCGAGAGCGTCCCGAAGCAACCAGACGGGGTACCGGCCGCGCTGTGGGATCCCCAGGGAATGGCGCCATTTGGTCCAAAGGCCGTGCCGGCCGAGCGATGGGTAGAGAGCAAGTCCGCGATGGCGCGCATCTTCATCCTGTCGGCCGGCGTCATCATGAACATCCTGCTCACGATGTCGGTAACAAGCGGCTTGTACTACACCTACGGAAACCGCTACGTGCCTGCCGTGATCGACTCCATCGTACCCGGCGCGCCGGCTGCGGCGGCTGGCGTACAGGCCGGCGACCGGATCGTGGCAATCAACGGCGACAGCGTGCGCGCATGGGATGAGGTCCTCGCTCGTGTGTCCCCCGTGACGAGCGGAACCGTACAGTTCGACCTGCTGCGTGGCACCGAGCGTGTACAGGCCATCATTGCGCCCCAAGTGGTGGATGCGCAGGACCCCGTCACCGGGGCGGCCACGAAGGTCGGTCGCGTCGGCATGATGGTTCGCGATTCGGTGGTACGCGAGTCCGTATCGCTGGCGCAAGCGACGGCGAGCGGCACCAAAGCCACGTGGGCCATGGCGCGCAATATCGTGACCGTGCTGGGCGGACTCGTCACCGGTGAGGTATCGGCGAAGAACCTCGGGGGGCCCATCCAGATCGCGCGCACGTCGGTGCAGGCGGCACGCAACGGCGCGGAGACGCTCTGGTCGCTGATCGCGTTCCTCAGTCTGAACATCGCCATCCTCAACCTCGTGCCCATCCCCGTCCTCGATGGCGGACAGATCGTGCTGGTCATTGCCGAGCGCATCAAGGGCAGCACCTTCAGCATGCGGACGCGTGAAGCGTTCGCACGGGTGGGTGTGCTGGCGGTGCTCGCCTTGATCATTCTGGTGACGTTCAACGATCTCCGATCGGTATTCACGCAGTGAGACGTTCGTGCGCGCTGCTGACGATCTCGCTGGCGTTTGTCGGCTGCAGCGTCCGCATGCCGTGGGCGCCTCCGCTGGTGACGTCCCCGAGCGGTCCGGCCCTTCCACGCATTCCGCGTGACGCGGCGCGCTTCGAGATCGACAGCGTCACGGATTCCACGGCCACCTTTCGCGTGCGGGAAGCGCGGTGGGTGCGCAAGGGGCTGCAGAGTTACGTCGTCGATCCCCAGCAGCGCGATGCGCTGGTCGCGCGTCTACGCGTGATCCACCGTGACAGCGCCACCGCCACCGCGCTCGTGACCGGGCAGGTGACGCGGGTCAAGCCAGAGCACTTTCTGCTGGTGGTGCGTCCCAAGGAAGGGTGGTGGCACGAGCGTCGCTTCTGGATGGGAACACTTGTGGGCGCCATCATCGGAGCCGGCAGCGTGGCGGCGGCGCGCTAGCCTCGAGGCGATGCGCACGGCGAGACGACCACCGCCGTTGGCGAGGGCGTGACCGGGCATGGCGCACGCCGCGGCCCGGTGAAAGGCCGAGGCGCTCGAGACGACGGTACCGGGTGCGGCGTGTGACACCGATGGAGGCGGCAGCGTCCCGCATGGTCGCGTGCGCTGCCACCAGTGCCGCGTACCGCGATCGGAGCGTGTCCCGCAGTTCGTCATCGTGTCGCGTCAGGTCAGCTGCACACGAGCTTGCGTGGAACCACGGCCTCCCCGCCGTTGCGATGCACGACCACGGTGTCGGAAAAGACGATGCAATACGGGGCCGAAATACGCATGACGTACTTTCCCCACGGGAGGGAGTACGATTCGACGCTGTCGGCGCGCGTTTCGTATGCACGGCCGCCCTCAACGGGAGCGAACTGAACCCGCGCGTCGCGCGGTTCTACCCGATAGCGTACGACCGCACATCCGCGCACCGGCAGATCGATCGAGAATCGCTGTCCCGCGCGGAGTGCGGTCAGCACGGTATCGCGAAGGGCGGTGCGGCATGTGGTCGGCGCGTCGGGGACGACGGCACGCAGCGAGAGGCGGGGGGAGACCGCCACATCGGCGGACCAGCGTCCGATGCCCACCTGCCGATTGTCGGCGTAGATCACAGCCGAGTCGAGGGTGGTCACCTCGATCCGCACCGTACGCGGCAGTGCGGCCACGGCCCGTTTGACCGGGGTGGCCGCCGTGGCGGGGGTGGAATCGGCCACGGGTGGAACCGGCGGGGGCGAATCGACGGTTACCGGTACGGATCGGGCGCTGTCTGCGGCCACGGCAACCGTGGGGGCCGGGCCGAGGCCGGCGCCGCGAACCTGCCGTTCCCAGGCAATCCAGCCAATGACCCCACCCACGATCACGATGGCCGCCGCGGGCCAAAATCGGCGTGGCGTGGGAGGGGAGACACGGAAGGCGTCGACAGTATTGGAACCGAGGCGTGACAGCCCGGCACTCCCGTCGGGTGCCGTGGGGAGCGCCGCCAGAGCATCTACGAGCTGGACGGCATTGGGTATCCGGTCTGCCGGGTCTTTCGCCAGCAGGCGCCGAACCAGCGCGTCGAACTCGGGGGTGAGTTCCGGTACGAGGTCGCGCGGCGGGCGGGGCGGTGTCTCAATGTGGCAACGGGCCACCGCGTACCAGTCATCCCCCTCGAACGGGAGCTTCCCGGTGGCAGCCCGGTAGAGGGTGACCCCAACCGCGTACAGGTCACTCCGACCGTCGAGTTCCTTGCCCCGCGCCTGTTCTGGGCTGAAGTAGTGCGGGGTGCCCTGGACCTGATTGGTGTCGCCCAGCGACTCAGCCGCCAAGGCACGGGCCAGGCCGAAATCGGCCACGATCGCCTCGCCACCCTGATCGAGCAGGATGTTGTCGGGCTTGATGTCACGGTGGACGATCTGGCTGGCATGTGCCACGGCGAGGGCGGCGGCCATGCCGATCCCCAGGCGCACGACCTCGGGTTCGGGCAGGCGACCCACCAAGGCAAGGCGACGCCCGAGGGTGAGCGGGTAGAGGTCCATGGCCACGAACGCTGCCCCGTCCACCTGTCCCACGTCTCGGACCGTGACAATATTGGGATGCCGGAGGCGAGCCGCCGTAGCGGCTTCCTTGCGGAAGCGGCTTTCGGCGAGGTCTTGTCCGGCGAACTCGGGGCGCAGGATCTTGAGGGCGACCGGGATCTCGAGGTCGAGATCGACGGCCTCGTAAACCCACGAAAAGGCCCCTGTCCCCAAATGGCGGGTGACACGGTACTTCCCGATGGTACGCCCCAGGTAACGTTCTGGCACGGCAGGGTCCTTTACAGGGGGGGCAGAGTCGAGTAAGCTACCGTGCTTCCTGCAATTGCGCGCACAAAACCCGCAGTGAATGTCGCGCACCACTCCGCGCGACGACAGCTCGGATAACGGCTGAGAATACAACGACGATGGCGTTCGACAAGGCTACCACGATCGACAAGTACCGGGCCCACGAAGGGGACACCGGTTCGACCCGCGTACAGATCGCCCTCCTGACGGAGCGCATCAACTACCTGACGGGTCACTTCCGTACGCACGCGAAGGACCATCATGGTCGCCGCGGCCTCCTCAAGATGGTCGGCAAGCGCCGCCGTTTGCTGGACTATTTGAAGCGTACGGACGTGCAGCAGTATCGCACGCTCGTGCAAGACCTTGGGCTCCGCTACTAAGCAGAGATCCGTCACGTCGTCGCGCGGGGGCACTTTTGCCTACCGCGCGATTTGCGTTCTCATGAGGTTACACAGCAGATGATGCATCGAATCGAGCGGACGTTCGCTGGTCGCCCCCTGGTCATCGAGACCGGACGTATGGCGAAGCAGGCGGCGGGTTCCGCAGTGGTCCAGTTCGGCGAGACCATGGTGCTCGCCGCCGTCACCGTGAGCGACAATCAGAGTCCGCTCCCGTTCTTCCCGCTCACGGTCGAGTACAAGGAAAAGACTTACGCCGCGGGCAAGATCCCGGGCGGCTTCATCAAGCGCGAAGGGCGCCCGCACGATCACGAGATCCTCGCGGCGCGCATCATCGATCGCTCGATCCGGCCGCTCTTCCCGGAAGGCTTCAAGAACGAAGTGCAGGTGTTCATCTACGTCATCTCCGCCGATCAGGAGAACGATGCGGATGTGCTCGCGCTCCTGGCGGCCTCGTTTGCACTGAACGCCTCGAAAATCCCGTTTCTCGGCCCCATCGCCGGCGTGCGCGTTGGCCGCGTGCAGGGGCACTGGGTACTCAACCCCACCTTCCAGCAGGTCGCGTTCTCCGACATGGAGCTGGTCGTGGCCGGCTCAAAGGATTCCATCGTGATGGTGGAAGGCGGGGCGCTCGAGGTGTCCGAAGAGGACGTGCTGGAGTCGCTGCGTTTGTCGCACGACGGCATCCGTGAGCTCATTGCCATGCAGGACGAACTGCTCGGCAAGGTGCAGCAGCCCAAGATGTCGTGGACGAAGGCGGAGACGCCGGAAGGCGTGGCGACGAAGGTCAAGGAGCTCGCGGCCGGTCGCATTCGCGAAGCGCTCAACCAGAAGGACAAGCACACGCGCATCGAGGCCGTGGAGCGCACCAAGAAGGAACTCGCCGAAGGGCTGTTGGTTGAGTTCCCCGATAATGCCAAGGACATTCACACCATCCTTGGCGACGTCGAGTACCACGAGTTGCGCGCCCAGGTGCTCGACACCAACCTGCGTGTCGACGGCCGCAAGCCAAACGAAGTGCGTGCGATCACAATCGACAACGGTGTGCTGCCGCGTGCCCACGGGTCGTCCCTGTTCACGCGCGGGCAGACGCAGGCGCTTGTCGCCGCGACGCTCGGCACGGCCAAGGATGCGCAGCGCCTCGACTCCATCAAGGAAGCCGGTGAAGTCACGCGCTCGTTCATGCTGCACTACAACTTCCCGCCGTTCTCAACGGGTGAAGTGCGACCCATGCGTGGCACCAGCCGCCGAGAGATCGGACACGGCAACCTCGCCGAGCGGGCGCTGCAGGGCGTACTCCCCGACTTTGCCGACTTCCCCTACACCATCCGCATCGTCTCCGACGTGCTCGAGTCCAACGGCTCCTCGTCGATGGCCTCGGTGTGTGGCGGCTCGCTCGCGCTGTTCGATGCCGGCGTGCCCATGAAGGCGGCCGTGGCCGGGGTGGCCATGGGGCTGATCAAGGAAGGCAAGAAGTACGCGATCCTCACCGACATCCTTGGCACCGAAGACCACCTCGGCGACATGGACTTCAAGGTGGCCGGTACAAAGGACGGCATCACCTCCATTCAGATGGACATCAAGATCGAGGGGCTCGACCTCAAGATCATGGAGGAGGCCCTGTCGCAGGCGAAGGAAGGCCGCCTGCACATCCTGGGCGAGATGGACAAGGCGCTGGCCACACCGCGCGCCGAACTCTCCAAGTACGCCCCGCGCATTGTCACGGTGCAGATCCCGGTCGACAAGATCGGGGAGCTCATTGGTCCCAAGGGCAAGAACATCCGCGGCATTCAGGAGGAAACCGGCGCCGAGCTCACCGTCGATGACGACGGGACGGTCACCATCGCTGCGGTGGGTGGCGAGAGCATGGAGCGCGCCAAGCAGATGGTCATGGCCATCACCGCTGAACCGGTGGTGGGCGAGACCTACGAGGGCACGGTCAAGACGGTGACGGCGTTCGGCGCCTTCGTCGAAATCATGCCCGGCACCGAGGCGCTCCTCCACGTGTCGGAGATGAAGTGGGAGCGTGTCGAGAAGCCCGAGGACGTGTGCAAGAAGGGTGATCGGGTCACGGTCAAGCTGGTCGATCGCGACGAGCGCGGGCGCCTGCGGTTGAGCATGAAGGCCCTGCTGCCGAAGCCGGAAGGCATGCCCGATGAGCCGCAGGGCGAGCGTCCGCGTCGTGACGACGGCGAGCGCGGTGACCGTGGCGGTGATCGTGGTGGACGTGGTGGACGGAACGGTGGTGGTCGCGATCGGCGCTGATTCTTCGGGCGCTGAGGCGCCCACGCTGCACCGTACGGATCTCCCCAATGGACTGACCGTGCTCTCGGAAGCCGTTCCGGGAGCGCGGTCGGTTGCTTTCGGGGCTTGGGTACGGGCCGCCACGTTGCACGAGCGCCCCGAGGTCATGGGTGTGTCACACCTTCTCGAGCACATGGTGTTCAAGGGGACGCGCGCCCGCAGCGCGCAGGAGATCGCGCTCTCGCTCGAGACACTCGGCGGCGCCCTCGACGCCTACACCG
The DNA here is from genome assembly GCF_027531815.1 of Gemmatimonas sp. NCBI lineage: Bacteria > Pseudomonadati > Gemmatimonadota > Gemmatimonadia > Gemmatimonadales > Gemmatimonadaceae > Gemmatimonas > Gemmatimonas sp. The sequence continues at coordinate 175,597 of NZ_JAPZSK010000010.1, read as the reverse complement.
AACGCGAACACACGTCGTATCAGGCGCGCGTGCTCGATGAGCATCTCGAGACCGCCGCCGAGGTCATCGGCGACCTCATCTTCCATCCCTTGCTCCGTCCGGAGGATCTCGCCCTCGAGCGCAAGGTCATTCTGGAAGAGATCAGCATGGTCGATGACACCCCCGACGACATCATCTTCGACGTGCACAATCGTGCGCTGTGGGGCGACCACCCGCATGGGTATGCCATCCTCGGCACCCGAGAGACGGTCAAGGCGCTCGACGTGTCGCACTTGCGCGCGCTGCATACGTCGGCCTATCACCCAGGGCGCGTGGTCGTCGCGGCATCGGGACGGGTGGAGCACGAGCAGCTGCTCCACGTACTGCAGCGCACCGGGTGGCTTGATGAGGTAAAGGGCGATTGCACACCCTTCCCGGTCGATCCCGTCGAAGCGGCGGGGCCGCATGCCGAGCATGTGAAGCGGAAGGACATCGGGCAGGTGCACGTCGTCCTGGGGGGGCCGGGTATCGCCCACGGCGACCCCCGACGCTATGCCTTCGCGCTCATCGACATGTTGCTCGGCGGCGGAATGAGCTCGCGTCTGTTTCAGCGGGTGCGCGAGGAACTGGGGCTGGCGTACAGCGTCCACAGCTTCTCGGGGTCCTACGCCGACACCGGTTCCCATGGCGTGTACCTCGCCAGCGCACCGGACAGCGCCCAGGAGGCGCTGGATGCAGTGCGTGACGTCCTGCGTGAGGTGGCAAGCCGAGGGCTCTCCAGCGCCGAACTGGCGGCCGGCAAGCGGCAGCTTCGTGGACAGTTGGTGCTGTCCATGGAAGGGGTCTCCTCCCGCATGTACCGCGCGGCCACCACGGCCCTGTACGGTGAACCGTACCGTACGATCGACGAGCTTATGGCGCTCGTGGACGCCATTGACGAAGATCAGGTGCGCGAAGTGGCGCGCGACTTCTTCGATCCGGATCGACACATCCTCGTCAGCCTCGGCCCCAAGGCCGTTCGCTGACGAACTCCCCTCAATCCAGAAATCCCTATGCGAATCGGGGTACCGAAAGAGATCAAGACCAACGAGAACCGTGTTGCCCTCGTCCCGGCCGGGGCCGAGGCGCTCGTTGCCGCTGGTCATGAGGTGTTCATCGAAACCGGTGCAGGCATTGGCAGCGGTTTCGAAGACGCGGACTACGTGGGCGTGGGCGCCCAGATCGTGCCCGATGCCGCCACGGCCTGGGGCAAGGCGGAGCTGCTGCTCAAGGTGAAGGAACCGATCGCTTCCGAGTGGCAGTACCTGCGACGCGACCTCACGCTGTTCACGTATTTCCATTTTGCCGCGGATGAACAGCTCACCAACGCGCATCTCGCCAGTGGGGCAACCTGCATTGCGTACGAGACCGTCGAGCTGCCCAATCGTGATCTGCCGCTTCTGATCCCCATGTCCGAAGTGGCGGGACGCATGGCGGTGCAGGAAGGCGCCAAGTACCTCGAGAAACTGTACGGGGGACGTGGCGTACTGCTCGGTGGCGTCCCCGGCGTTGCCCCGGCCAAGGTGGTCATTCTGGGCGGCGGCATCGTCGGCGTGAATGCCGCCAAGATGGCGGCAGGGTTGGGCGCCAAGGTCGTGGTCCTCGACCTCTCGCTCGAGCGCTTGCGCTACTTGAGCGACGTGATGCCGGCCAACGTGCAGCTCGTGCATTCCAACCGCCACAACATCCTGGAGCAGATCAGCACCTGCGATCTGGTCATTGGTGGCGTGCTCATTCCCGGCGCCAAGGCGCCCAAGCTGGTGCGTCGGGCTGATCTCGCCCGCATGCGCCCCGGGGCGGTCATCGTGGACGTGGCCGTCGATCAGGGCGGATGCGTGGAAACGATCAAGCCGACGACCCACGAGAATCCGACGTACACGGTGGACGGCATCATCCACTACGGCGTGGCGAACATGCCGGGTGCGGTCCCTCGGACCTCCACCCTGGCCCTGACGAACGCGACGCTGCCGTACACGCTGCAGCTGGCCAACAAGGGCTGGAAGCAGGCGCTCAAGGACAATGGTGCCCTGCTCAAGGGACTCAACATGTCTTCGGGGAAGGTGACCTATCAGGGGGTCGCCGAGGCCTTTGGTATGCCCCTGACCGAGCCGAGTACGTTCCTCTGAGTCCGTCCCCGCAAATGGCGGTTGTGCGGCCGGTCCTCCCCGGGGCCGGCCGCGTTGCGTTCGGGAGCCGAGGGTGGTGGTGTGCTAGGTCACGATATTCCAATAGCTTGTCCGCTCTGGGGTGAGCCAATACCTTACCATATACGCCTCTCCTGTCATTCAACAGGCGCCACCTGCAGGTGCCGCGCCGCCCCGGTCTCCCTTGGATGTTCTGGCCCTTCAGCAAGACGAATTCGTTTTTTCCGGCGAATGCCATCGCCGTTGACCTTGGCACCGCCAATACGCTGATCTACGTGAAGGGGGAGGGGATCGTGTTGAACGAACCCTCCGTTGTCGCGCTCGATCGGGAGACGAAGAAGATCAAGGGCGTAGGGCTTGAGGCCAAGCGCATGCTCGGGCGCACGCCCGATGGCATCATGGCGGTCCGGCCGATGAAGGACGGCGTCATTGCCGACTTCGACGTGACTGAGAAGATGCTGCGGTATTTCCTTACGCTCGTCATCGACAAGCACGTCTTCAAGGTGAAGCCACGCGTCATCGTGTGTGTGCCGTCGGGGATCACGGAAGTCGAGAAGCGCGCCGTACGTGACTCCGCGCTGGGTGCCGGCGCGAAGGAAGTGTTCATGGTGACGGAGCCCATGGCCGCCGCCATCGGCGTCGGCTTGCCGGTAGAGTCGCCCACCGGCAACATGGTCATCGATATTGGCGGCGGCACGACCGAAATTGCGGTGATTGCGTTGTCGGGTATCGTGAGCGACACGAGCATTCGCACGGGCGGCGACGAGCTGGACATCAGCATCGTGCAGTTCATGCGCAAGAACTATAACCTGCTCATCGGCGAACCCACGGCGGAACAGATCAAGATCCAGATCGGCTCGGCGTATCCGGTTGGCGAAGAGCGGGAGATGGAAGTGAAGGGGCGCGATCTGGTGTCGGGCATTCCGAAGACCGTGCGCGTGCACTCCAGCGAGATTCGCGAAGCGGTGCAGGAACCCATTCAGCAGATCGTGGACGCCGTACGCCGCGCGCTCGAAATCACGCCCCCCGAGTTGGCCTCGGACATCGTCGATCGCGGGATCGTCATGACGGGCGGCGGTGCCTTGATCCGCGGGCTCGATGTGTTGCTGTCGCAGGAGACCGGCCTCCCCATTCACGTCGACGACGATCCGCTCACGTGTGTCGTGCGCGGCACGGGCAAGATCCTCGACGACGAAGAGAAGTACTGGTCGGTCCTCACCACCTGAGTCCCAGCGCGTCCTTTCCCCTCATACCCGCACGACACGCGTGGCACGGAACGTTCGCGGCGAAGGGCGTCTCGACACCGGCTTGGTGCTGGTGTGTGTAACGTTGGCCATACTGGCGTGGCTCTCTCCGCGACGTTCGCGTGAGGAGATCGCAAGCGTACTGCGCGGCACGGTGCTCGCGCCGCTCGTGCGGCTCGAGGCGCGCGCCGCCGGCGTGCGCGCGGCGATCGTGGCGCGCAACGACCTGCTCACCACGCGCGGGCGTGCGGTAGCCGACACGCTGAGTCTGCGCGCGATCAGTGACGAGAACGCCACGTTGCGCAAGCTGCTGGGGCTTTCCGCGCGATTGCAGGAGGGATTCGTGCCCGCCGAGGTGTTGCCCACGCGTGGCGGTGACGAGTTCACAATCAGTCTGACTGCCGGCAGCGACGTCGGTGTGCAGCCCTTCCTTCCCGTCGTCACTGCGGATGGACTGGTCGGCATGGTGGAAACGGTCGACCGGGTCACCAGTACGGTCATCATGTGGGCGCATCCGGACTTCCGCGTGAGCGCCATGAGCATCGACCAGGATGCGTTCGGCATCGTGCAGCCGTATCTGTCCACGGGCGCCGAGCGCTGGTTGCTGGAAATGCGCGGGGTGCCGTTTCGCGCCAAGCTCGATTCCGGCACGCTCATCGTGAGTTCGGGGCTTGGGTCCACCTATCCGCGCGGCATTCCTGTGGGGATCGTCATTGGCGAACTCAACACGCCCGAGAAATGGGCGCGCACCTACTTGGTGAAGCCCGCGGTGTTGCCGGAAAACCTCGGCGCTGTACTCGTGCTCATGCCGGGACGAGCCCAGCGCGGGGTGAATGGGGTATGGACGAGTGTGGCCGCGGCCGATAGTGCGGCCCGGGCGGTGGCGGCGACCGGGGATTCGGTTGGACGTTCGGCCGCCCTGGACGAGTTGGCGGCGCGGCGTGCCGCCCTCGATTCGCTGATGGGCGACAGTTTGGCTTTCGCGGACACCATCGGCGGCATGCGCCGGCGCCTGCTCCCGCGCCCCGACAGCAGTCGCCGTGACAGCGTGCGCCGTGACAGCGTGCGTCGCGATAGCGTCCCGCGTCCGGCAGGACGTCGCTGATGCGGGGGCCACAGCCGACACCCGGTCTTGGCAGTGCGCTACGCGCCTGGATGGGCTTTGCGCTGCTCATCACCGCGCAATTCGGGGTGCGCCCGCTCCTTGGTGATCGGGCAAGTGTCGACTTCGCGGTCATCGCGGTGCTCTTCTCGGCGGTCCGCATGCGGCCCGGGCTGGCCGCCGTTTCCGGATTCGCCACGGGGGTGGCGCTCGATGCCCTGTCACCGGGCAGCTTCGGTGCCAGTACCCTCGTGCTGTCGCTCGTGGCCTTCGCTGCGTCGTGGCTCAAAGCGGTTTTTTTTGCGGACCATGTGGCGCTCACGGGCCTCTTTGTATTCGCTGCCAAGTGGCTTTTCGACGTGGCCATGACACTGCTCACCGGCGTCGGTACCGGATCGTCGCTCGTGGTGACGCTGCTGCTGTGGGCGCCGCTGTCCGCCGCCGCCACAGCGGTGGTGGCGGTCTTGCTGCTTGTGCTCTTTCGTCCGTTGTACCGACCGCAGGCATTGTAGCAGTCTCCGTAACCGTCTTTCCCCTCTCCGCCGCGCGGTGCGCTCCCCGACGGTTCGCCATCCCTGATGAGCTACCATCCGAACTCCATAATCAGGCGTGCCCGCGTGGCGCGTGTGCTGCTCGTTGCGGCGTTCACGACGCTGGGGGGCGCGTTCTTTCGTGCTCAGGTGTTGCGCAACGAGGAGTTCGTGCTCCGCTCGGAGAGCAATCGGCTGCGTGAAGTCCCGTTGCCCGGGGCCCGTGGCATTATTTACGACCGGCACGGCCAGATCATCGCTGAGAACCTGCCGGGGTACTCGGTCTCCATTCTCAGTCCAACGGTGGATTCGCTGCGCTCGGCGCTGCGCTCACTGTCCCGGGTCATCGAGATCGACTCGGCGCAACAGGTACTTGCCGTGCGGCGCTTTCGGGCGGCGCCCACACGGCCGGCGGTGATCTTCAACGACGCGAGCTTTCAGGTCGTTTCGGTGCTCGAGGAGCGACGGGCCGAGTTCCCCGGCCTCATCATCCAGAGTGCCCCAAAGCGGTATTATCCCGATGCACAGGCCGTGGCGGCGCTGGTCGGATACACCGGGGAAATCTCCGAGAAGCAGCTGGCGATGCCCAGGTACGAGGGGTACAAGGCGGGACAGCAGGTGGGCCGGGAAGGGCTCGAGATGCAGTATGAGGAGCAGCTGCGTGCTCGGGAGGGCAGCCGCTTCGTGGAAGTGGACGCCAGAAATCGGGTGGTGCGCGATAACGGTGTGCGCGCCGAAGTGCCCCCGGAGGCACCGCCGCCGCTGCGCACCAACATCGACCTCGACTTGCAACGGTATGCGCACGAGTACTTCGGTGACTCACTGCGCGGCGCGGTCGTGGCCCTCGAGCCGGAAACCGGGGGCGTGCTCGCCATCTACAGTGCCCCCAGTTACGACATCAACCGCTTCATTGGCGGCGTGTCTTCGTCGTACTACCGCGAACTGCAGGAGCACAAGTACAAGCCGTTGTTCAACCGGGCGCTGTCCGGGCGCTATCCGCCCGCGTCCACCTGGAAGCTGGCCACCGCGGTACTGGGCATGGAGCTGGGGCTGGTCACCATGGAGACGCACCAGGAGCAGCCATGCACCGGCGGCTACTACTATGGCCGCGTGTTCAAGTGTTGGGACAAGCGCGGCCACGGCGACATCTCGCTGGCGCAGGCCATCGCCAAGTCCTGCGATGTCTACTTCTACCAGCTTGGCCTCAAGATCGGTCTCACCCGGCTGCTGGCAGGCGGTGTCCGGTTGGGGTTCGGTGACTCGACCGGCATCGACATGCCCGGTGAGAAGACGCCGATCTGGCCGGCGAGCACCGCGTACTTCGATCGGCGATACGGACCGCGTGGCTGGAACAGGTCGGTCGTGCTGAGCCTCTCCATTGGGCAGGCCAACAACTCCCAAACCCCGCTCAATATGGCGCGCTTCTACACCGCGCTCGCAACCGACGGCTACGCGGCAACGCCGCAGGTCGTGGCACGGACGCCGGAGCGCAAGAAGCTGTTCGATCTTTCACCGGAGCAGCTCAAGAGTGTGCAGCTGGCCCTCGCCGACGTGGTGAGCCGGGGTACGGCCGCCGGCGCGCAAGTCCAGGGACTCACGATCGCCGGCAAGACCGGCACCGCGCAGGTCCCGCCCGAGGAGGATTATGCCTGGTTCGTGGGGTATGCGCCGGCCGACAAACCGAAGATCGTGCTGGCCATCATCATTGAAGAAGGGCTGCACGGTTCGACGGCCGCGAAGGTCGCCACGAAGCTGATGGAGCGCTATCTCAAGACGAAGCTCACCATGAACGCCGTTCCCACCGACTGAGGCCATGGCTGCTCCCGGCATCCTGCGACGGCAGAGCATTGACGTCCCCCTGCTCGTCACCGCGCTCCTGCTCACGGTGTTCGGCCTCGCCATGGTATTCTCGGCAGGGCAGACGGACATGCCGGACAAGGGGCTCGAGACATTGTGGCAGCGGCAGCTGGCGTTCTTCGGCGTGGCGATGGCCGCCACCTGGGTGATCACGCGCGGCTCGGTGCGGCTCATCGAGTGGAGTGCGTGGCCACTGTACCTGATGGCCTGCATCATGCTCCTGCTGTTGCAGTTCCTCGGCAGCGGTGCCGGCACCGCGGCCAGCACCAAACAGTGGCTCACCATCGGTGGCGTTCGCCTCGGGCAACCGGCAGAGCTGGCCAAGTTGGCGACGACCTTCATGCTCGCGCGCGTGCTGGCCTCGCAACGCGACACAGTCACGTCGATGCGCGAGCTATGGAAGCCGCTGTTGGTGGTGGCGGTTCCCTGGGTGCTCGTGCTGGCCACCAAGGATCTGGGCACGGCGCTCACATTCATCGGCATCTGCTTTGCCATGCTTTTTTGGGCCGGCGTACCTTGGCCGGTGCTGCTCATGCTGGCCAGCCCGGGAATCAGCCTCGTCCTGGCTTTCAGCACGGGTGTGTGGGGCGCGTGGTTCCTCATCCTCGTGGCGCTGGTGCTGTGGTATCGCCCGTACCTCCTCGAAGGGGTGGTGCTGGTGGTGGCGAACGTGGTAATGGGAGTTGTGGCCCCTGTGCTGTGGGACAAACTCAAGCCGTATCAGCAGCAGCGGTTCCTGGTGTTCCTCGATCCGTCGGTCGACGCGCAGGGGTCGGGGTATAACGTGATTCAGAGCCAGGTGGCCATCGGCTCCGGCGGGCTGTTCGGCAAGGGGTTCACACTGGGGAGCCAGAAGCGTCTGAACTTTCTTCCCGAGCAGCAGACCGACTTCATCTTCTCGGTGGTCGGCGAAGAGTTGGGGTTCGTGGGTGTCGTGGTCGCCCTGTCGCTCTTTCTGGCGTTGTTCCTCCGCAGCACGCGCATTGCCGTGCGCGCCGCCGACGCGTTTCCCAGCCTGGTGGCCTTCGGCCTCATGTCGGCCTGGTTCGTGCACGTCATGGTGAACGTCGGGATGACACTCAACCTCATGCCGGTCACGGGTATTCCGCTGCCCTTCTTCAGCTACGGGGGATCCTTCCTGCTGGTCAGTTGGCTGGCCGTGGCGGTGCTGCTGCGGATCTCGGCCGAGGGACGGGGCCAGGCGGACGCGCTGGGGCTGTAGGGGCGCCCAGGCAAAACGACGGACCCAGGCGTGCGCAAGGTCTAGCCTTCGGGGGGAGAACTTCCGATCTTATCAGGCCTATGGCCTGGTTCCGGAAGGAAAAGAAGCCCCGACAGGCGAGTCGCGAGCGCCTCGAGATCCCGCGGGATACGTGGGAGAAGTGCGAGGCCTGCGGGCACACGGATATCCGTGACAAGTTCCTGCGCAACCTCAACGTGTGTCCGGCGTGCGATTTTCACCGCCGTATGCGCGCCTGGGACTACGCGGGTGCGCTGATCGACGACGGGACACTCAACGAAGTGGGCGGAGAACTCCGCTCGGTGGATCCGCTCGGCTTCCCCGATTATCCAAGCCGTCTCAAGCGCGCGCTCGCCAATGCCGGGGACACCGACGCCATCCTCACCGTCACGGGCCAGCTGGAGGGGATGCCTGTGGGTATCGGTATCATGGACTTCGCCTTCATGGGTGGCTCCATGGGGTCGGTCGTAGGCGAGAAGATCGCCCGCCTCGGCCAGCGTTCGCTCGAGAAGAAACATCCGCTCGTCATCGTGTCACAGTCCGGTGGCGCACGAATGCAGGAAGGCATCCTGTCGCTCATGCAAATGGCGAAGGCGTCTGCGGTGCTCTCCCAGCTGGCAGAACGCCGCATCCCGTACATTTCGGTGCTGACGAACCCGACCACCGGCGGCGTGAGCGCCAGTTATGCCATGCTCGGCGACGCCATCCTCGCCGAACCAGGGGCCGTCATCGGCTTTGCCGGGCCACGGGTCATCAAACAGACACTCGGGCAGGACTTGCCGGAGGGGTTCCAGACCGCTGAGTTCCTCCTCGAAAAAGGCATGGTCGATCGGGTCGTGCATCGCAAGGTGATGCGGGGTACGCTTTCGCGCCTCCTGCGTCACATGACTGGGCGTCCGGCCGCTGCCGGACACGACCAGCAGGAAAGCTGACCGCGAGCTGACCGCTGGACCCTCGGACCCCACGACCGGTTACGGCACTCCCGCCGGACGCCCGCGACGACGCCTATCATGAGGCCCTCCGTCGCCTTTTCGCGCGCACGGGGGGGGCGTGGCGCCTGGGGTTGGAGCGCGTGAGCGCCTTGCTGTCGGCGCTCGGCAACCCACACGTCGCCTATCCGGTCTTTCATGTGGCGGGCACGAATGGGAAGGGGAGTACCGTTGCCACGCTTGATGCCCTGTTGCGCGGGGCCGGAATGCGCGTGGGACGCTACACCTCGCCGCACCTGGTGGACTTCTCCGAGCGAATTGTCGTGAACGGCGCGCCCATGAGCCACGACGCGATCACGGCGTGGTTGACGCGATGGGAGCCGCTGCTGAGCGACCTCGGGGCGACCTTCTTCGAGGCCACCACCGCAATGGCCCTCAGCCATTTCGCGGAACAGCGGGTCGAGGTCGCTGTCGTGGAGGTGGGATTGGGGGGGAGACTCGACGCCACGAACGTCGTCCAACCGCTTGCCGCCGGTGTCACGCAGATCGGTTTCGACCACATGGAGTATCTTGGTGATTCGCTGGAAGCCATTGCCGGCGAGAAGGCAGGGATCTACAAGCGGTCGGCGGTCGCGGTCGTCGGCGATACCTCGCCCGAGATCCGATCGGTGCTGCAGCGGCACGCCGAAGCCTCCGGTGCCGCACCCATTCTGGTGACGGGTCGCGAGTGGCAGGTCGAGGATGTGCGCGTGCATGCGCAGGGCACGACCTTCACTCTCCATGCGGAGGGGCAGAGCCGGCGTCTCACGACCCCCCTGGTGGGACAGTTCCAGGCGCACAATGCCGCCGCGGCGCTTGCGATGCTGCGGGGGGCGGGTGGTCGATGGGCGGAGGTGGAGGCGCGGGCGGCCGACCTACTGCCGGGGGTACGGCTCGCGGGGCGCTTTCATCAAGCATCGCCGTGGCTCTTCGACGTGGCGCACAATGCCGACGGTGCGGCCACCGTGGTGGAGAACCTGCTTGCCGTAGGTATGCCGCGTCCAATGACCGCTGTGGTCTGCGTCCTGCGCGACAAGGACTGGCGCGGGATCATCCGGGCCGTCGCCCGTGCCGCTGAGCGGATCGTGGTCACGATTGCGCCCACGTCGCCGCCGAATCGTCTGTGGGACCTCCTCGAGGTGGAGCAGTGGGCGGTCGCCGAAGGATTGCCGATCGAACGCATCGATGATTTCGGCCAGGCGCTTGCCCATGCCCGCTCCGAGGCGGCCACGGTACTGGTGACGGGGTCTTTCCACACGGTCGGAGACGCCATGGAACGGTTGCAGGTGCATCCATTGGCTCGGTAGCTTACCGGGATGTCCCACAAGCCGCTGCCCGGATTCCGCGATTTCTATCCCGAACAGTTCGCCGAGCGAGCCCACATCTTCGACACCTGGCGCCGCGTCGTGCGGCGCTATGCGTTTCAGGAGTACGACGGGCCACCCCTCGAACCGCTCGAACTGTACACGCAGAAGAGCGGGGAGGAGATCGTTACGCAGCTCTACAACTTCGTGGACAAGGGTGAGCGTGCCGTGGCCATGCGCCCGGAAATGACGCCGACCTTTGCCCGCATGGTTGGGGCGAAGGCGCAAACGTTGCGCAAGCCGGTGCGCTGGTTCTCGCTGCCGCAGCTGTTTCGCTACGAGCGCACGCAAAAGGGCCGATTGCGTGAGCACTACCAGTTAAACGTGGACCTCGTCGGCGAAGCCGACGTGCTTGCCGACGCCGAGCTCCTCTCGGTGGCGCTCGAAATCATGCGTGCCTTCGGCCTCACCGCAGCTGACGTACGGGCGCGTGTGAGCGACCGCCGCCTGCTGAACGGGTTACTGACGCACTTGGCCATCGCCGAGCCGGCGTGGCCGGCGGTGTACACCGTGCTGGACAAGCTCGAGCGGCAACCGCGTGAGCTCTCCGCCGAAAAGCTGGCGGAGGCGGGGCTCGATGATGAAGCGGCAACGGCCGTACTCGGGTTTGGCGCCCTCGATTTCGCCACGATGCGCGCGCGCTACGGCGACGCACCTGCCGTGCAGCCCCATGTGGCGCGTTTTGCCGAGTATCTGGCCCACTGTGACGCGCTTGGCGTGGCCGACTGGATCCGGTTCGATCTCACCATCGTGCGCGGGCTGGCGTATTACACCGGCATCGTCTTCGAGCTGTTCGATCAGGTGGGTGAATTCCGGGCGATCTGCGGTGGGGGGCGGTACGACAACCTCCTCAAGTCGCTGGGCGGCGCCGACCTGCCGGCTCTGGGTTTCGGCATGGGCGACGTGGTGATCGGCGAATTGCTGCGCGCGCGGGGGCTCATGCCTCCTACGCCATCGACGGTGGCGATATGGGTGGCGCAGTCACCCGATACGCCGGATGCGCCGCACGCCGCTCTGCGCACCGCCGCGGCGTTACGCGGCGCCGGGTGCACGACCGAGTTCGCGTTGCGGGTGCAGAAACTGGACAAACAGCTGGAGTCCGGGCGCAAGGCAGGCGCCGGGACCTTCGTCATCGTAGATCCCGGCATGGGTGACGCGCCTTGGCGCGTCCGGCGAACCGGCAACGACGACGTGATCTTTTCTTCGCTCGACGCGCTGTGCGCCTGGGCATCCTCGAACGGAACCGTACGATGAGTGACGACAAGAAGCTGACCACCCGCGCCGAGAACTTCAGCGACTGGTACAACGAACTTGTGCTGCGGGCGGAGCTCGCGGACTACTCGCCCGTTCGCGGCTGCATGGTCATCCGGCCGCACGGCTATGGCGTCTGGGAGCGCATGCAGCGGGCGCTCGACGACATGTTCAAGGCCACGGGCCACGTGAACGCGTACTTCCCGCTGTTCATTCCCGAGAGCTTCCTGTCGAAGGAGGCGCAGCACGTGGAAGGGTTCGCGCCCGAGTGCGCCGTGGTGACCCACGGCGGTGGCAAGCAGCTTGAGGAGCGCCTCGTGGTGCGCCCCACGTCGGAGACGATCATTTACTCGATGTTCGCCAAGTGGGTGCAGAGCTATCGCGACTTGCCATTGCTGTACAACCAGTGGGCGAACGTGGTGCGGTGGGAGATGCGCACGCGCCTGTTCCTGCGCACGATGGAGTTTCTCTGGCAGGAAGGGCACACCGCGCATGCCACGCACGATGAGGCGGAAGCGGAAACACGCCGCATGCTGGGCGTGTACCGTGAATTCATGGAAGGCTGGATGGCCATGCCGGTCATCACGGGGCAGAAGACGGAAAGCGAAAAGTTCGCCGGCGCGCTGCGCACCTACGCCTGCGAAGCCATGATGCAGGACAACAAGGCGCTGCAGGCGGGCACGTCGCACAATCTGGGACAGAACTTCGCCAAGGCCTTCGACCTCACCTTCCAGAATGAGCAGGGGCAGCAGGATTACGCGTGGAACACCAGTTGGGGTGTATCCACGCGTATGATCGGCGGGTTGGTCATGACGCACGGAGACGACAGCGGCCTGCGTCTGCCACCCCGCCTTACGCCCATTCAGATGGTGATCGTCCCCATCTGGAAGACCGACGAGGAGCGCGCGGCGACGATCGAGGCGGCGAAGCGGATCGCCGACGAGTTGGGCAGCTACAAGCGCCCCGACCACGAGCGCATCCGGGTGCATGTGGACGACCGCATCGGCATCAAGCCGGGGGCCAAGTATTATCACTGGGAGTTGCGTGGCATTCCGCTGCGGTTGGAGATCGGGCCGCGTGACCTGGCCTCCAGTTCGGGGATGCTGGCGCGGCGCGATACCCGCGAGAAGCGGAGCATCAGCCTCGAGGCGCTGCGCGCCGAGTTGCCAGTGATTCTGGACACCATTCAGGCGGACATGTTGGCTGCGGCGCGGACGCGCCTCGAGGCCAATACGATTCGTGAGCGCATCGGCTACGATCGGTTCAAGGACGTCATGGATGGTCCGGGCGCCTTCGTGTTCGCCGGCTGGAATGGCGACCCTGCTGTCGAGGCCAGGGTGAAGGAGGAGACCAAGGCGACAATTCGCGTCATCCCTGATGCGGAGTTCCGGTCCGCCGAGGCACCGACCACGTGCATGGTGACCGGCGAACCGGCCAAGTACGAGGTCGTGTGGGCGCGCTCGTACTGACGTCGAGCGAGGCGCCACGCATGCCGACCACCGGGTTCACGACCATCGACGGCGTGCTGCACGCCGACCAGGTGCCGCTACCAGCCATCGCGGCGGCAGTCGGCACGCCAGCGTACGTGTACTGCGCGAACACCGTGCGCGATCGCTTCCGCCGCCTGGACGACGCCTTCGCCGGAATACCGCACCACATCCACTTTGCGGTCAAGGCCAACTCGAACCTGCATGTACTGTCCCTCCTGCGCGAACTCGGTGCGGGCGTGGACATCGTCTCGGGGGGAGAGCTGTTCCGCGCACTGGAGGCCGGCTTCGGCGGTCGTGACGTGGTGTTCAGCGGTGTGGGGAAGACGGTTGCCGAGATCGAGCAGGCGCTCCGGGCCGGGGTCGCGCTCATCAATGTCGAATCGGAAGCCGAAGTCGTCGCCGTTGACCACGTGGCCGGTGGCCTCGGCCTCAGGGCGCCGATCGCCATTCGCGTCAATCCGGAAGTCACCGTGGAGACGCCCCACGCGTACATCAAGACCGGAGAGAAGGGACAGAAGTTCGGGATTCCGCGTGACGACGTGACGCGCCTGGTGGCGTTGATTGCCACACTCCCCCACGTGGAGTTGCGCGGCCTCGGCATGCATCTCGGGTCGCAGATCAGTAATGCCGATCCACTGCGGGATGCCTTGCCCCGATTGCTCGCGGCCATCGCCCACGCGCGTGCCGAAGGGCACCCCGTCACGTACATGGACGTGGGCGGTGGCCTCTCGGTCCCGTACGAGCCGGGCGAGACGTCGGCTGATCTCGATGACTACGCCCGCCTCGTCCGCGCCGCGGCACTGGAAACGGGACTGACGCTGCTGCTCGAGCCGGGGCGCTATCTCGTCGCGGAGGCTGGCGTGCTGCTCACGGAGGTGCTGTATCGCAAGCACGCCGCCGGCAAGGATTTCGTCGTGACCGACGCCGGCATGAGTGATCTCATTCGTCCGGCTCTCTACCAGGCGTATCACGCGATCGAAGCCGTGCAGCAGACCGCGGGAGCACTCACCGCCGACGTGGTGGGCCCCATCTGCGAATCCGGCGATTTCTTCGCCAAGGCTCGCGCGCTTCCCGACGTGCAAGCGGGAGCACTGCTCGCCATCCGTACGGCCGGCGCGTACGGCTTCACCATGGCGTCCAATTACAACTCGCGTCCGCGACCGGTTGAGGTGCTCGTCGACGGCGAGCGTTTCGCCGTGGCCGGGGCACGCGAACAGTTCGATGATCTGGTGCGCCTCGAGCGCGCCCCCCTCCACTGGAGAACTGCCTGATGCGCATCGGTCTGTTGTCGGATACCCACGACCGCGTCCCTGCCATACGCGAACTGCTCCAGCAGATGGTCGCTGGCGGCGTGTCACTCGTGATGCACGCGGGGGACTACTGTTCCCCTTTCTCGTTGCAGCCGTTCCACGACCTGTCGTTGCCGCTGCTCGGGGTGTTCGGACGCAACGACGGTGATCGCGATGCTCTGATTGCAGCGGCGAAGACCGGTTTCGGCGCCGCCGAGCTGTACGAGTCGCCGCACAGCTTCGATCTCGGCGGCAAGTCCGTCCTGCTCGTGCATGATCTGGCTGATGTCCACCAACGCTCCATCGACGGGCATGAAGTGATCGTGCACGGCTTCACGCATGTGCCCGAGATGAAGGCTCGGGGCGACTCGCTCCTGGTCAATCCGGGTGAGGGGTGCGGCTGGTTGCACGGTGCACCCACCGGGGCGATCCTCGACCTCGATACCAAGGCCATCGAATTCCTGAAGCTCACCGGACCGGAGTGGAAGGTCTGATGCAGAAGACAGAGAGCCGTATCCTCATCCTCGACTGCGGGTCGCAGTTCACGCAGCTGATCGCGCGACGGGTCCGCGAGGCGCGCGTGTATTCGGAGATTCATCCGCCGTCCCGGTCGCTCGAGTGGATCCGCAAATGGAAGCCGACGGGAATCATCCTGTCCGGAGGCCCCAGCAGCGTGGCGGACGAGGGGGCTCCAACCGTCTCGCGGGATCTGCTCGACATCGCGCCGGTGCTTGGCGTGTGCTACGGCATGCAGCTCATCGCGCACCTGGAAGGCGGCGCGGTGGTTGGTGGTGGGCGACGCGAGTACGGCCGGGCCGAGGTCACCATCGATGACACCACGGGGTTGTTCAAGGGGTTCGACGCAGCGGAACGGACAACCGTGTGGATGAGTCACGGCGATCATGTGGATGAGGTCCCGCCCGGCTATGTGGCCACCGCGCACAGTGGCACCACCTGCGCCGGCTTTCGCCATGCCACGAAGCCCATTCACGCTGTCCAGTTTCACGCCGAAGTCCACCACTCGGTCCGTGGTGCGGAGATCATACAGAACTTCCTGTTCGGGGTGTGCCATTGCACACCGGACTGGACGCCCGGGCACTTCATCGAACAGGAAGTGGCGCGCATCCGCGAGCTCGTGGGAGACCGGCAAGTCATCTGCGGTCTTTCGGGCGGTGTGGACTCGAGCGTGGCCGCGGCGCTCGTGCATAAGGCCATCGGTGATCAGCTCACCTGCATTTTCGTGGACACGGGATTGCTGCGGCTTCATGAGCGCGACCAGGTGGAACGCACAATGGGGGAACACCTGGGTATCCGGCTCATCACCGTGCGCGCCGAAGAGCGCTTCCTCAACGCGTTGGCTGGCGTCGGTGACCCTGAGCGCAAGCGCAAGATCATCGGCGAGCATTTTATCCGCGTATTCGAGTCGGCCAGCGCCGACGCCGGTAAGGAGGCGGCGTTCCTGGTACAGGGGACGCTCTACCCGGATGTCATCGAGTCGGTCAGCGCCAAGGGTGGGCCGAGTGCCACCATCAAGACGCACCACAACGTGGGTGGACTGCCCAAGGACATGAAGTTCCAGCTCATCGAGCCGCTGCGTGAGCTGTTCAAGGACGAGGTGCGCAACGTGGGGCGCGAACTCGGTCTGCCGGAGGAGATGGTGGGGCGTCACCCGTTCCCCGGTCCTGGCCTCGCCATCCGGGTGCTCGGGGAAGTGAGCCCGACCGCGCTCGATGTGCTCCGGCGTGCAGATGCGATCTATCTGGAAGAGATCCGGGCGTCAGGTCTGTACCCCGAGATCTGGCAGGCGTTTGCCGTGTTCCTGCCGGTGCGTTCGGTGGGAGTCATGGGTGACGGCCGCACCTACGAGCACGTCATCGCGCTGCGCGCGGTGACCAGCACCGACGGCATGACGGCGGACTGGTTCAACTTCCCGCACGAGGTGCTGGGACGCATTTCGAACCGCATCATCAACGAGGTGGACGGCGTGAACCGCGTAGTATATGACGTGAGCTCCAAGCCGCCCGCCACCATCGAATGGGAGTGAACCGCAGATGCGTATGACCGACCGCGTTTCCCGGCTCGTTAGCTTGGGCCTGCTGTCGCTGGCGTTCGCCTCCGAACTCTCGACGCAGTCGGCGCCCGCGCACGGCGTGCGCCCACGTCGCATGGCCATTCGCAACGCCATGGTGATCGAGGGGAACGGCACGCCCGCCGAGGGGCCCAAGGACATCATCCTCGAGGGCAATCGCATCGTCGAGATCGTGGCACTCGACCCGGTGGCCGTGAAGTCGGGGACCGTGCGACGCGCGCCGGCCGATGTCGAAATTGACGCCACGGGGAAATACGTCCTGCCCGGGCTGATCAATCTGCATGGGCACGTGCAGGATGAGCGCGGTGGCCTGCCGCAACCACTCGACTATCAGCTCAAGCTGTGGCTGGGCATGGGGATCACGACCGTGCGGGATGTCTCCAGCGAGACGCCCAAGACGCTGCAGCTGCGGGCGCGCAGTCTGACCGGAGACATCGCGGCCCCCCGGCTGTACGTCTACGCGCGGTACGCCTACATGCCGGTGCCCCGCAACGAGGCGGAAGCGCGCCAGCGTGTGCGCGATCTCAAGACGATTGGGGTCGATGGACTCAAGCTGTTTGGCATGGACAAGGACGTCTATCTTCCCGTCCTCGATGAGGCGCGGAAGCTTGGCCTGCGCACCGCGCACCACATGGCGGTCGATGAAACCAACGCCTGGGACGCCGCAAAGGGTGGACTGACGAGCATCGAGCACTGGTACGGGGTTCCCGACGCGGCGATCATCGACGGGGTCCAGCCCTTCCCGTCGAATTTCAACTATGCCGACGAGGGCATGCGCTTTCGGTATGCCGGACGCCTTTGGCGCGAAGCCGATCCGACGCGGCTGCAGGAGGTGCTCAAGGCGATGGTGCAGGGTGGGGTCGCGTGGAATCCGACCCTCGAGATCTACGAGGCCAGTCGCGACCTGCAGCGCGCGGAAACCCAGCCGTGGTTTGCGCAGTACCTGCACCCGACACTGGAGAAGTATTTCCGCCCTGACCCCGCCAATCACGGGTCATACTTCGCGAACTGGAGCAGTACCGACGAGGCATACTGGAAGGAGAACTACCAGATCTGGTTCCGCGCGGTGCGTGACTTCGAGCGACTGGGCGGCCTCATCGGTGCCGGCGAAGACGCCGGGTTCATCTACCAGGTGTACGGATTCGGCCTCATCCGTGAACTCGAGCTGCATCAGGAGGCGGGGTTTCCCACGCTCAAGGTGTTGCAGCATGTCACGGCCAACAACGCGCGCATACTCGGCGAAGAGCAGCGGCTTGGCCGCGTCCGTGCAGGCTATCTGGCCGATCTGGTGGTGGTGAACGGCAATCCGTTGGAAGACCTCAAGGCGTTCTATCCGCCGCGTGCCGATGCCGCGGCGGGGCCCGGTGGCGGCATTCAGTGGACGATCAAGGATGGAATCCCGTACGATGCGCCGCGCCTGCTGCGCGAAGTTCGTGAACTGGTGAAGGCGGCGAAGGCGCCGTGACCGCGGTACGGCGCCTATTGTGAGGGCTGCGCGCGGCTGGCGGGACGATCTGCGCGACATGGCCCAGGTTGCCGCGCCGGTTGTGCTCATCAACGTGGGCCTGCAGGCCATGGGTGTGGTGGATACGCTCATGGTGGGTCGGCTCGGAGGCGCTGCCATCGCCGCCGTGGCGCTCGGCAACTTCTATTTCTTCAACGTCAGCGTCTTCGGCATCGGCCTGCTCTTCGCCATTGATCCCGTGGTGGCGCAGGCGGTTGGCGCCGGCGATCGGCTCGGGATCACGCGCGGCGTGCAGCGCGGTCTCGTGCTGGCGTTCGGGGTGTCACTCGTCGTCATGGCGGCGCTCCTCCCCGGCGAGTGGCTGCTCACGGTGCTCGATCAGCCGCTCGACGTCATTGACGAAACCGCCGTCTACACCAGACGCCGAGTGCTTGGTGTCCTCCCATTCTTCCTTGTTGCCGTGTTGCGCCAGGCGCTGCAGGCGATGGGGCCGGTGCGTCCGATCATCGTGGCGGCGGTGGTCGCCAATATCGTGAATGCCGCAGCCAACTGGCTGCTCATCTTCGGGAACTTCGGGGCCCCGGTGCTTGGCGTAGAGGGCGCCGGCTATGCGACGGCTATCGCCACGTGGGTCATGGCCCTCGTCCTCGCGTGGCTCGCGTGGCCGTTGCTCGGGACACACATTCTGCCGTGGCATCCCGAAACGATGGCACGTGCCCCGATGCTCCGCATGCTGCGCATCGGCATCCCCATTGGCGTGCAGTGGTTCTTCGAAAGCTTCGCGTTTGGCCTGACTGCGCTATTCATGGGATGGATGGGTACGGCCTCCCTTGCCGGTCACGAGATTGCGCTCAACATGGCCGCGCTCACGTTCATGGTGCCGCTGGGCGTATCGGGAGCCGCCGCTGCCGTTGTGGGCCGTGCCATTGGGCGCGGCGATATCAGCACGGCTCGACGCGACGCAGTGGCCGCGATCGCGTGCGGCGTGGGCTTCATGTGCATCAGCGCCCTGGTGTTCATCGGGGCACCGGCATGGCTCACGTCACTCTACACGAACGAGCCGGCGACGGTGGCCGTGGCCGTATCGCTGATTCCGCTGGCCGGATGGTTTCAGGTTTTCGACGGTCTGCAGGCGGTGACCAGCGGCGTGCTGCGGGGAACCGGCGACACGCGCGTACCGGCAATGCTGCACCTGATCGCGTTCTGGGGCGTGGGTATTCCGCTGGGCTACTACCTGGGCTTCCATACCCCGTGGCGTGAGCAGGGGTTGTGGATGGGTCTGGTGGCCGGATTGGCAGCGGCAGCCTTCCTGCAAAGCGCGCGCGTGGCCCGACGACTGCAGTCGGACCTCGCGCGCGTGCGAATCGACCACTGACCCAGCCGCCGCGGCAGCGCTACACGCGCTTCTCTTCCAACAAGGCCATGAACTCGGCGGGCGATCCGATCTCGAGCAGTCGGCCCGGCACATCGCTCTCCTTGCTGAACTGCGCAATTTTACCGAGCACGGGGAGGTACTGATTGGAGACCTCGAGCGGCGGCGCAACGATCAGGAAGAAGAAGTTCACGGGCTTGTCGTCGATAGCCTTGAAATCGACGCCGTCCTTCTTGCGGCCAAACGCGACACGCAGGCGGTTGACGACCAGTGATCGGCAATGTGGAATGGCGATGCCTCGGCCGATGCCCGTCGAGCCCAGGTTCTCGCGTCGCTTGAGCATCTTGAACAGCATGCCCTCGGACTTCTCGTCGAGCTTGAGGAGGCCGATCAATTCCTTCAGGATCTCATCCTTGCTGGTGCCCTGAAGCTCCAGTTGGACGGCGTCTTCGGAGAAAAACTCGCGCAGTTCCATAGCCTTGCAACCTAACCGTCGGACGCGCTGAGTCAAACGGGACGCGTTGCCCCCCGGTTTGGGCGTCGCTACTTTCATGGAATGGCCAAGTCCTTGCCCCGCAAGACGTTTCCCTTTCCGGTCCCAAACCAGACGCCGCTCTACCTGGCCCCCATGGCCGGTGTATCGGAATCGCCGTTCCGTCGCTTGTGCCATAGCCATGGCGCGGACGTGGTGATCACCGAGTTTCTGTCGGCCGAAGGCATTCGCCGGGAGAACGAAGCAACGATCAGCAAGCTGCGCTTCAATCAGGACGAGCGGCCGATCGGCGTACAGATCTTCGGGGCCGACCCGCGGGCCATGGCCGATGCGGCCGCCATGGTCACCGATCTCTTCATGCCGGACTTCGTCGACATCAACTTCGGATGTCCGGTCAAGAAGGTCGTGCGGCGCAACGGCGGGTCGGGGTGCCTCAAGGACATGGACCTCGTGCAGGAGATCATCCGCGCGGTGTCGAAGGCCACCCCGCTTCCCGTCACGGTCAAGACGCGCAGTGGCTGGAACGAGGAGATGCGCGACCCGGTCGGCATTGCGCTTCGCATGCAGGATGCGGGCGCCACCGTGTTCACGCTCCATGCGCGGACGCGGACCCAGATGTACAGCGGTCAGGCGAACTGGGACGAGATCGCCAAGGTTGCCGAGGCACTCGACATCCCGGTGCTGGGCAACGGCGACATCAAGACGGCGTCCGACGCCAAGCGGATGCTCGACCATACGCGGGCTGACGGCATCATGATCGGTCGCGGGTCCTACGGCCAGCCGTGGATCTTCAATCAGGCGCGGGCGCTGATCAACGGCGAACCAATGCCGGCCACGCCGGCTGTGCACGATCGCTTCGCGGTTGCCCTTGGACACGCGCGCATGGTGCAGGCCTACGAGACGGATCCCATTGGTGCGGCGATCGAGTTCCGCAAGCACTTGGGGTGGTACGTGAAGGGACTTCCCAACTCCGCCGATTTGCGTGCCAAACTGCATCAGGTGCGCGACTTTGCCGAGGTGGAGGCGATCTTCGCCAATTACCTCCTCTTCTACGATGAGTACGTCGCCCGGGGCGCGAAGGCCGACGATCCGGATGTATCGGATCTCACCTGTGAAGCGGCCTGAAACGGCGGCACAGTTGCCGGAACCGGCGTGGGGCGTATAGTGTAACAGGTAGCAGGACCGTTCGAACCGGGGGTGACTGGCTTCGACGGGGTTGGTGAAGCTCTGGTAGCGTGCCCAGGTACTCGAGCACCTGGTAAAACACTCGGGAAAACCACAATCGCGAACAACAACCTCGCGCTCGCTGCCTAACCTTCGGGTTACGTAGCAGTGCTCACGCGGCAGCCCGCCCGGGGCGGCACGTGAGTATCGCAAATCTGGGCTAGCCTGTTGGTGCGTCTTCCGTCGGCAGGCAAAACTCTAGAAGACTTGTCCTGAGGTGGGCTTTCCATTGGCCAGCCGAGGGAGACCTCAATCAATGGAATACGCACGTAGAAGCTGGGGTCGATCTAGTCTCGGACAGGGGTTCGATTCCCCTCACCTCCACTACAGCAAAGGGCTCGCTTCGTGGCGAGCCCTTTGTTGTTTTGCCCCTGGTGGCGCTTCAGGGCGCCGCTCAGTCGGCCAGTGCTCAGTCGGCCAATGCCGCGTGGGCGGCGGCAAGGCGTGCCACGGGGACCCGAAATGGCGAGCACGACACGTAGTCGAGACCAACCGAGTGGCAGAAGGCCACGCTGCGCGGTTCTCCGCCATGCTCGCCGCAGATCCCCACCTTGAGCGTTGGCTTGGTTTCGCGCCCGTCACGTACGGCCCACTTCACCAACTTGCCAACGCCCTTGGTGTCGAGCACCTGGAACGGATCGTCGGGGAAGATGCCCCCCTCCACATACTGCGGGAGGAAGCGTCCAGCGTCATCACGACTGAGCCCGAACGTGGTCTGTGTGAGGTCGTTGGTGCCGAACGAGAAGAAGTCGGCCTCGGCAGCAATCTCGTCGGCGGTGAGCGCCGCGCGAGGGAGCTCGATCATGGTGCCGACGAGATACGGGACACGTTCTCCCATCACTCCCATGACCTGGTCGGCGGCGCGCTCGATGATCGCCCGCTGATGCCGGAACTCGGTCACATCCGACACGAGCGGTACCATGATCTCCGGCAGCACCTCGATACCGCGCCGACAGGCACGAACGGCCGCCTCGAAAATGGCGCGCGCCTGCATTTCCGTGATCTCGGGGTACACAATTCCCAGGCGACACCCGCGGTGCCCCAGCATGGGGTTGGTTTCGCGCAGCGCCGACACGATGCGCGACAGCTCCGGGCGCGAAAGATTCAGGGAGGCCGCCAGCAGTGACGATTCCTCACCGCCGTGCGGCAGGAATTCGTGCAGCGGCGGATCGAGCAGCCGAATGGTGACCGGATAGCCATCCATCGCCTCGAAGATTCCCTCGAAGTCGGTGCGCTGCATGGGCAACAGCTTCTCGAGTGCGCGGCGGCGCCCGCCTTCATCACGGGCCACGATCATCTCGCGCATCGCGGTGATGCGATCACCCTCGAAAAACATGTGCTCGGTGCGGCACAGGCCGATGCCTTCAGCCCCAAAGTTCCGTGCCACCCGCGCATCGCGCGGCGTGTCCGCGTTCGCGCGCACCTTGAGCCGGCGATGGGTGTCGGCCCACCCCATCAACGTGGCGAAGCCGCGATACGTGGGGGCCTCGCTCGCCGGCTGCAGGCCATTGATGACGCGCATCACCTCGCTTGGCTGGGTGGGCAGGTCTCCGAGAAACACGCGCCCGGTGCCACCGTCGAGCGTCAGCCAGTCCCCCTCAGAGACTACCACGTCCCCCACACGCATGCTGCGCTGATCGCCCAGAATTTCCATGGCTGTGCAGCCCACGATCGCGCACTTGCCCATGCCTCGGGCCACAACGGCCGCATGGCTCGTCATGCCGCCGCGCGCCGTGAGCACTGCGCGCGCCGCCACGATCCCGTGGAAATCCTCCGGGGTGGTTTCCTCGCGGACGAGAATGACCTGTTCACCCTGCTGCTGGCGACGTTCGGCCACATCGGGATCGAAGACCGCCACACCGCTGGCCGCGCCTGGGCTTGCCGGCAGCCCCACGGCAATGGGCGTCGCCTGCGACGTGCTGGCAATGACGCGGTGGAGCAGCTGGTCCAGCTGGTTGGGCTGCAACCGCAGCACCGCATCCCGCTCGGAGATGAGGCCTTCGTTCACCATGTCCAGCGCGATCCGCAGCGCGGCCGCCGTGGTGCGCTTGCCCGTCCGCGTCTGCAGCAGATAGAGCGTACCGCGCTCCACGGTGAACTCGATGTCCTGCATGTCGCGGAAGTGCCGCTCGAGACGTGCCTGGGTCTCAAGCAGCGCCTCGTAGGCCCCCGGCAGCTGGCTCGCCATTTCGTCGATGTGGAGCGGGGTGCGAATGCCGGCCACAACATCCTCCCCCTGCGCGTTCACGAGGAACTCACCATAGAAGCGGTGTTCGCCGGTACTCGGATCGCGCGTGAAGGCCACACCGGTCCCGGAATCGCTTCCCATGTTGCCGAACACCATGGACACGATATTGATCCCCGTGCCGAGGGCATGCGAAATGCCATTCACCTTGCGATAGTCCACCGCCTTCTTGAGCGTCCACGAGTTCCACACGGCCTCGATGGCGCCCCAAAGCTGCACCTGCGGATCGGAGGGGAAATCAGCACCGGTGGCAGCGCGTACGAGTTGCTGATACTCCGTGACGAGCGAGCGCAGCGCATCCGCGCTCAACTCCGCGTCGGAGCGGACGCCAGTCGTGAGGCGCTTCGTTGCGAGCAGTTGCTCGAAGCGATGGATGTTCACCCCCAACACCACGTCGGCGTACATTTGCACGAAGCGCCGGTACGAGTCGAATGCGAAGCGCGTGTTGCCGCTAGCCGCGGCAAGTCCCTCGACCGTCTTGTCGTTGAGCCCGAGGTTGAGGATCGTTTCCATCATCCCTGGCATGCTGACCGCTGCCCCCGAGCGCACGGAGACGAGCAGCGGGTTGGCCGGATCACCGAACCGCTTACCGCTCACGGTCTCCAGACGGACGAGCGCGGCTTCCACTTCGCTGCGCAAAGCGTCGCTGATGCCGCCATGCTCGAGATATGCCACACACTGGTCGGCGGCAATCGTGAAGCCAGGCGGGACGGGCACCCCGAGATTCGTCATCTCGGCCAGATTGGCCCCCTTTCCGCCAAGTAGCGACTTCATCTCCCGCGTGCCGTCAGCCGTGCCGTTACCAAAGAAATAGACCGACCGCTTCACGAGAGAGGCTCCTGCTGTGGATGGAAGAGTGAGGATCAGGCGATGCCGACCGGCACACCAGCGGAACTGCCGGCGCGAAGCAATTCCGGCTCCGACGGCGTGGCCGTCGGATAGCGACCGGAGAAACAGGCATGGCAGTAGCCGTCCGGACCGGTCGGCATGGCCGAGAGCATGCCCTCGATGGACAGATACCCCAGCGTGTCCACGCCCAGATGACGGACCAGTTCCTCGTGGCTCATTTGCGCCGCAATGAGCTCTTCCCGGCGCGGCGTGTCGATGCCGTAGTAGCATGGGCTGATGATGGGCGCACTGGATACGCGCATGTGCACTTCCCGCGCACCCGCCGCCCGTACGAGCGACACCAGGCCGCGCGTGGTCGTGCCACGCACGATCGAGTCATCCACCATGACCACGCGCTTGCCCTCGATGATCTCGCGCACCGGGTTGTACTTCACCTTCACCTTGGCATCACGCCCCGACTGCGTGGGCTGGATGAAGGTGCGCCCGACGTAGTGATTGCGAATGAGCGCCAGTTCGTAGGGAATGCCCGAGGCCTCGGCGAATCCCAGCGCCGCTGAGTTGGACGAATCGGGGACCGCAAACACGACGTCCGCGTCGGGAGCGGGGCATTCGCGCGCGAGCTGCCGCCCCAGCGCGCGCCGCGAGCGATCCACCGAGCCACCGAAGATCTTGCTGTCGGGACGGGCGAAGTAGACGTGCTCGAATACGCAGCGATTCAGCGGTGCCGCCGGCAACGCCGTGATCGACCGCAGCCCGTGCCGATCCACGGCCACGATCTCCCCCGGCGCGATCTCGCGCTCGACGACCGCGCCCACGATGTCCAGTGCGCAGGTCTCCGACGCGAACACCAGGCTGTCGGCGAGGCGCCCCATGACGAGCGGCCGCCATCCGTGCGGATCGCGAGCCACCACCACCGTTTCGTCCAGGACCACGAGCAGGCAGTACGCACCTTCCACCCCCTGCAGGGCCTCGGCCACGCGCGCCTCTGGGGATTCGCCGGAGGCACGGGCGATGCGATGCACGATCACTTCCGAGTCCATCGTGCTCGAGAAGATGGCCCCATCATCTTCGAGTGCCCGTCGCAGCTCCACGGCATTGGTGAGGTTGCCGTTGTGCGCGAGGGCAATGTGCCCCCGGCGCACACGGGCCAGCACCGGCTGCGCGTTCTCAATGGCCGAAGAGCCGGCCGTGCTGTAGCGCGTATGCCCGATGGCGATCGGCCCCTGCAACGCCAGCATCTCGTCGTCGCCGAACCCCTCGGACACGAGGCCCATCGCGCGACTCACGCGCGCCTGCCCGTTGTCGTCGACCGCCACGATGCCGGCCGACTCCTGGCCGCGATGCTGCAAAGAGTAGAGGCCCAGCTGCGTCAGGGCCGCTGCATCCTTGTGGCCGTAGACGCCGAAAATGCCGCACATGGGAAACTCCCTCAGTCGTTGGTAGGAGCGTGCGACGCGGTCACCACATGCTCAGCCGGCGTGTCGCCGTCCATTGCCTGGGGAATGGCCTCGTGGAACGCTTTGGCGAGCCAGTTGATCGGCGCCGTGAAGGTATCGTCGGAAATGGTGAAGCTCGCGCCGGTGTCGGCCTCGGTCACGCGCCCGATCACCCGCGCCGGTACCCCGTACCGTTGCGCGATCTTCAGCACGGCCGCGCTGTCGGCGGTGGACACGACCACCCGGCCGTGCGCTTCGCCGAACAGCAGCGCACGATGGGGGAGCGTGGTCCACGGGGACAGGTCGACCGCAAACCCGAAGGCGTGGTCGCGCTCCATCATGGCACATTCCGCCAGCGCCACGGCAAGGCCCCCGTCGCTGCAATCGTGTGCCGACCGCACGACTCCCGCTGCGATGGCCTCGAGCAGCGCGTCGATGAGGGAACGCTCCGTGGCCGGGTTGCACGCGGGCGGCTCGCCGATCGTGAGACCATGGACGCTGAGCAGGTACTCACTCGCCCCCAGTTCATCCGTGCATTCCCCCAGCAGCACGATGGCGTCGCCCACGCGCTGAAACGCCGACGGGGTGATGTGCGCAAGGGACTCAATCAGACCAACCATGCCGATCGTTGGGGTCGGATGAATGGCGCCTTGTGGATTCTCGTTGTACAGCGAGACGTTGCCGCCCGTGACCGGAGTCTCCAGCACCGTGCAGGCTTCTCCCATCCCGGCGATTGCCTCGCTGAGCTGGAAGTACACTTCCGGCTTCTTCGGATTGCCGAAGTTGAGGTTGTTCGTGATGGCCTTGGGGCGCGCACCGCTGCACGCCACGTTGCGCGCGGCCTCGCACACCGCTGCGCGCCCGCCGTTGCGCGGCGACAGCGCCACATGGCGTCCATTGCCGTCGATACACAACGCAATCGCCTTATCCGTGCTGCGAAGACGCACGACGGCAGCATCACTCCCGGGCCCGCGTACCGTGCTGGTGCGCACCGTCGAGTCGTACTGCTGCCACACCCACCGCTTGCTGGCAATCGTGGGCGACGAGAGCAGGCGCTCCAGCGTCCACGCATGGTCGCGTTCGTCGGCGAGTGGCTTCACGTCATGCGGGTCGCGCGCCCGCGCCGCTCTGAGCGCCTCGCTCTCCCTCGGCTCCAGCACGTACTGCGGGCATTCGGTCACGAGCCGCGAGCCGGGAAACTCCGCGACGATCGTCTCCCCCTCGGTCACCCGATACACCGGCTCCGCGATCACTTCGCCGATCACCGCCGCTTCGAGATCCCACTTTGCGAGGATCTGGCGGACGGCGTCCTCATGGCCCTGGCGGGCCACCACGAGCATGCGCTCCTGGGATTCAGAGAGCAGGATCTCGTAGGGCGTCATCCCCTGCTCGCGCACGGGGACCTTGGTCGCGTCGATCGTGACCCCCACGTCACCGCGCTCCGCCATCTCCGCCGAGGAGGATGTGAGACCAGCCGCACCCATGTCCTGGATGGCCACGATGTGCCCACTGCGAATCAGTTCGAGCGAAGCCTCGAGGAGCAGCTTCTCGGTGAACGGGTCACCCACCTGCACCATGGGGCGCTTCGCCTCGCTGGACTCGGAAAGATCCTCCGAGGCGAACGAGGCACCGTGAATGCCGTCGCGACCGGTTCGCGCCCCCACCGCCATGATGGGATTGCCAACACCGCTGGCAACGGCGCGGATGAGTTCGTCCTCGCGCATGAGCCCCACGCACATGGCATTCACGAGAGGATTGCCTTCGTAGGACGGGTCGAACACGACTTCGCCGCCCACGGTAGGGACGCCCACGCAGTTGCCGTAATCGCCAATGCCCTTCACCACACCGGCGAAGAGCCATCGCACTCGCGAGGAGGTCAGCGGGCCGAAGCGCAGCGAGTTCAGCAGAGCGATGGGGCGGGCGCCCATGGTGAAGACATCACGCAGAATGCCGCCCACCCCGGTGGCAGCCCCCTGATACGGCTCCACAGCCGAAGGATGGTTGTGGGACTCGATCTTGAACGCCACGGCCCAGCCGTCGCCGACGGAAATGACGCCGGCGTTTTCTCCGGGCCCCTGCAGCACCCAGGGAGCCTTGGTGGGCAGCGTCTTGAGCATGGGGCGGGAATGCTTGTAGGAGCAGTGCTCGCTCCACAGGGCACTCACCACCCCCAGCTCGGTGAACGTCGGCGTACGGCCGAGCATGTGCACCAGACGCTCGTACTCGAACTCGGTGATGCCATGCTCGGCAACCAGCGCCGGCGTAATGGTCGGGTCACCGGGACGCGACTGCACGCGCGAGGCGGTCGAAGGTGTGGATACGTTCATATGGCAACTCCTCCCAACAGCGATTCAACGATCGACGTGAAGAGCGGCAGACCGTCCGTCGAGCCCAGCGCCCCCTCCATGGCCCGCTCCGGGTGCGGCATCATCCCCAGCACGTTTCCGGCCTCGCTGACGATGCCCGCAATGTTGCGGAGCGATCCGTTCGGATTGGCCGCGCGGGTGGCCTCACCGCTGGCGTCGACGTAGCGGAACACCACACGCCCCTCCCCCTCGAGTCGGGCGAGTACGTCGCCGTCGGCGGTGTATCGCCCATCGCCATGTGCCACCGGAATGCGGATCTGCTGCCCCAGGTGATACTGCGAGGTGAAACGCGTGGCGATGCTTTCCACCCGCAGCGTGACCGGCGCACTCACGAAGCGCAACGTATCGTTGCGCAGGAGCGCGCCAGGCAGCAGCCCCGCTTCGCAGGCAATCTGAAAGCCATTGCAGATGCCCAGCACGAGGCCGCCGCGGTTGGCGTGCTGCACCACCTCCCGCATGATCGGACTGAATCGCGCGATCGCGCCGGCGCGCAGGTAATCGCCATAGCTGAAACCACCGGGGAGAATCACCAGATCCACCCCCTGGAGGTCCTGATCCTTGTGCCACAGGTAGACGGCGTCCTGACCGAGGATGTCCGCGACGGCGTGGAACGCATCCTCGTCGCAGTTGGAGCCCGGGAAGCGAACGATGCCGGCTTTCACGCGCGCTCCACGCTGGCGATGTCGTAGTCTTCGGTTACGGGATTGGCGAGCAGCTTCTCGCACATGGCCTTCACCGCCGCACGCGCCGCGTCTTCCGACTCGGCGGTTGTGTCCACCACAACGTACCGACCCACGCGCACATCACTGACATTGGTAAACTCGAGTGAGTGCAGCGCGTCGGCGACGGCCTTACCCTGAGGATCGAGAATACCACGACGCGGTACGATGTGGACGGCGCAACGGAAACGGGTCATGCGGGCTTATCCTCGCGACCGGTGTCGGAACCGGCTGGGTTGCGTTGGGAAGGACGACGCCGGCGACGGCGACGGGGAGGGGCGCTCTCCGAATCTTCATCATCGTCATCGCCGGACGCATCACGACCCGGCAGACGGTCGAGAAGACCGAGGAACACCGTGCGGCCGATCCCGTACAGCACGTACGCCATGCCGGCCGGAAAGAAGAACTGCTTCGGCAGGAAGATCACGCCAATGAGCGTACCGATGACGAGCAAGAATCCGAGGATGCCCTGGAGGGAGCGGAAGTTGACGACGGGAAACTTGGCGTACTGCACGTTGCTGATCATCAGCATGCCAAGGCCGAGGATCAGGAATCGGAGCATCTGATGCCAGGGAAGGTCGGCGACGATCGTCTCGGTATACAGCGAGGTCTGGCTGAACCAATAGTACGTGGCCAGCACCCCGCCGGCTGCCGGGCTCGGAAGCCCCTGGAAGTGCGTCGTCTTGCGACCGGCCTGCATCACGTTGAATCGGGCCAGACGCATCACCGCGCACGCGGTGAAGAAGAAACAGAAGATCCACTCCCACCGTGTACTCTGAAACACCGCGAAGTACATGATGAGTGCGGGCGCGGTGCCGAACGAAATGGCATCCACCAGCGAGTCCAGCTCTTCGCCGAAGCGCGAGCCGGTCTTGGTGGCGCGCGCAATGCGGCCGTCGAGCGTATCGGCGACGGCACCGAACACGATGAAACGCGCCGCGGCATCGAAGTCGCCGCGTGAGGCGGCCACGATGCCGAAGATGCCGAAAAACAGGTTGGCCAGCGTGAATCCGTTGGGCAGCGCGATGACCGCGGCCTCCTGGGGCCGCATCCGCCGGCGCTCCGTACCGTCGGGGGCGTTCATCGGCGAGTCCAAGCGAGTACCAGTGTCACCAGCGTCATGACATAGCCCAGCAACCACCAGGTCCACGAACGACCACGCAGGGCGAGTCCGAACAGCACGAGCAGGGCAACACCCGTCGCCGCGGTAATGCCCCCGATTTCGACCGAGGGGGCGTTCACTGGGCGACCGGAAGCCCCAGACGGGCCAGGTCGAGCGGGGAACCCGTCAATCGATGAAAGGCGTCGCGATACCGTAAACTGGTGGCTTCCACGATCTCCGGGGGCAGTACCGGAGCGGGCGCGTCACCATCCCAGCGCCCCGCCTTCCGCTCCACGTCCAACCAGTCACGCAGCGGCTGTTTGTCGAAGCTCGGCTGCCCGCGGCCGGGGACGTAGCGGTCGGCAGGCCAGAAGCGTGAGCTGTCGGGGGTGAGGACCTCGTCGATGAGCAGCAACGTGCCCTCGCGCCAGCCGAACTCGAACTTGGTGTCGGCCACGATGATGCCGCGCGGCTCGGCAACCGCCCGCCCGAATTCGTAGATCGTGCGCGCCAGTTGCTCGAGCGTCGCCGCTGTCTCCGCCCCGACCCGTGCCACCACCGTGGCAATGGTGATGTTCTCGTCGTGCCCGGTCTCGGCCTTGGTGGCTGGACTGAAGATCGGCGGATCGAGACGGTCGCTTTCACGCAATCCCGTGGGCAGCGCCTCGCCCGCAAGGGTGCCGATCGCCTGGTATTCCTTCCATGCCGAGCCGGTGATGTAGCCTCGCACTACGCACTCGATGGGCACCACGTCCGCCTTCCACGTGAGCATGGCCCGACCGGCCAATGCCTCGCGATAGGGCGCGAGCGCGGGCACGGCGGCGAGGATGGCGTCGGTGTCGGCCGTGATGAGATGGTGCGCGATGCCCGACGGCAGTTGGCCGAGCCACCACGCGGTGAGCTGCGTGAGCACGGCCCCCTTGTAGGGAATCGCCTCCGACATCACCACATCGAAGGCGCTGATGCGATCGGTCGTTACCAGCAGAAGGCGATCGGCATCGACCTCGTATACGTCACGCACCTTGCCACGCCGCACCAGCGGCAACGGCAGGTCGGTCTGCAGAAGCGCCGCTGTGCTCATACGCGAACCTCTTCCTGGTCCACGCTGGCACGTTCGCGCGACAGCCACGGGGCGACGTGCACCTCGAGGAACTCCTCCACCTGCTGCGGAGCGCGCCCGACGAAACGCGCGGGCTCCGCCACGGCCTGCAGATCCTCCAGCGGCACACCGAACGCCGGATCAGAGGCAAGCCGCTCCAGCATGTCGTTCCTCGCGGCGCCATCCTTGACCGCCCGCGCCGCCGCAATGCTGTGCCCACGAATGATCTCGTGCGCCTCCTGGCGGTCGCCGCCCGCGCGCACGAAGCGAACGATCAGTTCCTCCGTGGCCATGAACGGCAGCTCGTCATCGACGCGCCGCCGGATGCGCGCCGGATGCACCTCGAGTCCCCGCACCACATTCTGCAGCAGCACCAGAATGGCATCGGTCGCGAGAAACGACTCTGGAATGGCCAGACGGCGATTCGCCGAGTCGTCGAGGGTACGCTCGAAGTACTGCACGGCGTGGGTCTGGTTGGCATTCGGCTCGAGCGAGAGCACAAAACGGGCAAGTGCCGCGATGCGCTCCGACCGCATGGGATTGCGCTTGTATGCCATGGCCGAGGAACCGATCTGATTCTTCTCGAAGGGCTCCTCGATCTCCCCGAACGCCTGCAGCATGCGAATGTCGCCGCTGAACTTGGAAGCGGTTGCGGCGATCCCGGCCACGACACCCAGCACCTGCGCATCGATCTTGCGCGAGTAGGTCTGTCCGCTCACCGGGATGCTGGTGGCGAAGCCCATTTTCGCGCACACCATCCGGTCGAGTTCGCGCACCTTGGCATGGTCGCCGTCGAACAGCGACAGGAAGGACGCTTGCGTCCCGGTGGTGCCCTTGACGCCACGGAAGGGGAGGGAGCCGATGCGGAACTCGAGATCCTCGAGATCGAGCAGGATGTCCTGCATCCACAAAGTGGCCCGCTTGCCCACCGTGGTCAGCTGCGCCGGCTGCAGGTGGGTGTACCCGAGCGCCGGCACATCTTTCCACTCCCGCGCGAAGCCGCTCAGCGCGTCGAGGGCGTCGAGCAACTTCGCCCGTAGCAGGCCGAGACCGCGCCGCATGAGAATGAGCTCGGCATTGTCCGTGACATAGCAGCTGGTCGCCCCGAGATGAATGAACTTGCGCGCCTCGGGGGCCACGTCGCCGAAGGCGTGCACATGCGCCATGACGTCGTGGCGAAACTTCCGCTCGTAGTCGGCCACCGCGTCGAAATCGATGTCGTCGAGGTGCGCGCGCATCCCGGTGAGCGCTGCGTCGGGAATGGCAATGCCGAGCGATTGCTGCGCTTCCGCCAAGGCCAGCCACAGGCGACGCCACAGGCCATAGCGCTCCTGCGGCCCCCAGAGCGTGAGCATGGCACGGGACGCATAGCGGTCGGCAAGCGGAGACTGATACGACGATCTATCGGAAGCGGTCACGGAATCGATGGTGAGGTACGTCGGGTCAGCGGAGGTAGAACGACGTCTGGAAGTACTGACGATTGCGCTCGAATACGACGAACACCGGCCCGCGGGCACCGTAGCGATCGAAGGCACTGGAGGCGGCCTCGGCGGAGCCGATGCGCGTTTGCCCCACCTGCGCGATCACATCTCCTTCCTGCAGCCCGATCTCGTCTCGGATGCGATCGGAAATGCGGTACACGAGCGCCCCGGCGGAGGCGGCGATGCCGCGCTCCTGACGGATGGCATCGGTAAGAGTGATGAGTTGCAGTTCCCGGAGGACTGTGACCTTCTGGGCCGTTACCTCGGGCGCGTCAGCCACCTGCACGGTGAGACGCACATCGCGGCCGCCGCGGCGCACGGTAATGGGCAGTGCCTCGCCCACTCGCAGGTCGAGCAGCCGCGCCTCCCAATCGAAGGGATTGCGAACGGGGCGCGTTCCCGCACCCACCACCTGATCGCCCATCCGCACCCCCGCCTTTTCTGCCGGCGAGCCGGGAACGACACGCGCCACCACCGCGCCGGCCTTGGCCACATCGCGTGCGCTGCTCGCCTGTGGCGTTTGCAGCCGGATCCCGACCCATGGCTGCCGGACCGCGCCATGCTCCAGGAGGTCCTCAACGATGCGCTTCGTGCGATCGATGGGGATGGCGAATCCCAGGCCTACCGAGCCGCCGCTGGGGGAGTAGATCGAACTGTTGACACCGATCACTTCCCCCGACGCATTTACAAGCGGTCCCCCGGAGTTGCCCGGGTTGATGGCGGCGTCCGTCTGGATCATGTCGATGTACGCGCCTCCCCCCTCGCCACGCCCGGCAAGATTGCGACCCACCGCGCTCACCACGCCAACCGAGACACTCGGCTCATTGTTGCCCAGCACGAATCCGAACGGATTGCCGATGGCGATCGTCCATTCGCCCACAATGAGCTCCGATGACCGGCCGAGTGGCGCCACCGGCAGGTTCCGCGCCTTGATTCGCACCACCGCAAGGTCGTTCGACTCGTCGGTGCCTACCACCGTGGCGTCGTAGGTGGTCCCGTCGCGCATCGCCACCGAGACGCGGGACGCGCCCGCGATCACATGGGCATTGGTCACGATCACGCCATCGGCACGCACCACGAAGCCCGAGCCGATCCCTGCGTTGCGCCGCTCCCCCGAGCGCCCCCCCATGAAGTACTCGAAGAAGTCGACCGGCACCCGCTCCACCGTTTCCGTCTGTACCGTCACGACGGCAGGGGCCACACGCTCGACAGCGGTGGTGATGGCAGTACGACGGGAGGTGGCTACGGAGGCCGCCGGAACGGAGCCAGCCGGCAGGGGTGGGGCCGGGGGCAACGTGCGCGACTGCGCCTCCGAGCGGGAGGGATTGGCCCCCTCGCACCCGACGAGCGCCAGAGCGAGCAGGGCGACGAGCGTGGGACGCGGTGTCATGGACGCACGACGGCGAGCACCGGGCGGCGAGCGCGTTTACCCGTTGGTGGCATAGCAGGACCCGGGGTAGACCACCTCACGCAGCGAAAGCCCGTGGGCCGGCGCCGGCGGCGATGTCTCGGTGTTGTCGGGTGCCACGAGCAGCCGCGCGATGCTGCCACGCGGCCGGCGTCCCTGTGCCACATCGATCATCGTTCCCACGAGAAAGCGCACCATGTGATGGAGAAACCGGTTCGCAGCGACCTCGAAGACCCAGCCGCCGTCGCGAGGCACCCACGCCGCGTGCTGAATGACACAGCGATGGTGATCGTCGATCGGCGCCGTGTGAGCCACGGCAAACGCCCGAAACGTGTGTTCTCCCAGCAGGTGACTGGCTTCCTCGTGAAGCGCTTCCGCCGCCAGCAGGCGGGAAACCGCCCACTCGTACCGGCGCCGGAAGGGCGACCGGGCAGCGTCATCCGTCCCCACAAGATAACCATATCGGCGCTCGATTGCGCTGCGCCGGGGGTGAAAGTCCGCAACCATCTCGTGGGCCGAGGCCACCCAGATGTCCGGCGGCAGCAAGGCGTTGATGGCCCGCTGGAGCCGCTCCGGACTCCAGCGGGCGGGAACCCGGACGCCGACACCCTGGCCATGCGCATGAACGCCGGCATCGGTCCGCCCGGCGCCGACCGCGGGAATGGCGCCGCCGCAGAGCCGGGCAAGCACGGCTTCCATCTCGCCCTGAACGGTCCGGGCGACCGGTTGGCGCTGCCAGCCGGCGAAGCGCCCTCCGTCATATTGCGTTACCAGGAGGATCGGTCGCAGGTCCATTAGGCGGGGAAGCTAGGCACCTCAGGCGTTTGCTTCAACTCGCCGGGTCACGCCCCGGCAGCGGCGGGACGCAAGCGGCTCAGCCATTGCGCGACCGCCTTGAATGACGTTGTGTGCACGTCGTCTCTTTCACCATGCCTCCACGCACCCTCGCCTCCCTCGCGCACGCCCTGTCGGCGGCCCCCGATCTCGATCAGGCGCTGATCGCCTTGGGGGAGACGATTGCCGAACTTGACCGGGGCGCGTCGCTGGCGCTGATCCAGTACGATGCGCGCCGCGACATGCTGCGCGACCGGCTCACTCCGGTCGGCGCGCAGGTGGTACGGAGCAGCATGGAAACCACCTTCGACCATCTGCCCGAGCCCGTGCGGACCCGCGTACTGGCCGGCGGGCCGTTCATCGATGTCACCGACCGGTCGGCCGATTACGCCCGCCTGTGCGGTTTTTCGGCGATGCTCGAAGGCGGAGTTCTTGCCGTGCGCGGCATGCGCATGGACGGGATGCTCGGCGCTGTGCTCGCACTGTACGAGCCCCGCAAGATTTTCGGCACGCGCACCACCGAACGCCTCGCCCCCGCCATGGCGCTCTTCGACCTGGCGTATGCCCGCCTGGCGGAACGGGATGCGCGGGAAGAGGCCGTACGGACGCTTGAGGACGTGACCCAGCGCGTCCACGGCGAGTATGTCCGCAAGCTGGGGGCGCTCGAAGCGGAACTGCGCGAGGTCCGCAACACGCCGCGCGAAATTCCCGCCCTGGATCGGGCGGAGATGATCGCCGTGCAGGCCGAAGCGGCGCGAGCCCTGGAAGAGGCGCGCCGAGCCACCAGACGCGCGGTGCTCTCGGATCAGCAGCTCGCAGCCGCCGTGTCGCAGCTGGAGCAGGCGCACATCGAACTGCACCGACGCAGCGAAGCACTCCGCCAGCGGACGCGGACGCTGTACCTCGTTGATCGCGCTCTGACGCTGGACGCCGAAACCACGGACGCCCGAACGCTGGTCGACGCGCTCCTCGCGCTCGTGGGCGACGATATGCAGGCGCAGCGCTGCTCGCTCATGCTGCGATCGCCGGACCCCGATTATCTGTACCTCGCTGCGGCTCGTGGGATCGCGCCGTCCGTGTCCGAGGGCATGCGAATTCGTATTGGTGAGGGCGTGGCGGGGCGCGTCGCCGCGGCACGCGAGCCGTTGCTGGTGCAGGACGTGCGCGAGGCGGCTCAGCACCCGCTTCTGCGAGACCAGTACTTCACCACGGGCAGCTTCATCTGCTTCCCCCTGCTGTATCATGGCGAGCTGGTCGGTGTGCTTAACCTCACCAACCGTGCCCAGCGCGGGATCTATACCGATGAAGATGTCGAGCGCGTGCGCCTGCTCGGCCTGGTCATCTCCCTCATCGCCTCGCGCAACGGCCTCGCAGAGCGCCTGCTGAACACGCTGCATGTCGGCTGACGCCCTACTCGCCGCGATCCGTCGTCTGGCCCAGCATGCGTCGCTCGACGCGGAGGCACTGCGCGCGGCCTTCCGCGTCATCATGCGCGGCGAAGGCACATCCGCGCAGGTCGCCGCCTTGCTCATGGCGCTGCGCGTGAAGGGAGAAACGGCCGCGGAAGTGGCCGGGGTCGTGCAGGCGTTGCGTGACGCCATGCTGGTGCTGCCCGCTTCGCAGCCGGACGATCTGGTAGACACCTGCGGAACCGGCGGTGGCGCCCTCACCACATTCAACATATCCACGGCGGCGGCGTTGGTGGCCGCGGGCATGGGGGTGCGGGTGGCGAAACACGGCAATCGGTCGTTCACTTCACGCAGCGGAAGCGCCGATGTGCTCGAGGCGCTTGGGGTGGCGGTGGACATCTCGCCGGCGGCCATGGCCGACACCCTGCAGGAAGCGGGGATCGTGTTCATGTTCGCGCCGCTCATGCATCCGGCGCTGCGCCATGTGGGACCGGTTCGGCGGGAGCTGGCCGTACCC
The DNA here is from genome assembly GCF_027531815.1 of Gemmatimonas sp. Taxonomy (NCBI): domain Bacteria; kingdom Pseudomonadati; phylum Gemmatimonadota; class Gemmatimonadia; order Gemmatimonadales; family Gemmatimonadaceae; genus Gemmatimonas; species Gemmatimonas sp. The sequence continues at coordinate 138,992 of NZ_JAPZSK010000010.1, read as the reverse complement.
ACGGTCATGAACATCGTGGGCCCGCTGGCCAATCCGGCCCGCGCCGGACGGCAGGTGGTGGGCGTGGCGGAACGCGCGCGCCTCCCGCTCCTGGCGGACACGCTGTGCGCTCTGGGCTCGGTGCGGGCCCTCGTGGTTCACGGGGAGCCGGGCCTCGATGAAATCTCACCGCTCGGCGTGACGTCGGTGCAGGAGGTTGCCGGTGGCCGCGTGCACTCGTGGGAGATCGATCCCGCGGCCCATGAGGTACGTGCGGTAGACGCGTCGGAGCTCGCGGGCGGCGATCCCGCCGACAACGCGCGCGTGATAGAACAGGTGTTGCAGGGAAACGGGACCCCAGGGGCGCACGCCGCCGTGCTGCTGAATGCCGCGGCCGCGCTCTATGTGAGCCGAGAGGACCTCGCCTATGCGGACGCCGTGGCCCACACGCGCGACGCCCTGCGCTCCGGCGTGGGCTTCACGGCTCTGGAGCGGCTTCGCGCCGCCTCGCAGGCCGCAGCCGCCCGATCGCGTCACGCCGCGCAATAGCCCCCTTGGCGGCCCGGCTCAGTAGCGCCGCAGCACTCCCACCACAATGCCCTGTATGCGCACGTCGTCCTCGTGGACGAAAAGCGGCTGCATGGTTTCGTTCGCCGGCTGTAGACGAATGCGTCCGTCGCGCTCACGATAATACCGCTTGACCGTGGCGCCCGAGCCGTCGAGCAGGGCAATGACCATCTCCCCGTTGTCCGCAGCCTGCTTGTCGTTGATGACCACGTAGTCGCCGTCGCGGATGTGCTCCTCGATCATGGAGTCGCCCTTCACCCGCAGCACGTAGTGGCTCCCGTTCTTGCGCAGGAACCCATCGGGCACCGCCATGGTCTCGCCGGTGTGCATCGCTTCGAGCGGTGCACCGGCAGCCACCGTGCCCAGCAGCGGGAGTTCGACCGAGCGCTGGTAGATCTCCGAGGGCAGAATCTCGATCGCGCGGCTTTCGTTGTACGACCGCTTGATGTATCCCTTGCGCTCGAGATTGGTGAGGTGCTCGTGCACCGTAGCCAGCGAGTTATAGTTGAAGCGCGAGGCGATTTCCTCGAAGCTCGGTGCATACCCGTTGACTTCGTTGTACTCCGACAGGAACGACAGAATTTCCCGCTGTCGCTTGGTGAGCGGCATGGTAGCTCCATGGATTGAGGGGACGCCTCGCGCCCCGAAAACAGGCCGAATCCAAACACCCGGCACGCTAACCGAAGACGCCCCGAAGTGCAAGCATTTTTTTCGTCCGCGCCCTGGAGCTTCCCCAGCGGCACCCTTGGCGCACTGACTCGCGAGGCCCATGAGCGGGCAGGCGCCGTAGCCGGCACCCTGGCCGAGCTGCGGACGCGCGTCCATGACCAGCCACCCGCCCGTCCGTTCGCGGCGCCATTGCGGGGCCCGTGCCTGCGGGTCATCGCGGAGGTGAAGCGGGCATCCCCGTCCAAGGGGGCCATCGCTCCCGGCCTCGACGCCAGTATGCAGGCCGCGGCCTATGTGGCCGGTGGCGCCGCCGCGATCTCGGTTCTCACCGAGCCGACGCGCTTCGGCGGTGACCTCGCGGATCTCCGCAACGTGTGTCATGCGGTTCGTGTGCCGGTAATCCGGAAGGATTTTCTCGTGCACCCGGTGCAGCTCTGGGAGGCACGCGCCGCGGGCGCGTCGGCGGCGCTACTCATCGTGCGGTCGCTCTCCCCCGACGAGTTGCCGCGCCTCATGGACGCCGCTGCCGAAGCGGGGCTCGCCACGCTGGTCGAGGTCCGCACCCTGGGGGAGCTCGATCGTGCGCTGGCCGCCGGGGCCACGGTGATCGGGGTGAACAACCGTGACCTGGAGACGCTCGTCATCGACCCCGCAACAGCCCCCGCACTGGTTCCATGCATCCCGGCGGAGTGCATCGCCGTGGCGGAGAGCGGCATGCGCACCCCGGTCGACCTTGCCCCCGCGGCGGCCGCGGGCGCCGATGCCGTGCTTGTGGGCAGCGCGATCTCGGCAGCGGCCGACCCGGCAGCCGAGGTGCGTGCCCTCGCCGGCGTAGCGCGCCCCCTCAGCTCCCGTGATGCCGACGAGGCGCGCCGTGCGCTGGGATCGGGCGGTCACTGAACCATGGCCGACGTCAAGATTTGTGGTCTGACCAGGGCGGAAGACGCACGGCATGCCGAGCGATCCGGTGCGTTGTTCCTGGGGGCCATCCTTGCCGGGGGGCCACGCCACCTCGCTGTCCCCGACGCGCGTCAGGTGCTGGGCGCGCCGCGTCACGGCGTGCGACGTGTGGCCGTCGTGGGTGATCAGTCCGCCGAGGAGGTGATCGTCCTCGCCCGCGAGCTCGCACTGGACGCGGTGCAGCTGCACGGCTGGCGGACCCCCGACGAGGCGGTGCGCATTGCCCGTGCCGCAGGCTGCGAGGTCTGGCCCGTGCTGCGGATCACGGGCGCCACTCTTCCGGTGGATGCGGTGATGTGGGCGGGTGTGAGCGGGACGCTGGTACTCGACGCCTTCGTCGAGGGACAGCTCGGAGGTACCGGCGTAGCACTCGACTGGTCCGGGCTGGCCAGGTCGGTGGCAGCGCTCCGAACGGAACTCCCAGCGCTCCGGCTGGTATTGGCCGGCGGACTCCGACCGGAGAACGTGGCCGAAGCGGTGCGTTTGCTTGCGCCGCAGGTCGTGGACGTATCTTCCGGCGTGGAGAGCGCGCCCGGTGTGAAGGATCCGGAGCGCGTCCAACAGTTTGTGCAGGCGGCGCATCGCGCCGCGGAGACGTCGCGATGACGATGGTCGGCAGTGCAGGGATTCCTCCGACGGACCGCTTCGGACCGTACGGCGGTCGGTACGTTCCCGAGACGCTCATACCCGCGCTCGATACTCTGGAAGCGGCCTTCGAGACGGTGCGTCACGATGCCGCGTTCCAGGCCGAGCTCGACGGCCTGCTGCGCGAGTACGTGGGGCGTCCCACGGCCCTCACCTTTGCGCCGCGACTCAGTGCGCGCGTGGGAGCACCGGTGTGGATGAAGCGCGAGGATCTCAACCATACGGGCGCCCACAAGATCAACAACACGGTGGGGCAGGCGCTCCTTGCGCGCCGCATGGGGAAGCCGCGCATCATTGCCGAAACCGGCGCCGGACAGCACGGGGTTGCCACGGCGACCATCTGTGCCCGCTTTGGGCTGGAGTGCGTGGTGTACATGGGCGAGGAAGACATGCAGCGGCAGGCGCTCAATGTCTTCCGCATGCGCCTCATGGGGGCCACGGTCGTTCCGGTAACCTCGGGCACCCGCACCCTCAAGGACGCCACAACCGAGGCCATCCGCGATTGGGTGACCAACGTCACCAACAGTCATTACATCATTGGGTCAGTGGTCGGGCCGGCGCCGTATCCACGCATGGTGCGGGAGTTCCAGTCGGTGATCGGCACCGAGGCGCGTACCCAGATATTGGCGAAGACCGGACGCCTGCCTCGTACGGTGGTCGCCTGTGTTGGTGGGGGCTCCAATGCCATGGGTATCTTCGCCGGCTTCGTGCGAGACGACGGGGTAGAGCTGGTAGGGGTGGAGGCCGCCGGTGACGGTCTCGATACCGACCGTCATAGTGCCTCGATTTCCAAGGGGACGCCGGGGGTCCTGCACGGCTCGCTCTCGTATCTCCTGCAGGATGCAGCCGGTCAGGTCCACCCAGCGCACTCCATTTCTGCCGGCCTCGATTACCCCGGGGTGGGACCGGAGCATGCCTGGCTGAACGACAGCGGGCGGGCCGAGTACGTGGCAGTGACGGATACGGAAGCGTTGCGAGGGGTGGCCTTGCTCAGTCGTCTGGAGGGGATCATCCCGGCTCTCGAGACGGCGCATGCGGTGGCGTGGCTTGAACGAGAGGCCGGACGGTGGTCGGAGCAGGACCCGGTACTGCTGTGCGTGAGCGGCCGGGGGGACAAGGACGTGGGAACCATCAGCCAGCACACCCTTCCTGCGGTATGAACGTTTCGGTACCGGACGCTGACGTCTCGCCGCAAGCGATATCGGCCGTCGAGGACGCACTGCGGGCGTTCGCGAAGGCGCTTCGCGCCGTCCAGTTGTATCTCCCCAACAACCCCACGCGCGTCCAAAGCGTCGACCAGGCCCGCCAGGCCTTCGCGCGTGTGTGGACGTACCTGCCGCCGCTCGACCTGCAGGTGCGGGAAGCGTCGTTCACGCTCGACGACCGGGTGGTGTACCAGGATTTGGAGCGCGGCAGCGAGTCGCTGCCGTGGCTGTTGTACCGCGACGGTCTGCGCACGCTGAGTTTCCTCCCCGGTTTCGAGACCCACGATCTGGAGACCTTCCTCGCCCTGCTGCATCGGGCGCGGACGGCATCCACCGACGACGACGACCTGGTCACGATGTTGTGGGTGGCCGACGTCGCGCACATCACGTACCGGTACGTCGAGAACAGCGGCGCCAGCGATTTCGTAATGGCATCGGGCGACCGGCCCGGCGTGGCCACGCAGGCCGCCGGCGAATTGCCCCTGGCGGTGCCGCCGGCGGAGACACAGCCCCCCGGTGACGGACCGCCGGGGCTGGTGCGCCCGGAGGATTTCGAATCCACGCTGTACTTCCTCGATCCACGAGAGGCGGCGTACCTGCAGGATGAGCTGAAGCGCGAGTATACCGAAGACCAGCGACGCCTCGTCCTCGCCAGCCTCTTTGACATCATCGAGCTGCAATCCGACGTGGGTACACAGCGTGAGGCGTTGGCGATTCTCGAACAGCTGGTGCTCGAGTTTCTCACGCTCGGGGAGTACGAGCTCGTGGCCTACACCCTGCGCGAAGCGGGGGCCACGGCCAAGAGTGCCGGTGTCCACGGAGACGTGCAGAACGGACTGCGCGAGCTGCCGGCGCGGCTGAGCGAACCGCAGGTCGTCGCCCAACTGCTGCACGCGCTCGACGAGCGGGCGCGGACCCCGGTTGCGTCGCTGCTGGAGGGGCTGTTCGCCGAGCTGCGCCCGACGGCGCTCGAACCGCTGGTCGCCTGGCTCGGTGCCGCCTCCGCATCTCCCGCCCGCGTGGCCATCGAGCGCGCGTCATTGCGACTCGCGGGCGCGAACACCGGTGAGCTGGCCAAGCTGCTCGAGCAGCCTCAGGAGTCGGTGGTACGCGGCGCAGTTCGCCTTGCGGCGCAGCTCGCGACGCCGGCCGCCGTCCCGGGGCTCGCCCGTATCCTGCGCGGGGCGGACACCAAACTGCGCGCCGAAGCGGTGGCAGCGCTGGCGGACATCGGCTCCCCAGCAGCCCTGCAGGCTCTGGATCGCGCCATGGACGACGCCGATCGCGAAGTGCGGGTGGCGGCGTTTCGCGCCATTGGCGCCCGCAAACACAGCGGCGCGCTGCCGCGACTGCTCACCGCCATCCGTCGCAAGGAACTCCGCAGTGCCGACCTCGGAGAGAAGATGGCGCTCTTTGAGGCATACGGCGGCCTGTGCGGTGATCAGGGTGTCGCTGAACTTGATGGGATCCTGAACGCCCGCGGTTTGCTCGGCGCCAAGGAGACACCCGAAATGCGTGCCTGCGCGGCCCGCGCGCTGGGGCTCGTAGGCAGTCGGACCGCCGTGGCCGCTCTGCAGAAGTCGGCAGATACCAAGGATGTCGTGGTGCGAAGCGCGGTCGCCCGCGCCATGCGAGGTGGGACATGACCGCGCCGCACACCACCGTGCGCGGCGCCACAGACGGCGGCCCCCAGAAGACCGTCCGGGCGTTCGTCGTGGCGATGAATGGTGCCATCCGCGCCGTACGCCTCTACCCGGTAGAGAACGCCGCGGTGCAGAAGGCGATTGCGGAATTGGGGGTGTGCGCCGATCGGGTGCGGGAGAGTGAGGGGCAATGTACCGTGCGTCGGGTCGGTGACTACCTCTTCGTCAACGACACGCGCTTGCGCCTTACCTTCGACAACTATGCGGCCGTTGCCGCCTTGCTGGGGATGTTCCGCGAGGCTGGTATCGGCGGCGTCGGTACCTTCGAGGCCCCGCCACCGCGCTCGTGGGTGGTCCTGCTGTCGTTCCTGCAGGCGCCCCCGCTCGAGTATCCGGAGGAGGAGCGTCTTTCACAGCTGATGGCCCGGCTGGAGACGGCCCAGGTCCATGACTTCGAGCTCTTTCCGGTGGCTGACGAATCGGATGAACTCGATCATGATCTCGACGCCAAGGAGCGGGCGCGCCAGACCTATGTTCGCTCGCTCGATGTCACGCGCGAGGTGATCACGTCAGCGCGACTGGGGAAGAGCCCGGGGCTCAAGCGCGTGAAGCGCGCCGTGCAGGGCATTGTGGACGCCATCCTCACCGATTCGTCGTCGCTGATCGGCCTCACGACCCTCCGTGAATTCGACGAGTACACGTTCGTGCACAGCGTCAACGTGTGCATTCTGTCGGTGGCGCTCGGTCGCCGCCTTGCCCTCAGCAAGACGCAGTTGCTCGATCTGGGCCTGGCGGCGTTGTTGCATGACATCGGCAAGTCGCGCCTCCCGCTCGCCCTGCTGAACAGGCGCGGACAACTCGCGGATGAGGAGCGGGTCGTGCTGCAGACGCATACCTGGAACGGGGTGCTGGCGCTGTTCGCGCTGCCGAACGGCGGCGTCCGCCCATGGCGCTCGATGACGGCGGCCTACGAGCATCACATGCGCACTGACCTGTCCGGCTACCCCAAGGTCTCGCGGCAGCGGAAGTTGTCGCTGTTCAGCAAGATCATCGCCGTCACTGACGGGTTCGATGCGGCCACCACCACGCGCGTCTATAAGGATTCTCCCTGGACCCCCGCCGATGTCCTTCGCGGCATGCGAGACAACCCTCGGCTCGGTCTTGATCCTACTGTCGTCAAGGCCTTCATCAATCTCACGGGGATCTATCCCGTGGGAACGGTGGTCGTGCTCGACACATTCGAGTTGGCGATCGTACTGGCGGCCAACCCCGATCCATCGGCACTGTCGCGGCCGATCGTTCGCCTGCTGACGGACGACCGCGGCAACCTGCTGGACGATCCGACACCGGTGGACCTTACGGCGCGTACGGCGACTGGTCAGTTTGCACACACGATCATTCGGACCGAAGACCCGCAACGCTATGGCATCAACATCGGTGACTACTTCGCCTGAGGCCGTGGCTCCCGCAGCCTCGCGCCTCACGGCGCGCTTCGCCGCCCTCCGGGCGGAGGGACGCAAGGCCCTCGTCTGCTATGTCACCGCCGGACATCCCGACCCGGAACGCAGCATCGCGCTCATGCGTGGCCTGGCTGCCGCAGGGGCGGACGTCCTCGAGGTGGGCGTACCGTTCTCCGATCCGCTCGCCGACGGTCCGGTGATTCAGCGCAGCTCACAGGTCGCGCTGGAGCACGGCATGACCCTGTGGCGCACGCTCGACCTCGTCCGCGAGGCGGCGGTGGCGGTACCCGTCGTCCTGTTCAGCTATCTCAACCCCGTCATCGCCGCTGGCGCCGACGCGTTGCAGCGGGCGCGTGATGCCGGCGTGGATGGGGTCCTGGTGACCGATCTCCCCGTCGGCGCCGACCCGGTGCGCGAGCAGTGGTTGGGGACCAGTGGTCTGGACTTCGTGCGCTTGGTGGCGCCGACCACACCGTTGCCTCGCATGGAAGAAATCAGCCGGCACGGTGGCGGTTTCGTGTACCTCATCAGTCGACTGGGGGTCACCGGGGAACGTGCCGCGCTCCCCGACGACCTGCCTGCCACCGTGGCGCGGTTGCGTGCGGCCACGTCGCTGCCGCTGTGCATTGGCTTCGGCATTTCCACGCCGGAGCAGGCGCGCGTGGCCGCGCTGCTCGGCGACGGGGTGGTGGTCGGGAGCGCCATCGTCCGTGCGGCCGGCACCAGCGTGGACGACGCCTGTGCGCTCGTGGCGGCCATGCGTGCGGCGCTCGACGCGCGCTGAGCGGCTGCGGGCACGTGACCGGACTTCCGACGTGGGCCGTCGTGGGCGACAAGCGCCGCGCTCACATCGAACGCGTGGTGGCGCTGCTCGATTCGTGGGCTGAGCGCATGGCCCTGCCGCCCGAGCGTCGCGTCGCGTGGTGTGACGCGGGCTGGTGGCATGATGCCCTGCGCGACGCCGACGAACCGACGTTGCGCGACATGACCGGCGACCGCGTGAGTCCGGTGGGGTTGCTGCACGGGCCTGCCGCCGCCCTCCGGTTGGAAGCAGTCGGTGAAGCGCGGGGCGATGTGCTGGAAGCGATCCGGTGGCACACGGTGGGGCACACCGCGTGGGCCGACACCGGCCGCGCGCTCTACATGGCGGACTTCCTCGAGCCCGGACGCACGTTCATGCAGAGCGATCGCGCCTTTCTCGCGTCGCTTGTGCCGGTCGCGTTCGATCGCGTCTTCCGTCAGGTGGTGCGACTGCGTCTCGAATGGGTCATTCGGGAGGGGAAGGGACTCTCGCCGGAAACGGTGGCACTCTGGAATGGCGTCCGATGATGTACTGGCACAGCACATGACCGTCGGCATACCCTCTCCGCCGTCCCAGGCACCCCGCAGGGCCAGGAGCAGGAGCCTCCTGATCGCCGGGGGGCTGGTCCTTCTGGTGGCGACGGGCGCCGGTGTGGCCTGGTGGCAGACGCGCGATGCCGAGTCGAACGCGTCTGGCACCGATTCGACGTCCGTCGCGGCAGCCGTGACCGACACGTCCGCGCGCGCACCCGCGGGGCTGCGGATCCGCGTCCGCGTGCTCAATGTGAGTGGGGTACCGGGGCTCGCTCGGCGCGCGACGAATCACCTGCGCGAGTATGGGTTCGATGTGGTCGATTTTGGATCCGGACGACGCGATGGCGAAACGCGCACCCGCATCAGCAACCACACCAGCCATGCCGACTGGCCGCTCCGGGTGCAGCGGGCGCTCGGGGTCGGCGTCATCGCCACCGACCCCGATACGTCACGCTACGTGGACCTCACCGTGTACCTCGGGCGCGACTGGCGCCCGTCGACCGAGACGCTCCGTCCGTAGCTGTCCACAGGCGGCGGCGATATCGAGCCCGCGGCTGCGGCGCACGGCGGTTTCCACGCCGCGAGTGCGCAGGGCCTTGGCGAATGCCGTAATCACCGGCGCCGGCGTCGGCGTGAACCCCATCGAACCGCCCGGATGGAGCGGAATGAGGTTGACGAAGGCACGACATTCGCGCGCCAGTTGCGCCAGCTGCGCCGCATGCTCGGGCTGATCATTCACGCCACCCAGCATGACATACTCGAACGTCACGCGGCGGTCGAAGGCGCGCGCCGCCTCGATGACCTCCGCCAGGGGATACTTGGTGTTCACCGGCATGAGCGTTTTCCGCAGGGCGTCGCTTGGCGCATGAATGGAGATGGCGAGGCGGAACTGCTCGGGCCGTTCGCTGAGCGCCACGATTCCCGGGAGCACACCCACGGTGGAGATCGTGATGTGACGCGCACCGATGCCGAGCGCTCGCGGATCGTTCAGCAAGGTGAGCGTGGGACCGACCGCCTTCCAGTTCATGAGCGGTTCGCCCATGCCCATGAAGACGATGTTCGTGGGGATGACGGGAGGCGTCAGCATGCGCAGCGCACGCACCTGTCCGGCGATCTCCGAGGGCTGGAGATTGCGCTGAAACCCCATGGCCCCCGTCGCACAGAACGCACACTGCAGGGCACACCCTGCTTGCGACGAGATGCAGAACGTCATGCGGTCGCCGTCGGGGATGGCCACCGTCTCGATGAGCTGGCCGTCATGCAGGCGGAACAGGAACTTCTCGGTACCATCAGAGGAGCGCTGACGCGTCGCCAATTCCAGCGTCGTGATGCGGAACGACTGCGCAAGCGCTTCCCGCAACGCCTTCGGCAGCTCCGACATCGCCTCGAACGAGTCCACAGGGCGCTGCCAGAGGCGACCGAACACCTGACCGGCTCGATAGCTCGGTTCCCCGCGCTCGGCCATCCACGCCCGGAGCAGCGCGAGGGCCGCCTCGGGTTCATAGTCGAGCAGATCGGGAAGGGACGGTAAGGCGGAGTCGGTCACTTGATGAGCGAGCTGAGCGTGAACTGATACACGGCCCCGAGGCCGGCAATGCCTTCTTCACGCGCGACGCCCACGGCGTAGCGCGCGTAATACAGCGCCAGTCCGGTGCGCAGCCGGTGATCGGATACCGTGCCTGCGGCGCTGCGCACATAGGCCGCGCGCGCTTCGACCCGTTCGAAGCGCCCTGCGATGAACAGGCCACGCTCGCGTGCTCCCCGATTCACGGCGGTCGTGCTGTACCCCAGGCGCGTTTCGCGCGTGGGTGACCGACCGAAGACGCGGATGTCGCCGGCGGCAATGACCGTCGGTCGGTCTTCGATTTCCCGCCCCGGTCGCCAGAGGAAGCTCGACAGCGCCACTCGGGCATTCCGCCAGGGGAGGTCGTGCAGGACGGCCCCGAAATCCGCCGCCACGGCATGCCGCGACAGCTGATCCGCACGGCCATTCCGCCACCGCATGGCCACCCCGGCCGTCAGGTGCGGCACCAGTTCTCGGGTCGCGGTGAGACTCAAGAGAGTACTGGTATACGGGATGTTGCCGATGGATTGCGGGTCGGAGTCGGTCCGCACGAGTCCCCCGACCGCGGCCCGCCCGAGCGACAGACCAAGGGTGGTGCCGCTCGCTCGCCGCCATCCCACGGAGAGCAGCTGCCCATCGACGCCCTGCGCACTGCCCGTCGTGAGGGAGGCCACGCCGAGGCGAAATCGCTCACCGGCAGGCACGGAGGCAGTGGCGGGGTTCCACAGCCCCGCGCCCGGCTCGGAAGCAAGCGCCGGCGGCTCGAAGATGGCCCCCAGCGGGAACTCCCAGAGATCGCGCGCGGGCACCGGCTGCGCACGGAGCCCAGTGGCCCAAAGCGACGCGGCAAGCCCGCAAATGAGCATGCGGCGCATACGGGAGACTAAACGGCGCCAAGAGGCGAGGTCAAGCGAAACGGCGCAGAAAAATGCTACCTTGAGTGACGTAAGGCGTTTATCTTTCACTGTTTGCGTCCTGTTCTGCGTCGTCGCGACGCCGCGTGTCGCGCACGCACCCCTCGCTCCTGCTTGCGGAGTACCGCCCTCGATGTCGTCTTCGATTCCGTCGTCCGTGCTCGCCACGTCCATGCGCACCGACACCTGCGGCCTGCTTCGGCGCAGCGATGTGGGCCGCACCGTTCGCCTGGGCGGGTGGGTGCATCGGAGTCGCGACCTTGGCGGTCTGGTCTTCATCGACCTGCGCGATCGCACGGGGCTGGTCCAACTCGCCTTCGGGCCGGCGTGGAGCGCAGCGGCAGTGCAGGCACTGGCCGCCGCCGTTGGCGTGGAGTCGGTCGTGATGTGCGAAGGGGAGGTCGTGGCCCGCGAGGCCGACCGGCTGAACCCCGACATGGGCACCGGCGAGGTCGAGGTCCGGGTGCACAGTCTGCGTGTCGTGGGGCCTGCCGTCACGCCCGCGCTTCCCGTGGCCCGCGGGCGCGGCGACAAGATGCCCGCCGAGGAACTGCGCCTGCGTCATCGCTATCTCGATCTGCGTCGCCCCGAGTTGCAGGAGAACCTGGTGCTCCGGCACCGGTTGTTGCAGCTGTCGCGGCGCTATCTGTCCGACCACGGCTATCTCGAGTTGGAAACGCCCATCCTCACGAAGCCCACGCCGGAGGGGGCGCGTGACTACCTCGTGCCCAGTCGGGTGCATCCGGGCGAGTTCTATGCGCTGCCGCAGTCGCCGCAGATCTATAAACAGCTGTTCATGTGCTGTGGCTTCGATCGCTATTTCCAGGTCGCCCGCTGCTTCCGTGACGAGGACCTGCGCGCCGACCGGCAGCCGGAGTTCACGCAGATCGACATCGAGGCGTCGTTCATCGGGCGCGAGGACATTCTCACCCTCGCAGAGGGGCTGCTCGGGGCCATGTGGCGCGAAGCCGGCCACGACGACGTGCCGCCGCAATTCGACCGCATGAGCTACGCCGAGGCGATGGAATCGTACGGATGCGACCGTCCGGACCTTCGCTATGGCCTCAAGCTGCACGACTACAGTGCTCTGTTTTCCGCGCTCGACTTTGCGGTAACCACCGCGGCACTGGCGAACGGACACCGGGTGCGTGGCCTCGTGGTGCCCGGCGGCGCGGCGTGGAGTCGCAAGCAAGTGGACGAGCTCGAAGCGCTGGCCAAGGGAGCTGGTGCCGGCGGTCTGCTGCGCCTCCGCAAGGCGGATGGGGCCTACGATGGGCCGCTGGCGAAGTTCCTCACCGACACGGCGAAGCAGACGCTGGCGCTCACTGACGGCGACCTGGCGCTTTTCGTGGCGGCGCCCGACCGCATCAGCAGCCCCGCACTCGATCGGGTGCGGCAGGAGTGCGCGCGCCGACTCGACCTGGTCGACGAGCAGGCGCGCCGCTTTCTCTGGGTCCTCGACTTCCCGATGTTCGAACAGGACCCCGAGACGGGGGCGCTGGCCGCCGTGCATCATCCGTTCACGGCACCGAACCCCGAAGATATGGCCGCCTATCCCGACGAGCCGGCCCGGTGGCGTGCGTTGGCCTATGACGCGGTGCTCAACGGCACCGAGCTGGGTGGTGGCAGCATCCGGACCAGCGACCCCGCCGTTCAGTCGCGCATGTTCGCGCTGCTGGGGATCGGTGATGCCGAGGAGCAGGAGCGTCGGTTCGGCTTCCTGCTTGAAGGATTGCGCGCCGGCGCCCCCCCGCACGGCGGGATCGCGTTCGGCTTCGATCGCATTGCCATGCTGCTCTCCGGTGCGCCGTCGCTGCGTGACGTCATCGCCTTCCCCAAGACCACCGCGGCGCGCTCGCTCTTCGAGGGCGCGCCGGTCGCCGTGCCGGCTGACGATCTTGCGGAGTTGCACATCGCCGTGGCAACGGGCCGACGCGGAGGAACGTCATGAGTGACCCCCGGGGCGATCGGGGGGACGTCACAATGACCCGGGTTTCGGTGGAGGGTGCCGACCTGCAGATGCTGGCGGGGGTGAACGACGGCAACCTCAAGGAACTCGAGCGTGCCACGGGGGCCCGCGTCGCACTGCGGGGGGACCATCTTTCCCTCACAGGGGACATGGACGCCGTCACGCGCGCCGAAGCCGTGGCGGCCGCGCTCGTGGCCCTCGTGCGTGACGGCAAGTCGGTATCGGCCGACGATGTCCTGCGGCTGACGCTCACCGAGCGCCCCGCGGATACGCCGGGCGCAACAAGCAGCACCCTCGCGCTCCCCGGCGCGCGGCGCGGCGTGCAGGCGAAGACGCCAGGGCAGGCGGCGTATCTCAAGAAGATTGCCGAGCACGACATCGTGGTCGGGATCGGACCGGCAGGGACGGGCAAGACCTACCTGGCGGTAGCCGCTGCCGTGGATGCACTCATGCGCAAGCGTGTCCGACGCATCGTGCTGGCGCGCCCGGCGGTGGAAGCCGGCGAGAGCCTCGGCTTTCTGCCTGGCGACATGCAGGCCAAGGTCGACCCGTACCTGCGCCCGCTCTACGACTCCCTCGACGACCTGATCCCATTCGAGCGCATCCAGAAGCTCATCGAGGCGCGCACCATCGAAGTGGCCCCCTTGGCCTTCATGCGTGGTCGCACACTGGGCGACGCCTTCGTGATCCTCGACGAAGCGCAGAACGCGACGGGCGCGCAGATGAAGATGTTTCTCACGCGGCTCGGCGTGAACTCCAAGATCGTCATTACCGGTGACAAGACCCAAGTGGATCTGCCGCGCCGAGAGGAGTCGGGCCTCATGCAGATCGAGCGCATCCTGCACGGGATCGAAGGCATCGCGTTCCACTACTTCAGTGAGGCGGACGTCGTGCGCCACCGGCTGGTCCGCGACATCATCCGGGCGTACAACGAAGACGCGGCGGGTGGAGGATGAGTACGGATCGATTGCCCCGACCGGAACCGCGCGCCGTGGCCATCAGCTGCGAGGGCGTGCGAGTTCCGGTGGCGGCCGACCGGCTGGCGACACTCGCCCGCCAGGTGCTGCAGGCCCTCAGGGTGCCGCGCGCCATGCTTTCCATCACCTTCGTCTCGGCCCGCGCGAGTGCGCGGCTCAACACCACCCATCTCGGCCATACCGGACCGACGGACGTGATCACGTTTGCCCTCGGTGCGGATCCGTCGGGGGCGGTCATCGGTGACATCTACATCTGCCCCGACGTGGCGCGTGCCCAGGCACGGGAGCACGGCGTCGGCGTACGGGAAGAGATTGCGCGTCTGGTCGTGCACGGCACGTTGCACGCCTGCGGGTGGGAGCACCCCGAGGATGAGACCCGCACGACGTCGCCAATGTGGCGACGCCAGGAGCAGTTGGTGCGACGCTTCTGGACCACCTCGACCCCCCGCGCATGAGCGCGGTGGCGTGGGGACTGGCGGCAGCGGGTGCCGCCGTCGCCGCCCTCTCGGCGGTGGCCGACGGGGCGCTGCTGTCGGAGAACGCGCTGCCGGTGAACAGCGACCGGGGGGGCGCGCCACAGCCCTCCGTGGCACGCGCCGTGCCGGCGCGCGAGCAGGCGCATCGCGCTCTGGCGTATGCACGCGTCGTGGGGCATCTGGCGGCCGGCTGCGGTCTTGCCGTGGCGCTCGACCTCACCGGACGCCCCACGCTTGCTCTTGTGGCGGCCCTCGTGCTCCTCGGCCTTGCCACCGTGCTGGTGGCGGAGAGTACCGCCCGCGTGCTGGGGGATGCGCTGGGCGATCAGGCGGCGCTGCGCCTCGCCGGTTTCACCCGGGCGGTGGAACGCGTGTTGTGGCCCGTGGTCGCGCTGGGCAATTGGATGGACGGCCTGTTCGCCGAGGTGGTGTCGGAGTCGGACGCCACGCAGGAGCGGCGCGAGGAGGCCGCGCAGCAGTTTCGCGATGTGGTGACCAGTGAAACCGACGTGTCCGGCGATGAGCGGGCGCTGCTGCTCGGCGTGTTCGAGTTTGGCGAAACGACGGCCGAAGAGGTGATGGTACCGCGCGTGGACATGCTCGGTGTGGAGCGCGAGACGCCGTGGTCGGAGATGGTGGATCGGTTGCGCAGCATTCAGCACTCGCGTGTCCCCGTGTACGAGGAGACGATCGACGAGATCGTTGGCATTCTGTACGTGAAGGATCTCCTGCCGGCGGTCCTGGCTGACGCCGAGCCGGAAGGCGGCTGGACGACGCTCATGCGTCCGCCGGTCTTCATCCCGGCGTCGAAGCGCATTGCCGACCTGCTGCGGGAGTTCCGTCAGGCGCGGCGGCACATTGCCATCGTCGCCGACGAATACGGCGGCACCGCAGGGCTGGTTACAATCGAGGACATCCTCGAAGAGTTGGTCGGCGAGATTCGCGACGAGTACGATGATGAAGAACGCCTCGTGGAGAACGAGGACGACGAGCGGTTCTGGGTCTCGGGGCGGCTGACGCTCGATGATCTCTCGGCGGCGCTGGGGCATGAATTCTCGCGTGATGATGTCTCGACCGTGGGTGGCCTGATCATGGAACTGCTCGGCCGCGTGCCGCGCGCCGGGGAGTCGCTGGTGATGGGACCGTTCAAGGTGATCGTCGAGCGCGTCATTCGTCGCAAGATCGAGCGCGTGTACCTCGAGCGGCTTCCCGTGGCGGAGGCGGCGAGCGACCCCGACGAGGTGGTGGACGCATGACCGGCGTCGTGATTTTCTTTGCGGTCATGGCCATCGCCGTGCTCACCACCGCGGGAACGGCAGTTCGCGCAGTGAGCCGGCTCTGGCTTCGGCACTGGATCGAGCATCAGGTCGGGGGCGTGGGGGCGATGGCGCGATATCTCGAGCGCCCAACCCGGCTGGTGCACACCGCTGGGACCGCCGTGATGCTGATCGTCTTCGCGACCGGGTCGATTATCGCCATGCAGGATGGACTGCGCGCCTGGGTGTTTCTGCGCGACGTCGTCCTGTTCCTGCTGCTCCTCCTCGTGTTCGGCCAGCTGCTGCCGCGCGCCATTGGCCGTCGCTGGGCACCGCAGCTGGTACCGGTTCTCGTTCCCCTTCTGCGCGTCGTCGATCTCGGCCTCGCCCCCTTTCACGCCGTCTCACATGGTGTGCGGCGGCTGGTGGCCCGACAGCAGACCCAGGAGCCGGACGAGGGACGTGACGGCATCGAGGAGTTGCTTCGCGATGGCACCTTCCACGACATCGGTGCCACCGAGGAGATGGAAATCATTTCCGGCGTTGTGCAATTCGGTGACAAGACCGTGCGCGACGTCATGACGCCGCGGAGCGAAATGTTCGGGGTGCAGGACGGACTTGGCCACGCGGAATTGGCCCGGCAGGTCGCCAGCGCCGGGTACAGTCGTGTTCCGGTGTTTGGCGAGTCGCCCGGACAGATCGCGGGGATGGTGCACGTTTTCGACGTCTTCCGCCGCCGGGGGGAGTCGGTGCCGGCCATGCGTCCGGTCGCGACCACGCGCGCCGACACGTCGGCCAAGGAACTGCTCTTCGAACTGCTGCGCTCGCGCCGGCAAATGGCCATCGTACAGGACGAGGGCTCCGTCGTGGGGCTGGTAACCCTCGAGGATCTGCTCGAGGAGTTGGTGGGTGACATCCGGGATGAGCATGACGACAGCAACGAGTGACGCGGGTCGCGTGGGCGCGAGCATGACGCAACTGCTGGAGCAGTTCCGTAACGGCAAACCGGCGGCGCTGGCGCGCGTGGTCAGCATCGTGGAAAACCACCGGGCTGGCTTCGAGCAACTGCTGGCCGCTCAGCACGCGCAGCTCGGACGGGCGCGGCGCATCGGGATCACCGGCCCGCCGGGGGCCGGAAAGAGCACGCTCACCACCCGCCTCACGCGCTTCTACCGTGATGCTGGGCTGACCGTGGGCATCGTGGCCGTCGACCCGACCTCGCCGTTCACCGGTGGGGCCCTGCTTGGCGACCGCATTCGCATGGAAGAGGTCGCCCTCGACCCGGGGGTGTTCATCCGGTCGATGGCCACACGCGGATCGCTGGGCGGACTCGCCACGGCCACCCGGGAAGTGTGCGATGTCCTCGATGGTTTCGGGCTGGACGTGATCATCATCGAGACGGTGGGCGTTGGTCAAAGCGAGCTGGACGTTGCTCGCGCCGCTGACTCCACCCTCGTCGTGCTGGTCCCCGAGTCGGGCGATTCCATTCAGACGCTCAAGGCCGGCGTGATGGAGATCGCCGACGTGTTCACGGTGAACAAGGCCGACCGTCCGGGCGCCGATCGCCTGCGCAACGACATTGAACTCATGCTGGGGTTGCGAGCCGGGCATGGCGCGCAGCACATGCCGGCGCATCACGGGGTGGACCTGCGGCAGGTGGCCGATCGCGACGCCGTGCGCGACGCCATGAACCCGGCGCGTGCGGCACGCGCGGCCGCGCAGGCCGAGCACCCCGAGCAGTGGACGCCGCCGGTACTCCGGTCGGTCGCAGCCCAGAACGAGGGGATCGCGGAGGTGGCTGACGCGCTCGATCGGCACTTCCGCTATCTTGCCACCAGTGGTGAGCTCCGGTCCCGCCGTCGCGCCCGACTTCGGGAGCGGGTGATGGAGGTGGTGGAGCAGCAGCTACGGCAGCGCCTCTGGCGGGACGCGGATACGATGTCCTGGCTCGATGCGCAGCTGGACGGACTCGAAGATGGCACCCTCGTCCCATTCGCTGTGGCGGACACCCTGCGTGCCCGCAGCAGCGCCCTCCTCACCGGCGCCGCCTACGCGCCGCTGCCGACTCCCCAGGGGATCAGCGCATGACCACGGTTCGCGAACTCGAAGACGTCGTACGTCAGCAGCAGCAGGAGCTCGACACCTTGCGGCAGGAAGTGGCGCGGTGGCGTGAGCAGTACGACGGCGGGCGGACGCGGCACATTGCGTACACCAACTCCGCGCAGGAGGTGCCACCGCTGTACACGGCGCTGGATCTCGAGAATTCCGCGGGTACCGCCTTCGAGACGCCGGGAGCGTGGCCGTATACGCGCGGCATTCATCCCACGGGATACCGCGGCAAGCTGTGGACGATGCGGCAGTTTGCCGGCTTCGGCACGGCCCGGGAAACGAACCAGCGCTACAAGTTCCTGCTCTCGCAGGGGCAGACCGGCCTCTCGGTGGCATTCGACTTCCCCACGCTGATGGGCTACGACAGCGACCATCCGCGCTCTGAGGGGGAAGTGGGGAAGTGCGGGGTGGCCATTTCGTCACTGGCCGACATGGAGACGCTCTTCGAGGGGATCCCCCTCGACAAGGTCTCCACGAGCATGACGATCAACGGGCCGGCGATCATTCTGCTGTGCTTCTACATTGCCGCCGCCGAAAAGCAGGGCGTGGATGCAGCGAAGCTCCAGGGGACCGTGCAGAACGACATCCTCAAGGAGTACATGGCGCAGCACGCCTGGTGCTTTCCCATTGAACCCGCCCTGCGCCTCATCGTTGACGGATTCGAGTGGTGCGCCCAGCACGCGCCCAACTGGAATACCATCTCCATTTCCGGCTACCACATCCGCGAGGCGGGGTCCACGGCGGCCCAGGAGCTGGCGTTCACGCTTGCCGATGGTTTCACCTACGTGGAGCGCGGCATCGCGCGCGGCCTCGACGTGGATGAGTTTGCGCCGCGGTTGTCATTCTTCTGGGATATCCACAACGACTTCTTCGAGGAGATCGCCAAGCTGCGCGCTGCCCGCCGCATCTGGGCGCGGCACCTCAAGGAGCGGTACGGCGCCAAGAATCCGCGCTCGTGGATGATGCGCTTCCACTCGCAGACCGCCGGGGTGACGCTGACCGCGCAGCAGCCGATGAACAACGTGGTGCGGGTGGCGTATCAGGCGCTCGCCGCGGTGCTGGGCGGCACGCAGTCGCTGCACACCAACTCCATGGACGAGACGCTGTCGCTCCCCACCGAGGGCGCCGTGCAGGTGGCGCTGCGCACGCAGCAGATTCTGGCCTTCGAGACCGGGGTGCCGAACGTCATGGATCCGCTCGGTGGGTCGTACTATGTGGAGGCGCTCACCGACCAGCTCGAGCGGGAAGCCGAGCAGCTCTTCGCGCAGATCGACGAGATCGGTGGGGTGGTGAAGGGGCTCGAAGACGGGTGGTTCCAGAAGCGCATAGCCGAGAGTGCGGCAAGGCAGCAGTGGGAGATCGAGCAGCGCCGCAAGCTCGTGGTCGGGGTGAACGAGTTCGTCACTGAGGAGCCGGAACTCACCATCCCCATTCTTCGCATCGGGCAGCAGGCCGAGGACGAGCAGCGGGTCAAGATGGCGGCGCTGCGCGCGTCGCGCGACAACGCGCGGTGCCTGCAGAACCTCGAGGCACTGCGCGCAGCGGCGCGCGGCACGGAGAACGTGGTCCCGCACATCCTCGAGTGCGCACGCTCGTACTGCACGCTGTACGAGATTCGTGCCGCGCTCGAAGACGTGTTCGGCGCGTATCGCGAACCCGTGTTCTTCTAGTCGCCCGCCAGCTCGCGCTCCAGTTCGGCGAGGTGCATCAGGAAGGCCGACGCCTGTGTCGCCGTCATGGCACTGGGCGCGAATACTTCCGATCCGGTATCCGCCTGCAGCATGGTACGCCGGCGCGCCATATCCCCGTCTTCCCAGTTCACGACCTTCATGGTCCACTCCGGGAAGGCGCGGGACGCGATCTCGTCCACCGACATGAGCTGACAGTCGTCGTGGCGCCGATCCACGGCGATGCGGTGGTAGAGCGCCGTGACCGCGGCGCGCTCTCCCTCGAGGGCCTGCAGAAACTGCCCGGAACCGTAACAGAGGATGCCGGTGATGCCCTGAGCCATGTTGCGCGTGTGCGCCTGACTCATGATGTCGACCAGGGTGGAGTAAGTCATGCCGCCGGCGGCAGCACTGGAATAGACGAGGCGGATGGTGGGCACAGGATCCGATGCAACGAGGAAGGGTCGGCCCCGGGGGCGTGGCAGCGATCCGCGCCAAGGTGCCGGGGGCATACGGCTTGTGCGGCTTCGTCCCAGTATCTACCGTCTCCGGATGCACAGCAATAGCCCTTGGTGGGCCACCCAGTTCGATCAGCAGTACCTGCACGAGTACGAACCGCTGTTCGACCTTGGGCAGGACCGCCGCGAGGTGGCGCGGCTCCTCGAGGTGCTGGCCCTTCCCTCAGGGGCTCGCGTGCTGGACTGCCCCTGTGGCCAGGGGCGGCATGCCCACCTTCTGGCTGAGGCGGGGTTCAATGTGGACGCCCTCGATTACTCAGCCACCCTGCTCAATCAGGCCAGGGCGCGCGGCACCGGCACGACGCTTCGCTATATCCAGGGCGACATGCGCGCACTCCCGGGGCGCTGGTCGGGCCGCTTCGATGCCGTGGTGAACCTGTTCACCTCGTTCGGGTTTTTCGACGAGCCACAGGACGATTTGCGCGTCTTGGCCCAGTTCGCGCGCGTCCTCAAGCCCGGTGGCGTGCTGGTCTGGCACGGCGGCGCCCGTGACGGTGTGATGGCGAAATTCCTGTCGCGCGACTGGTGGAGCAGTGCCGACGGCACGATGTTCGGACAGGAGCGCCACTTCGACCCGCTTTCCGGCTTCCTCGAGATCACCTCCACCTGGCGTGGCCCGAAGGGACACGGCGAACGGTCGCACCGAATCCGCCTGTACACAGCCTCCGAGCTCGCCAGCCGCATGCGCGACGTAGGGCTCGTGGTGGAGCAGGCCTTCGACTCGTGGAGCCCTCGCCCGCTACACCGGAAGTCCAGCGAGATGATGCTGGTGGCTCGCAAGGACGGGTGAGTATTTTCCGACGTTGGTGCAGCTCGGACTCGCGTTCCGCCCCGCCTCCTGCAGGTCCCTCCGATTCTCCGACCCGATGACCCGACCCATTCGCGTGCTGGTGGCCAAGCCTGGCCTCGACGGACACGATCGCGGCGCCAAGGTAGTGGCAGCCGCGCTGCGTGATGCCGGCATGGAAGTGATCTACACCGGCCTCCATCAGACGCCCGAGATGATCGCCACCGCGGCCGTGCAGGAGGACGTGGATGTGGTGGGCCTATCCATCCTCTCCGGTGCGCACATGACGCTCTTCCCGCGCGTACGAGATCTTCTGCTCGAAGCGGGCCGCGACGACATTCTGCTGACCGGCGGCGGCATCATCCCCAAGGAAGACATGGACGCGCTCCAGGCGCGTGGCGTGGCGCGCCTCTTCGGCCCCGGGACCAGCACCCAGGAGCTGGTAGACTACATCCGCGAGTGGTTCGCCACACGCGAACAACAGGACGCATAAGCGCGTGAGTTCACGACTGCGCCAGCTCGCCGACGACATCCGCGCGCTGGAGGCCCGCCTGCGTTTAGGCGGCGGCCCGGACAAGATCGAAAAGCAGCACAAGCAGGGGAAGCTCGCCGCGCGTGAGCGCGTGGAACGTCTGGCCGATCCGAACACGACATTCCTCGAAATCGGCCTGCTCGTGGCCCATGATCGTTACGACGGTCAGGCGCCGGGCGCCGGCGTCATCACGGGCATCGCCATGGTCGAGGGGCGCGAAGTGGTGGTGGTGGCCAACGACGCCACCGTCAAGGCCGGTTCGTGGTGGCCCGAGACCATCACGAAGATCCTGCGCGCCCAGGAAGTGGCCATGCGCTGCCGGATCCCGATCATCTACCTCGTGGATTCGGCGGGCGTGAATCTGCCGTATCAGGGTGGTGTGTTCCCCGGGCAGTACGGCGCGGCGCGCATCTTTTACTACAACTCCATCATGCGCCGGTACCTGCGCATCCCGCAGTTCGCCGCGGTGATGGGGCAGTGCGTGGCCGGCGGCGCCTATCTCCCCGCCTTGAGCGATGTGATCCTCATGGTGAAGGGCACGTCGTTCATGGGGCTCGGCGGTCCGAATCTCGTGAAGGGGGCCACCGGGCAATCGGTGGACGGCGAAACGTTGGGGGGCGCCGTCACCCACACCGAGATCTCCGGCGTCGCGCACTACGCTCTTGACGACGACCCGTCGTGCCTCGACAAGCTGCGCGAACTCGTGGCGCGGCTGCCGCGTCCGCAGCAGCAGGCGGCGACGACCTGGCGCCCGCCGGCCGAGCCGCCCTCCTCGTTGTACCACCTGCTCCCGGCCGATCACCGCATGCAGTACGACATGCATGCCCTCCTGCGCACGGTCCTCGACGACGGCGCCCTGGATGAGTTCCAGCCGAATCTGGCCAAGGAGATGATCTGCGGGGACGCGCGCATCGAGGGGATTCACGTGGGGGTCATTGCCAACCAGCGTGGACTCATCAAGGGGCGTCCCGGCGAGCGTCCGCGTTTTGGCGGCATCATCTACGCGGAAAGCGCGGAGAAGGTCGCGTACTTCATCGAACGCTGCGACAAGCAGGGACTCCCCATTCTTTTCGTGCAGGACGTCTCCGGCTTCATGGTGGGGCCGGACGCCGAACACGACGGGATCATCCGCGCCGGCGCCCATTTCGTGGAAGCCATGGCGTGCGCGCGCGTCCCCAAGATCGTGCTCACGGTAAATCACGCCAGCGGCGCCGGCTACTACGCCATGGCCGGGCAGGGCTTCGACCCGGATTTCATCTTCTCTTGGCCCACGGGGCGCATGGCGGTGATGGAAGGTGAGGCCGCCGTACAGGCCGTACATGGTCCGGCCCTGGACGCGGCCAAGAAGGCGGGCGACATGCCGACCCCCGAGGTGCTCGAGGCCGTGGACGCGATGCGGGCCGACTACGAGCAGCAGCTTGACGCGCGCTACGCGGCGGCCCGCGGATTCGTGGACACCATTGTCTACCCTGAAGACACCCGTGATCTGCTCGCGATGGCCTTGCGCGCAGCCAACCAGAATCGCGGTCCGCATCTCGGCGCCTTCGTGCTGCCGCCGATGCCGGCCGTCGGAGGCGAATGATGTCGGACGCAGCGCAGGACAAGGTGGTTCGGGTCGCCAGTGGCCAGGGCTTCTGGGGGGACTGGCTCGAGGCGCCTCGGCGTCAGGTGGAAGGTGGTCCGGTGGACTACCTGATGCTCGACTACCTCGCCGAAGTCACGATGTCGATCGTGCAGAAGCAGAAGGAGCGCGACCCGCGCATGGGCTACGCCCGTGACTTCATCGGCGCCATGGAGAGTGTCTTCCCCGCCGTGGCCGAACGCGGCGTGAAGGTCATTGCCAACGCCGGCGGGGTGAATCCCATGGCGTGCGCCGAGGCCGTGCTCGAGGCGGCCTCGAAGCACGGGGTGCGCGGCAAGATCCGCATCGGTGTGGTCACGGGTGATGATATCCTCGACCGCCTCGACACCCTGCTTGCCGAGGGGCACGAGCTCAAGAACATGGACACCGGTGAACCGCTCGCCGGTATCCGCGATCGCGTCCTGTCCGCCAATGCCTACATCGGGTCCACGCCCATCGTGGAGGCGCTGCAGCTGGGCGCCAACGTGGTGGTGACCGGCCGCAGTACGGACACGGCACTCACCATGGCGCCGCTGCGCCACGAGTTCGGCTGGGCGGCCGACGACTGGCACCGGCTCGCGGCCGGTATTGTCGCCGGTCACATCCTGGAGTGCGGCGCCCAGTGCAGCGGCGGCAACTGCCTGCACGAGTGGCGCACCATTCCCGACCTGGCCAACGTGGGCTATCCCATCGCGGAAGCACGCGCCGACGGCACGTTCACCATCACCAAGCATCCGGGCACCGGTGGCCGCGTGAGCGTACCCAGCGTCACGGAGCAGCTCGTGTACGAGATGGGCGATCCGCACGCGTACATCACCCCCGATGTGGTGGCCGACTTCACCAGCATCCGGCTTGCGGCCGATGGCGAGAATCGCGTGAAGGTACATGGCATCACCGGCGGGCCGCCGACGCCGTTCCTCAAGGTGTCCATTGCCTACCGCGCCGGCTTCAAGGCGGTGGGGTCGCTCGTGTATGCCTGGCCCGACGCGATGGAAAAGGCGCAGCTCGCCGATCGCGTGCTGCGCGAGCGACTCGATCGGCTTGGCCTGCGCTTCGACCAGGTACTGAGCGAATTCGTGGGGGCTACCTCGACGCATGGCGCCCTCGCGGGTGACGGCCGCGATGCCCCCGAGGTGCAGTATCGCATTGGCGTGCGTGGCGGGGATCGCGCCGCCGTGGAGCGCTTCACGCGGGAGATCGCGCCCCTCGTCCTGAACGGTCCGCCGAGCGTGACCGGCTTCGCCGGCGGGCGCCCGAAGGTCGAGGAAATCGTGGCCTACTGGCCGGCGCTGCTGGACAAGCGCGCCGTTTCCACCGCTGTCCGCATCGTGGAGTGAACCACATGAACGTTCGTTTGCTCGACATCGCGCACGCGCGCAGCGGCGACAAGGGTGATACCGCCAATGTGGGGCTCATCGCCCTGCGGCCGGAGTGGTATCCCGTGCTGGAGAAGTACGTCACCCGCGATGCGGTGACCGCGCACTTCACCGGGCAGCTCACCGGCGATGTGGTGCGCTTCGAGCTGCCCAATCTGGGGGCACTCAACTTTCTTCTGCACGGCGCGCTCGATGGCGGCGGCACGCTGTCGCTCAAGACCGATGCGCAGGGGAAGGTGTATTCCACGGCGCTGTTGCGGATGGTGATCGACGTGCCCGAGGCTGAGGCCAGGGCGCTGGGGTTGCCGGCCGCCGCATGATTGTGCGATTGCGGGTGGCACTCATCTGCTTCGGGGTGATCGCCTTTACCTTTGCCCAGCAGACGGGGCGGGAGTGGCTGCGCTGGGTGGGGATTGTCCTCGTCGCCACCGCCTTCCTGCTGCGGTTCCTGAAGCGCTGAACGGGAGTTCCGGCCCCCATTATCATTCAGGGATGGCCCGTTCTTCCGTTCCTGAACTGCTCGCCCCTGCCGGCACCATCGATGCCGTTCGCGCTGCCGTCGCGAACGGCGCCAATGCCGTGTATCTCGGCGCGTCCATGTACAACGCGCGCGACGAGGGGGCGCAGCTCACGCTCGACGAACTGGGGCAGGCGTGCGCCATCGCGCATGCGCGCGGGGTGCGGGTGTATCTCACCTTCAACGTGCTCATCAAGCCGCACGAACTCCCCGAGGCACTGCTGTACCTCGGGGAGTGCATCGATCGTGGCATCGATGCGGCCATCGTGCAGGATCTGGGCGTGGTGCGGCTCATCCAGCAGGTGTACCCGCAGCTCGAGGTACACGGCTCCACCCAGATGACGGTGCACGACGTGTCCGGTGCGCGGGTCATGCAGCAGCTGGGTGTGGAACGCGTGGTGCTGGCGCGCGAGAACACGCTCGAGGACATTCGCGCCATTCGCGAGCAGGTGCCGGAGCTGAGCCTCGAAACGTTCGTGCATGGCGCGCTGTGCATCTCGTACTCGGGACAGTGCTTCATGTCGGGGATGATCAGCGAACGCTCGGCCAATCGCGGGTCATGCGCGCAGTCGTGCCGCAAGGATTACACGCTCACCGACGAAGCCAGCGGCGCCACGCTCGACCGCGGCTACCTCATTTCCACGAAGGATCTGGCGGCACACGATCACCTCGAGGAGATCGCGCGACTCGGGGTGGGGTGCCTCAAGGTGGAAGGGCGCAAGAAGAAGCCGGAGTACGTGGCCACGGTCACCAAGGCGTACCGTGGCTGGCTCGATGGCATCGCGCGCGGGGAGTCAGGCCGTGCTCCCACGCCGGAGGAGGTGGAGCCGCTTGTGCAGATCTTCAGCCGCGGCAACACGGGCGGCATGTACGGTGGCCGACAGGGGCGCGAGTACATCACCCGCACTCAGCCGGACAACCGCGGGTTGCCCATTGGGGTGGTCACCGGGGCGGACGGCGCGGCGCTGCTCATCGACGTACAGCGGCCTGTGTCCGTTGGTGATGGCCTGGGCTTCGAAGCGCCCGCCGGTGACAGCGGCGCCTCGCTGGGCGGGACCGTGGCCGAAGCGCGTACGCTGTCGGTGCGCGCGGGCGTGCATCGTCAGGCAGTGCTGGTGAAGAGTGGGCCGCGGGTGACGCGCGTCCCCGAGGGGTGGCATGTGGTGCGGACCACCGATGCGCACCTCATGGACACGGCGCGCCAGTCATTCGCGTCGGTCGCGGTTCCCGAGCGGGTCGGCGTGCAGCGGCTCGACGTGCGCTGCTTCGGGCAATCGGGAAGTCCGCTCAAGACGGTGTGGCGCTGCGGCCACATCGAGGTGACGGTGCGGGGTGACGTGTCGTTGGCGCAGGCGAGCAAGCGCTCACTCGACATGACGCAGCTGCGCGAGCAGTTCGGACGGTTGGGGGGCACCCCGTTCAAGCTGGGCGCCGTGGATATCAGCGGTCTGGCCAGTGGGCTCTTTCTCCCGGTGAGTGAGCTCAACCGCCTGCGGCAGGAAGCCACCGAGCAGATCGAGCAGCAGCTGGGGTGGGCGCGCATGAGCGAGGAAGCGGTGCGCAGCGCGCGCATCGCCGAGTGCGTGTCGCGTGTTCCTGAGGCCACCGTGGCCGCGCGGGTGCCAACGCCCGGCCGGTTTGCCTTGCGTGCCGTGGTGTTCGACGTGGAGCAGGCGCGCGAGGCGGCGGCCGGTGGTGCCACGGAGATCGTGCTCGATCCCTTCCTGCGTCATCCGGCGCCGCCACTGGCGCGGGTGACGGCGCTGCGCGATGAGCTGGCCACCGAGGGCGTCGCGCTGCGTTTGCGCACCCCCAGCATTGTGCGTCCCGAGGAACGTGCCCGACTGGCCAAGTGGTTCGGTCTGGGGCTGCCACTGCTCACGGGCCATCTGGGGCTTGCGGCGGAGTTCGGCGCCGCCGGGCACGATGTGGTGGCCGACTACGCCGTGAACGTGTTCAACCAGCACACGGCCGCGCTGCTCTTCGAGCAGGGGGTACCGCGTATGGTGGCGAGCATCGAGCTCACCACCGACGAGCTGGGGCAGCTGGTGGCGCCGTGGGGCGGGCAGGGCTTCGATGTGCTGGTGTACGGCCGTCCGGAGGGGATGACGATCGAGCACTGCGTGCTGAGTGCGGCCTTCGACCGCGAACCCACGACCTGTCGCGACCTGTGTGTGCAGAAGCACACCAACGTGTCGCTCACCGATCCGGCGGGCTACACTTTCGCGGTGGCTACCGACAGCAATTGCCGCAACCGGCTGCTGCACTCGCGCCCCATCGAGGCCAGCGAGTTCTTCCCGGCGCTCTGGGCGCAGGGAATTCGCGGCTTCCACATGGTGTTCAACGTGCCGGGCGATCCGGTTCGGGAGTTGGCGCGTGCCCACCGTTCGGCGCTCGACGCGCTCGACGCGGGTGAACAGCCCGACGTCCACGCATCACGCCGCCTGCTCAACAACGCCTTTACGCGCGGCCATTTTGCCCGCGCCGTCTGAACGCATGAAGAAATCGATGATGCCGCTGGTCGCCCTGCTCATTGGGCTGTTTCACCTGTATGAGGCCGTCATGGCGGCCTTGGCGGGCGAGTACGGGCGCATGGCCTGGAAGGGTGTGCTCGCCGTGGTGCTGGTGGTGGTGGCGTGGCTCATGAACGATACGGGGAAGCGCTTCTCCGATTCCTGAACGCTGCCCCCCGTCGACGGGCTGCGTTGTGAGGATAGCGCGCACGGAGATTGGGTAACGGAGGCGAGCCGCCGGTGTGCTACGGTACGCCATGCTCTCGCACCTCCCCCCGTCGTACGGCTCACTCGCCGACGCCCGCGCCCTGCTGGCGGCGCGTTTCGGCTATTCCGATTTCCGGCCACCACAGATCCGCGCCGTCGAGGCGGTGCTCTCGGGGCGCGACGCGCTCGTGGTGCTCCCTACCGGGGGCGGCAAGTCGCTGTGCTATCAGGTGCCGGCGCTGGTGCGCGGTGGACTCTGTGTCGTCATCAGTCCGCTCATCTCGCTCATGAAGGATCAGGTGGAGGCACTCGAGCGTCGCGCCATCGCGGCGGCCTTCATCAACAGTACGCTGGGAGCGGCCGCGGTGGCCGAACGCATGGCCCGCGCCCGCGACGGCACGCTTTCGCTGCTGTATCTGTCACCGGAGCGACTCGAAGCGGGGAACACCAGTGCGCAACTGCGTGCCATCGGCGTACGCCTGCTGGCCGTCGATGAGGCACATTGCATCAGCGAATGGGGGCACGATTTCCGCCCCAGCTACCGTCGGTTGGGGCAGCTGCGGCAGGCGCTGGGGGCGCCGCAAACCGTGGCCCTCACCGCCACGGCCACACCGGAGGTGCGCCGAGATATCGTGCAGCAGCTCGCGCTCCATGCCCCCACCGTGGTGGTGGCCGGATTCGATCGTCCCAACCTGACCTACCGCGTACGCCGTGTGCAGCGGGCGCCCGAAAAGGACACCGTGGCCGTTGAGCTGCTGCAGCGGGAAACGGCGCCGGCCATCGTCTACACCCCCACGCGCAACGCGGTCGAACGCATCACCGCCATGCTGGTGCGTGCGCGCATTCGCGCCACCGCCTATCACGCAGGACTCGGGCACCAGATTCGACAACGCGCACAGGACGCCTTCATGGAGGAGCGCACGCGTGTCATCGTGGCCACCAGCGCCTTCGGCATGGGGATCGACAAGCCCGATGTGCGGCTGGTGGTGCACCATGCCATGCCGGGCTCCCTGGAGGCATACTATCAGGAGGCCGGTCGCGCCGGCCGCGACGGCCAGGCCAGCCGCTGCGAATTGCTGCATGCCCCCAATGACCGCGATACGCACGAGTACTTCCTGGCCGGCACGCACCCGTCGCGGCGCGACGTCGAGCAGGTCTGGCGCACACTGCTGCAACGGGCCGATGACGCGGGCGTGGTGCCGCTTTCGCCGCCGGCGCTGGCCAGGCAGGTGCCCGGGGTGAGTGAACGGTGCGCCGCGGCCGCCCTGCGCGTACTAATCGCTCATCACCTGTGCCAGGTGGTGCCACCGCGCCCGGGACAGGTGCATGCACGATTGCTGGCGACGCCCGAGCGCATTACCCGTGAGCTCAACGGTCCCCGCGACTTCGACCGCGAACTGCTCCGCGCCCTGTGGCGTGGAGTGGGTCCCGCACTGACGCACGGCGCCACCATCGATCTTGACGGTTTGCCACCCGGATTGGGCGGCGCCGCCACGCTCGTCCCTGTTCTGGAGCGTCTCGCGGCGGAACAGTTTGTTACATGGCATCGCAGCGAGGGCGGCACACGAGTGTCGCCATCACACCGCCGGCGCGCCTCGCCACCTGTGCGCTGGGACCAGCTCGAGCGCCGTAAGCGCACGGATGTGGCGCGCCTCGACGCCATGGAGGAATACACCTTTACCACCCATTGCCGAAGGGCGTACGTCCTGCGCTATTTCGGGGATCGCGAGGCGCGCGAGCAATGTGGCGCCTGTGATCGCTGTCTCGCCCGCTCCAACACGTCGGCTGGTCGACTCCATAATCCAGCCAGACGTGCGCGGTCCCGCCCGCGGTCCTGACCTACCCTCACTCCCCGACCGTTTCTGATGGACGACAGTCTGTATTTCTCCGAGCAGCACCTCGCCGTACGTGACATGGTGCGCGCCTTCGCCCGTGATGAAGTGGCGCCCGTGGCGGCGCAGCACGACGAAGCCTCCACGTTCCCGTGGGAGAACGTCAAGAAGATGGGAGAACTCGGACTTCTCGGTGTGCCGTGGTCCGAAGATGTCGGCGGGGCCGGTTTCGATACGATCAGCTTCATGATCGCCATTGAGGAGCTCGCCAAGGTCTGCGCGTCGCACTCCATCACCATCTCCGCCCACACCACGCTCGGCACGTCCCCCATCGTCAACTTCGGCACGCCGGCGCAGATCGCGCGCTATGTGCCGCTGCTGGCGAGCGGCAAAGTGCTCGGCGGATTCGGACTGACCGAGGAGGCGGCGGGAAGCGATGCCGGTGGAACCCGGACGACCGCGGTCAAGAAGGATGGCTACTACCTGCTGAACGGCAGCAAGCGGTTCATCACGCACGCCGGGGTAGGCGAAGTGTTCGTGGTGACGGCGGTGACCGACCCGTCGAAGGGAACCAAGGGCATCTCGAGCTTCATCCTCACCAAGGAGAGCGTGGATCTCGAGCAGTGCCGCGTGCTGGGCGTCGGCCACGACGATTCGCTGACCCCCATGCCGGGGTTCAAGGCGGGCAAGAAGGAGGACAAGCTCGGGTGGCGCGCCTCTGACACTCGCGAACTGCTCTTCGACAACGTGGAAGTGCCGGCAGAGAATCTGCTGGGTACCGAAGGGCTGGGCTTCATCAACTTCATGAAGACCCTCGATGCGGGGCGCATCGGCATCGCCGCCCTGTCGATCGGGATCGCCCAGGGCGCGCTTGAGGAGTCGCTCAAGTATGCGAGCGTGCGCAAGCAGTTCGGCGCCGCCATCGCCAGCTTTCAGGGCGTGCAGTTCCAGCTCAGCGACATAGCCACGGAAATCGAGGCCGGGCGTCACCTGGTGTATCACGCGGCGTGGTTGTCGCAGAATGGGAAGCCGTTCGGCAAGGAAGCGGCCATGGCCAAGCTGTTCTGCTCGGAGCTGGCCATGCGGGCCACGATCAAGGCCATCCAGATCCACGGCGGGTACGGCTACACCAAGGACTACCCGGTCGAGCGCTTCATGCGCGACGCGAAGATCTGCGAGATCGGTGAAGGGACGAGCGAAATTCAGCGGCTGGTCATCGCCCGGCACCTCTTGAAGGGGCTGGTGGCGTAGGAGCGGCGGCGATAGCTTCCCCCTGTTCCATTCCAGCCGTCGCTTGTGGCGCCGGCGGCCCGTGCGACTCACGGGCCGTTTGCGTTTGTGGGTCGGGTTTTCCGGGGCCAGCGTGCTGCCGGTCAACCCGTCCACACGTTCCACCGCCTGACACGCCTTGGTCGCGTCGATCGCGGGGGCCCGCGTTTCACTCCGAGGCCAGCGCCTCCTGCCGCCGTGACGCCTGTCGCGAGGCCGGGACGGTCCGCGACCCGGGGGCGTGAGGCACTCGATTCGATCTCGTCAGCCGGTGGGGAGCCGTGTGACGTTCGATCGTGCGCTGCCGTTGCCTCCCGTGTCCGGGACGCGACCGACGGGCGCGCTCGATTTCCCTGCAGGTCCACCGTTATGTGCTGTCGTTTCGGGTTAGCCGGAGTCGCCGCCGGCCTGAGGCAGGCAGTGGGTTGCAATGAAGCGAGAACTCCTGGTGAACGCGACGCCGCGCGAGACGCGCGTCGCCATCATCGAGGACGGCCAACTGGTGGAGCTGCTGGTCGATCGGCCCGATGCGCGTCGCATGGTAGGCGACGTCTATCTCGGCAAGGTCGAAGCCGTACTCCCGGGCATTCAGGCCGCCTTCGTGAACATCGGCACCGAGAAGTCGGCCTTCCTCCATGCAGCCGACGTGGTCGTCGAGGATGCGCAGGTCTCGGATGACGACGACGAGGACGAGGACGCCGCCGAGGAACAGGGCGGGGGAGGGGGCGGTCGCCGTGGGCGGCGCGAGGTGCGTCCCATCCAGGACCTGCTCAAGCGCGGGCAGGACATCCTCGTGCAGATCACCAAGGAACCCATCTCCACCAAGGGACCGCGCGTCACCGCCCAGGTGTCACTGGCGGGACGGTTCCTGGTGTACATGCCCTTTGCCTCGAAGGTCGGCGTCAGCCGCAAGATCGACGAGCGGGCCGAGCGGCAGCGATTGCGCAGCATGGTGGGCGAGATGCTCCCCGACGATTCAGGCGGCGTGATCGTGCGCACGGTCTCCGAGGATGCCACCAAGGAGACGTTCGAGCGTGAACTCAACACGCTCATGAACAACTGGAAGCGCATCAAGCGGAAAACGCAGTTCCTGCGCGCCCCTGCCATGGTGCACCGCGAGACCAATGTGACACGCGGTCTGGTTCGCGACCTCTTCAGCGCCAAGGTCGAGCGTGTATTGGTCGACAGCAAGCAGGTGTTCAACGAGATCACCGAATACCTGCAGGGCATCGCGCCGGATCTCGTGGAGCGGGTGAAGCTGTACGAGGAGCCGGTACCGCTCTTCGACAAGGAAGGGATCGAGACGGAGATCCGCGATCTCTTCAAGCGACGCTGCGACCTGCCAAGCGGTGGCTACATCATCATCGAGCAGACGGAAGCGCTGGTTTCCATCGATGTGAACTCGGGGCGCTACACCGGCAAGCGCGATCCAGAGAAGACCATCTTCAAGACCAACACCGAAGCCGCCCGAGAAATAGCGCGGCAGCTGCGGCTGCGCGATGTGGGCGGCATCATCGTGTGCGACTTCATCGACATGGAGACGCAGGGGAACCGCGATAAGGTGCTGCACGAGCTGCGCACGCATCTCGGTCGCGACCGCGCCCGGACCAAGGCGTTTGCCGTATCGGACCTCGGGTTGGTGGAGATGACCCGTCAGCGGGTGCGGCAAAGCCATTACCAGAGCATGACCGAGTCGTGCCCCACCTGCAGTGGTACGGGGCGCGTTTTTACCCCCGAAACCATCGTGCGCCGCACGGAACGCGCGGTCCGTCGCATGTCAGCCGAGGGGCGGAAGGAGCCCGTGGTGCTGCGCCTGCACCCCGAAGTGGCACTCCATGTTCTGGAACAGGAGCACGATTTCGTGAAGCGGCTGGAAAAGCTGGCCGGTTTTCCGCTCGAACTGCGCGACGATCCGCTCCTCAAGCCCGATGAGATCAAGCTGGTGGTGCGGGGCGCGCAGCGTGACGTGACGCAGCAGTACGCCCTAGCCTGACCCGTTCGAGGGGCGGCGCCTCGCCCCGTTGACAGCTAAAGCCAATCTGGATAAGCTTCTAGGCTACGTCTGGAACGCACATAACTGGAACCAACCATGAGCTACGCGATCATCCGCACCGGCGGCAAGCAGTTCCGCGCCGAGCCGGGCAAGACCCTTCGGATCCCTTCGTTGCTGGGTGAAGCCGGCACGGCCGTCGAATTCAACGACGTCCTCCTTGGCTCCGACGGCAAGCAGATCCAGGTGGGTGTGCCCACGCTTTCCGGCGCCAAGGTCACGGCGGAGATCGTGAAGCACGGACTCGACGACAAGATCATCGTCTTCAAGTTCAAGCGCCGGAAGAACTACGCCCGCAAGCAGGGTCACCGGCAGAAGTTCACCGAAGTACGCATCAAGGACATCACCCTCGGCTGAGCGCCGGCGGTGCGCCGCTCTCGGCGCGCTGCCTCACTGGAGTATTCGTCATGGCACATAAGAAGGGCGTCGGCTCCTCACGCAACGGCCGCGATTCCAACCCGAAGTACCGGGGAATCAAGAAGTACGGCGGTGAGTTCGTGACGGCTGGCAACATCATCCTCCGTCAGTGCGGCACCAAGTGGCATCCGGGCGCCAACGTGGGCATGGGCACCGATTACACCATCTACTCGCTCGTGGACGGCGTCGTGCAGTTCGCCCACAAGAGCAAGAAGGCGTACAAGGTGAACGTCGTCCCCGTCGAGTTCGTCGAGGAGACGGTCGAGGCCTGAGTCCGTCGGCCGCGTATCGAGGGGCAGGGCACCACACGGTGCGCTGCCCCTCGTGCGTTTGGGCCAGAGCTGCGTAACCTGGCGGCCAGGTTGCCCGTAGTGTGGCCGAAGGACACTCTCACCGAGGATACCATGGCACTCTGGGACAAGGTCAGGCAGGGGATCGACAAGGCCGGAAAGGCCGCACAGGACGTCTTCGACGAAGGCAAGCTGCGCCTCGAGGCGTACCGCGCGCGCGAGCAGGCCGACAAGGCTGCCGAGGCATTGGGCTATGCCCTCTTCCGGGCAATTGAAGCCGGCGGGGAGCTCGACGCCGATGCGCGCTCGCGGCTCCTCGAGGCCGTGAAGGACCGCGATGCCGAGGCGCGCCGCCACGAGAACGCCCTCGCCGAGGCCAAGGCGCGCATGGATGACCCACCGGAGGCCCCACCGCCGCCGCCGCCATCCGGCGCGCCGGACGCGCCGGCGCCAGCGCCCGCTACACCGCCCCCCGCTACGTCGGCGGCGGAGCCGCCACCGTCAGCGCCGTTCTGATCAGGTCGGGTACGTCGGTGCAGAGGGCATCAACGCCCCACACCGCCAGTTGGCGTGCGTGGGGCGCGCTGTTCACGGTCCAGGCAATGAGCCGTACACCCGCATCGTGACACGTCGCCACCAGCGCTTCGTCGATCAGCGGGGCATGTTGCCACCAGGCCGTGGCTCCGCTGTTGGCGAGGGCGGCCGGCAGGTCGAGCGGATAGGACGCGCTCAGCAATCCAATAGGCGTGTCCGCACGACGCGCCCGTACACCAACGGGAATGCGATGGTCGAAGGCGTGCACCTCCGCCGGTACCTCACGATGGGCCGAGAGAAAGTCCGCGACAAGCGACTCGACGTGGGGCGCCTTCACCTCCACGTACAGCGTCGTGCGTCCGTCAACCAGCGCGAACACCTCGGCCAGCGTAGGGACATGGTCGCCCCCAGGCAACCGGAAAGCGCCCACCTCGGCGGCCGTGAGATCGGCGATGGGTACCTCGCCGTCTGGTCGCTTGAGGGTGGGATCGTGATGGACCACCAGCACGCCGTCGCGCGTGCCGTGCACGTCCAGTTCAATACCATCCACCCCGAGATCGAGCGCCCGCTGAAAGGCGGGCAGGGTATTTTCAAGGAATGCGCGGGAGGCGCCGCGGTGGGCAATGAGCGCCGGCTGGCGGCTCGCGGGCGCCTGCGTCGGGATTGGCATACCGCGAAGCTCGCCCCGCGTTCGGCGGCGGTCAACGGGACGGGCGCCGGAGTGCGTCTTAACGCTTCATCCCACGGGCCGTCAAACAGGCCGAACGTATGATTGACGCCACCCCGCAGGAGGATGCCCAGCTCGATGGGCGCCTCATCGAACAGTGGAAGGCAGGCGACCAGCGGGCTGCGACGGCCATCGTCGAGCGGCACGCCGAGGCGCTGGCGCGTTTCGCGGGACGGCTCGGGGTGTCGGACGACGTGGATGAGCTCGTGCAGGATACCTTCATCCGCGCCTTCTCGGCAATCAACACGTTCCGGTCCGAGAGTTCGTTGCGTACGTGGCTGTTCACGATCGAGCGGCGGCTCGTCATCGACCGCCGGCGCGCGCGGGCACGTCGCGGTCACGATATCGACATCGACGATGGGCACGCGGCAAGCGGATTCGATGCACTCGATCTGCTGGTCGCCGACGAAGCGGCGCAGCGGGTTGCTCGTGCCATGGCGCGGCTGACCCGGATGCAGCGTGAGGTGTTCACGCTCCGTGTGCAGGAAGGGCGGAGCTACAAGGAAATCGCCGACATCCTCGGATCTACCGAGGGAGCGGCGCGGGTGCATTATCACAACGCCATGCGCGCGGTGAAGGAGTTTCTCCATGACTGAGTGTCGCAGCCTCGAGCTGCAGGACCTGCTGCCGGACTTTGCGGCTGGTGTTCTCGACGACGTGACGACGGCGCGGGTGTCCGCGCACGTGGCCGAGTGCACGGCGTGCGCGGATGACCTGGCGGTGCTGGAACTCGTTCGCCGTGCACGTCCGCGGGTCACCGTCCCCGATGTGGCACGGATTGTGGTGGCGCTGCCGCCGGCGACTGCGGTGGGGGCTGTCGAGGTGCCTCCGATGGCATCCCCTGGTCCCCGTCTGGTCACTGAATCGCTCCCGGGCGCGGGCGCACCGCGCGCGGTGTCGGCGGCGCGCCCGCGCCCACGCACGGTGGTGTTCGGTCAGTCGATCTGGCGGTTGGCGGCCACGCTCGGTGTCGTCATTGCCGGCGGCGCATCGATGCTGGTTGCGCGGCGCGGCATCACCTCGGTACAGGCTCCGGTGGGCGCCGGTGCGCTCGTGGTGGGCGAAACTGCCGGCACGATGCGTCCGCAGCTGGCCGAAACCGTGGCGGTGAGTTCGCCCGGT
The DNA here is from genome assembly GCF_027531815.1 of Gemmatimonas sp. NCBI lineage: Bacteria > Pseudomonadati > Gemmatimonadota > Gemmatimonadia > Gemmatimonadales > Gemmatimonadaceae > Gemmatimonas > Gemmatimonas sp. The sequence continues at coordinate 103,285 of NZ_JAPZSK010000010.1, read as the reverse complement.
GCGACGGCTCACTCGGTGTCGGTCTCGTATGGCGACCTTGGGGACTACAGCGAGGACGAACTGCAGCGCATGCTCGACCGACTCGACGAGTGGGATGGCGCCACGAGCACGGAGCCGTTGCCCGGCGTCCCCATTCTGCCCAACTCCGAAGGGGGTACCCAGTGATCACCTCATTCACGCGTCACCTGCGGTGGACACGAACGGTTACCGTCGCGGCCCTCGCGCTGCATGCCGGAGCGGCCGGCGTGTTGGCCCCGCTGGGGGCGCAGACCGTGCCGCCAATCACTGCCACACGTGGCCAGCGTGATGACCCGCGCCGCGCCGAGTTGGAGCGGCGCTTCCAGCAGCGCGTGGAGGTTACGGTACGCCAGCGGCTGCAGTTGAGTGACGATCAGGCGGCCCGCCTGCGCGAGGTCGCGAGCCGTACCGAGGGCGCACGCCGCGCGCTGCGGCGTGACGAAATGGAAGCCCGCAAGGCCATGCGAACCGAATTGCTGGCCGGCGATAACGCCAACGAAACGCGCGTCTCGGAGCTGCTGGACCAGCTGCCGAAGCTCGAGCGGCGCCGCATCGAGTTGCTCGAGCAGGAGCAGCGGGAGCTGGCGCGATTCCTCACTCCGTTGCAGCGCGCCCGCTACTTCGCCCTGCAGGACGAATTGCGGCGGGGCATGCAGGAGTTGCAGCGGCGCCGGCTTGGCGATGGAGATACGGTGCGAAATGGTCCCCCCGGCGCGGAGCAGCGCATGCGGCGGCGCCCCCCGGGCGGCGGCTGGTAAGCGGCCCGCTCTCAACTTCGCGGTAGCGGCTGCGCGCGGCCGGGTGTACACTGTGGAGGTTCGAGCGGGCGTCCAGGCGGCGCCCGTTCGTGCGCCCAGATGGCGGAATCGGCAGACGCAACGGACTCAAAATCCGTCGCCCGCAAGGGCATGTGGGTTCGACCCCCACTCTGGGCATCCCCTCTTCCCATTTGCCCGGGATTTGGCGAGCGTATCAGTCAGAGCTGGTCACGAGCGGGTGCACAGCAACCGGTTCGGGCGAGCCTGCGGTCCCGATGGGGTGTAGCTCAATGGCAGAGCATCCGACTGTTAATCGGACGGTTGGTGGTTCGAGTCCACCCGCCCCAGTTGCACGAAGCCCGGTCCAATCGGATCGGGCTTCGTCTTTTTGGGTACATTGGTGCACGTGTTGCTGCCCGTTGGGCGCGGTGCGCCTCCACTCCATCACGTCTTCACCGACGTCCCGTCGACGTCCCTCCTTTCGTTCCCATGCCGCTTTCGTTCTCGCTGTCCCATGCTGCTCCCGCGGCCGTCGACACGCCGCTGCTGGTCGTGGTGCTGTCGCCCGCTTCAGCGGTTCCCGATGCGCTGCTCGACCTTGACCGGCAGTTTGGCGGCGCCATGTCGCGCTCCGTATTGCGGCGCGACTTCCGCGGCGGGCGCGACGAAACGCTGTTGCTCGTGGGTGGCGATACTGGTGTGCAGCGTGTCCTGCTGGTCGGTCGTGGAGCCACGCCGCTCACTCGGACCGCGGCGCGTCGGGCGGCCGCCGTGGCGGCACGCCAGGCCAGCAAGCTTGGTGTGGCGGCCATGCACCTCATGCTGGAGGGGGGCAGCGCCGACGCGAATGCCGTGGAAGGGTTGGTGATCGGTGCGGCGGCGGGCAGCTGGAGCTACCTCGACCTGCAGACGCCGCCGCCGGAGAAGGATCGCCGGGCGCGGCTCGAAGCGGTGACCGTGCTGGCCGCGGACAGCGAAGACGTCCGTGCGGCGTTCACCGCGGGCGTGGCGGTGGCAGAGGGGCAGGCCATTGCCAAGCGGCTGGGACAGATGCCGGGCAATTACTGCACCCCCGACACCTTCGTCGAGGTCGGGCGTGACATCGCCGAACGCCACGGCATGACCCTCACCGTACTTGGTCGCGCGGAAATGACCGCGCGTGGCATGGGCAGTTTCCTGTGCGTCGCTCAGGGCACGTCGCAGGAGCCGCGTCTGGTCGCCCTCGAGCACCGCGGCGGTCCCGAGGGACAGCAGCCGGTCGTGCTCATCGGCAAGGGACTGTGCTTCGACACTGGGGGCATTTCCATCAAGCCGGCACCGGAGATGGAGTGGATGAAATTCGACATGTCGGGGGCCGGCGGGGTCTTGGGCGCCATGGAAGCCATTGGCCGACTGCGGTTGCCCATCAACGTCGTCGGGATCATCGGCTCGACCACGAACATGCCGTCGGGTGAGGCGGTGAAGCCGGGCGATGTCGTGCGCGCATCCAACGGCAAGACGATCGAAATCATCAATACTGACGCCGAAGGGCGACTGGTGCTGGCCGACCTGCTGGTGTACGCGAAGCAGTTCAACCCGGCCATTGCCATCGATGCCGCGACACTGACCGGTGCCATCGTCATTGGCCTTGGGCACAATGCCGTGGGTGTCTTCAGCACCGATCAGGGCGCGGCGAACGAAGTGCTGGCCGCGGGGCAGGCAGCTGGTGAGCCCGGCTGGAGCATGCCGATGTGGGAGGACTATCGCGAGCAGATCAAGAGCGATGTGGCCGACATGAAGAATACGGGTGGCCGCGCGGCTGGCTCCATCACCGCGGCGCTCTTCCTGCAGGAGTTCGTGGACGGCTTCCCGTTCGTGCATCTCGACGTGGCGGGGACCGCCTACTCGCAGAGCGACCTCGGGTGGATTCCGAAGGGCCCCACCGGGACGCCCGTGGGGACGTTCGTGGAATTCGTACGGGCGCGCGCGCGGCAGTGACCGGTGTGACCTCCGGGGCGTGGCGCTGGCTGGCGCTGTTGCTGGTGGTCGTCGCGGGCCACGCTCACGCCGTGGGCGCTCAGGTACGCCCAGACAGCACCAAGCGGGCCGACAGCGTCAAGGTGGCGGTGCCGGCGCCCGCGCCGGCTCAGCCCTTGGCTGCGCAGCCACCGGCGCGTCGTGACAGCGTGGTCCGCGACAGCATCGTGCAGGACTCGCTCATGCGCGCGCGCATTCTGGCGCGCTCCGACAGTGTGCGGCGCGCCATCGAAGGCGATACGATCAAGTCACCGCTCGCGCACTTCGATGCTCCGCCTGCTCTCGAGATCACCGATCGGCTGCGCTGGCGTCGCGACTCCATCCTGGCGACCGGCGCGCTTAACCTGGCGGATCTGCTCGATCGCGTGCCGGGGGTAACCACCTATCGCAGCGGCTGGCTTGCCGGCATCCATGCCGCAACGTTCAATGGGGATGGCTCGCGCATACGGGTGTTCCTCGACGGTGTTGAGCTCGACCCGGTCGAGCCACGCAACGGGGGCATGCTCGACCTCACGGACATCCCCCTGTGGAACCTCGATGAACTCCTCATCGAGCGGGCGCCGGGTGAGGTGCGGGTATGGTTGCGCTCCATGACGACCACGAGCACCACGCCGGCGACGCGCGTGGACATCTTCACGGGCGATCTCAATACGAATGCGTTTCGCGGCTTCCTCTCGCGACGCTGGCGCAACGGATTCGCCTTCCAGTTTGGCGGGCAACAGATTGCCACCCAGACCGGGCGGGTATCGGCGTTCGGTGCCGAGGGAGCGCGGCGTCTGCGCAGCGACGGTGAGTCGCAGGCCTTTTACCTCCGCATGGGGTGGGCGCGCGGGAAGCTGAGCGTCGATGCGTTCGCCAACGCCATCAGCCGCGAGCGTGATGCCCACACGCCTCGATCCGGCTTCCTTGCGCTTCCCGCCTTCAAGGGGCAGCGGCGCGATGCGTATGTGCGTGTTGGCTATGGTGACACGAGCAGCGGGCTGTGGTCGCAGGCCATCGTGAGCGCGCTCCGCACGCGCCAGGATGGCACCGACTCCACGACCATCATGGGCCGGGACACGATCACCATCGAAGGCGACACGATTCGCGGGCAGACCCAGCATCTGGTGGCGGTGGGCTACCGGGCCCCGTGGTGGTCGGCCTCGCTCACCAACCGTGTGCGCCCGCGGGAGGGCGTGGCGGAACACGCGCCGGTGGCACGCGCCAATGCGACGTGGAAGTGGCTCGACGCCGGCGGCTGGATCGAACGCAACGGGCGTGACTCCACCGATCGCACCGATCTCTTCGCGCGAGTGCGTCCCTTTTCCTGGCTGTCCATGGTGGCTGGGCGGAGCAGTCGCTCGCCGGCGGACACCACTGGGCGGCCGGCGTCGAGTACCCTGCGCGCCGAGGTGGCGGTACGCTTCAAGGGGCTCTGGGTGGGTGGTGGCATCCTGCGCGATGATGCCAGCTTTCAGGGAACGCTGCCGCTGCTGGGCATGCCGGCAACGGCGTTCGGGACCGCAGCGGCCACTGGCGTGTCGGCGACGGTACACGGCCGGCTGTACAAGGACCTGCGGCTCGACGTGATCGCCGTCAATTGGAACGCCGCGCAGTTCAACCGCCCCAAGACGCAGGTGCGCACCGAGCTTGCCCTCGTCTCGCAGTGGTTGCGCAAGTTTCCCAAGGGGCAGTTCGGCTTCAACGCGCGACTCATTCTCGACAGCCGGTCGGGAGTGCCGTTCTTCTACGGTGCCGACGAGGAACCCACCAAGTGGATCACCGAGCCGGCGATCGTAGCCACCGGGTTGCTCGAGATCCGCATCCAGCGAGGCACGCTCTTTTACCAGTATCGGAATCTCACCGGCGGGCAGTACGAACAGATCCGCGGCATCACCATGCCGCCGGCCGTCCAGATGTATGGCGTGCGCTGGGAGTTCTTCAACTGACCGTACCATCCCGTCGTCGCGCCGCCGACGTTATCATTCGCCGATGATTCGCTCCATGACGGGGTACGGGCAGGCCGAGGGTACGGTCGGCGCACTTCGCGTCGTCGTGGATGTGCGCACGGTCAACCATCGGTTCTTTTCGCCCAGCATCAAGCTGCCCACCGCCTTTGCGCGCTGGGAAACCGAAGTGCGTGAGGCCATGCGACTGAAGGTCGCGCGCGGTCATGTGACGCTGACGGCGCGCAGCGAGCGGCTGGCCGAGACAAGCCTGGCCATAGACGAAGCCCGCTTTGCCGCCGTTGCCGCCCAGTTGCAGGAGCTGACCGCGCGCCATGGCCTGGCCGGCGGCGTGGATCTGGCCAGTGTCCTGCGCATGCCGGATGTTCTGGCGTCGCCTCGCGAGGATGACGCGACGGGCACTGCGGCCGAGTTGGTAGCCATTGTCGACGTCGCCCTCGAGGCGCTGCAGCGCTCACGGGCTGAGGAGGGGGAGCGCCTCGCCGCCGTACTGCGTCAGCGGCTCGAGCTCATTGCCGGAGCGCTCGACCGGATCGGTGCCCGCGCCCCGGAGCGCGTGGTGGCCTATCGGGACCGCCTTCGCGAATCGGTGCGGGAGCTGGCCGACGGGGTGGCCGTTGACGACGCGCGCCTCGCCCAGGAGATCGCCATCCTGGCCGATCGCATGGACGTGGCCGAGGAGCTGGACCGGTTCCGCTCACATCTGGTGGCCTTCCGCGCCACCCTCGATGACGCCGGCGGGGAACCCGTCGGGAAGCGATTGGGCTTTCTCCTGCAGGAGATGCTGCGGGAGGCGAATACCACCGGCAGCAAGGCGGCCGATGCCGCCATCCTTCACGACGTGGTTGGCGTGAAGGAGGAGTTGGAGCGTATCCGGGAGCAGGTCGAGAACCTCGAGTGAGCGCCTTTCCGGTCATCCTGTCCGCCCCGTCGGGGGGTGGAAAAACCACGATTGCCCGTCGGCTGCTGGAGCGGCGGCTCGATCTGGGTTATTCTGTCAGTTGTACCACGCGGCCCCCCCGGGAGGGGGAGGTCGACGGTCGCGACTATCGCTTCCTGACCCGGGAGGCGTTCGAAGCGGCGGTCGCGCGCGGCGAGTTCGCCGAGTGGGCGGAGGTGCACGGCAACCTGTACGGCACGCTGCGTACCGAGGTGGAGCGGGTGCTGACGGCGGGGCGACACGTGCTGATGGACATCGATGTGCAAGGGGCGCGACAGTTTCATCTCGCGTTTCCGGACACGGTGCTCATCTTCGTACTCCCCCCCTCCGGCGAGGTACTCAAGACGCGGCTCTCGGCGCGCAAGAGCGAGGACCAGGCGAAGTTGCTGGTGCGGTTGCGGAATGCACGGGCGGAGTTGGGGGAAGTCGGGCGATACCACTACGTGGTGGTCAACGACCACCTCGAGCGCGCCGTGGATCAGGTCAGTTCAATCATCGATGCCGAGGGGCTGCGGCACGATCGGGTGCACGAACTCGAAGCACAGGTCGAGGGGCTCATCGAGCAACTCGAGCAGGAAATTCACGTTTTCAGCAAGGGCGACTGATGCAGGTATTCACTCCGACGGATGTGGCCAAGCATGCGGCCAACAAGTACCTGAGCGTGCTCATTGCAGCCAAGTTCGCGCGCGTGCTGAACGAATTCCCGCGCGATCGCTCGCTGCACGAGAAGAAGCTCACCACCCGGGCGCTCGAAGAGCTCACGCACGGTGAGATCGACTACAAGGTGGTACCGCGCCGCCGCTCCCCCTGATCGCGCACGGAGCTGCAGGATAAGGCGCCGCGCCGTGACTCCGGTCCCGGCGCGGCGCCCTGTTTGGCCCCTGTCGTACTGCGCGGCCGCTCGGTTGCGCTCCCCATTCTCCCCACCCGCTCGCCTCCAACGTGGACGCCAGGGATCGGCTGCGCCGCTACCTCGAACAACGGCGCGACCTCGGTGAATCCGAGTTCGTGCTCGACGGCCTGTCCGTTGATGAGGTGCTGAAGGTGGTGGGCGCCGCCGGCCCGCGGCGGCGTGGCGGCGCGGGCGAACGCAGTACCGGCGAACGCAGTACCGGCGCCATGTCCCCGCCGCACCCCGAGACCGAGGTGGCGCCACCGGCACCCGAGCTGCCGCCACCACCCATCCCGGCGCGTCGCTTCGCCGCCGGGGCCACCACCGACTGGCGGGAGGCATTGCGTGGTGCCGGTGCCCCGGTGCCTCCCCACGCGCCCGTCGCCGACGGGCCCGTTTCGGGGTCGCCGCCGCCGGCTGCTGCGGGTGCCGACAGCAAGGCCCCGTTGCCGCCATGGCTCGCTGCCCTGGACGTGCCGGCCGGATTGGCCGCCGGACGGGTACGCGTGGCCGACATGGCGCCGGAAGTCGCCGCACTCCCCACGCTCGACGACGTGGCGGCGCACGTGACGCGCTGCACGGCGTGTTCGCTGCACAACAGCGCCCGTCACCCGGTACCGGGGGAAGGGCACCCACGGGCCGAGCTGCTGTGCGTGGGCGAAGCCCCGGGCGCCAACGAGGATGACCAGGGACGCCCATTCGTGGGCGATGCCGGCCAGTTGCTGACGAAGATCCTCGGCGCCATTCAGCTCACGCGCGAGGAGGTGTTCATCTGCAACGTGCTCAAGCACCGTCCCCCGGGGAATCGCGATCCGCTTCCCGATGAGGTCACGGCATGCCAGCCATACCTGCTGCGGCAGATCGAGCTCGTGCAGCCGCGGGTCATCCTGGCGTTGGGGCGCTTTGCGGCGCAATCCCTGTTGCAGACCACGGCCGCCATTGGCGCCTTGCGCGGGAAACTGCATCAGTACCAGGGCGTCCCGCTCATCGTGACCTATCACCCGGCGGCGCTGCTGCGCAACGAGGCGTGGAAGCGTCCGACCTGGGACGACGTCAAACTCGCTCGACGCGTGCTCGATGCCGCGCGGGCTCACCATGCCGTGGAGTAACTGCAGATGACCAGCCTTGCCGTGACGACCGGCAGCAACGGCGGCGTCCAGGCGGCCACCGCGTCGCGCGATCCGTACAAGGAGCGGCGACCGCCCTGGTCGGAAGAGGCCGAGCAGGCCGTCCTGGGGGCCATGCTGCTCGACGCGGACGCGATCCTCCGCGCCGGCGAGCACGTGGACGACACCATGTTCTACCGCGAGGGGCATCGCCGGCTGTTCCGGGCCATGCTGGCAATTACCGAACGCGGCAGTGTCGTCGATCCGCTCACACTGGCTGACGAACTGGAACGGCGCGGGGAGCTGGAACACGCCGGCGGCCGCGAGTATCTGGCCTTCCTGCTCGACGCCGTGCCCACGGTCGCCAACGTGGAGTATCACGCGAAGATCGTGAAGGAAAAGGCGTTGCTGCGCCGGCTCATCGAAGTGAGCACCGAGATTGTGCAGGAGGCGTTCGAAGGGCGCATCACCGCCGGTGATCTGCTCGACAACGCCGAGTCGCGCATCTTCTCTCTTGGCCAGAGCAAGGAAAAGGGGGGCTTCGCCCGCATCAAGGAGCTGCTCTGGCCCGCCATGGAGAAGCTCGAACTGCTCGCACAACGCGATCAGGCGGTCACCGGCGTACCCACGGGGTTCGTGGAACTCGACCACATGACCTCGGGGCTCCAGCCAGCCGATCTCGTGATCGTGGCCGCCCGTCCGTCCATGGGCAAGACGGCCTTCACGCTCAACATTGCGCAGCACGCCGCGATCACCGCCAAGGTCCCGGTGGCGTTCTTTTCGCTCGAAATGAGCAAGGAGTCGCTGGTCCAGCGTATGCTGGCGGCGGAGGCACTCATTGACGCCCAGGCGCTGCGTAAAGGTGGGAGGGCGCTCGACGAATCGATGCCACGTCTGGCTCAGGCTGCGGGTATCCTGAGTCATGCGCCCATCTACATCGACGACACCCCCGGCATTACCCTGCTCGACATGCGCGCCAAGGCGCGCCGGCTCAAGGCCGAGCACGATCTCGGCCTCATCATCGTGGACTACCTGCAGCTCATGACGGGGCCGGCGGGCGTGGAGAACCGGCAGCAGGAAGTGTCGCAGATCTCGCGCGGCCTCAAGGCGCTCGCGAAGGAGCTCAGCGTACCGGTGGTGGCGCTGTCCCAGCTCTCGCGTGCCCCCGAACAGCGCACCGGCGACGACAAGGGACGCCCGCAGCTCTCCGACCTGCGTGAGTCGGGCGCCATCGAACAGGACGCCGACGTGATCATGTTCATCTTCCGGCAGGAAGTGTATGCCGAGCGAGACGAGAATGGTCGCCTCAAGGATCCGAGCATCGAGGGACGCGCGGAGATCATCATCGGCAAGCAGCGCAATGGTCCGATCGGGAGCGCCCGGCTGTTCTACCATAAGCAATACACCCGGTTCGACAACTTCTCACCCCGACAGCCGCCGCCGGAATACGGGGGCGGCGGGTATGGTGGCGGAGGCTTCGGTGGGCCCAAGCTGGTGAAGGGCGGCGACGACGACTTCGGGGGTACGCCGTTCTGATGGCGAAGGCGAAGACCGTGTACGCCTGCACCGAGTGCGGGGCGCAGTTCCCCAAGTGGGCGGGGCGTTGCGACTCGTGCGGGGCATGGAACACGCTGGCCGAGGAAGTCGTGGCCACGGTCCCCACGAGCAAGCGGACACAGGCCCGCCAATCGGCGGGCGTCGCCGGCAGCACGGTGGCGCTCGGTCGGGTCACGACGGCGGACACACCGCGGTATCGTACGGGGCTCGACGAATTCGACTTCGTGCTGGGTGGCGGCATCGTGCCCGGCAGCATGGTGCTCGTGGGCGGGGAACCGGGCATCGGCAAGAGCACGCTGCTGCTGCAGGTGGCGGCCCGGTTGCAGGGCGCGGGGCATCCCACGTTGTACGTCTCCGGAGAAGAGAGCGCGCTGCAGGTGCGGCTCCGCGCCGATCGCCTGGCGGAGGATGCGAGCAGTGTCTCGTTGCTGACGGAAACGTCGTTGGAAACCATCCTGGCGACGGCCGCGCAGCCGGCTGCCGATGGACGCGCGGTGCGCTGCGTGATCGTGGACTCCATTCAGACGGTGCACACCGAACTGCTGGAAGGTGCACCGGGCAACGTGGGGCAGGTGCGCGAATGCGCGGCGCGACTCATGCGGTTCGCCAAGGACACCAACACCACGGTGTTCGTCATCGGGCACGTGACGAAGGGTGGCGGCATTGCCGGGCCGAAAACGCTCGAGCACATCGTGGATACGGTGCTGTACTTCGAGGGCGACGGCACGCTCGATCATCGCGTCCTGCGCGCCACGAAGAACCGCTTCGGCAGTGTCGACGAAATCGGCGTCTTCCGCATGGTGGGCAGCGGGCTCGTGCCGGTGGAGAATCCGTCGGCCCTGTTCCTGGGGGATCGTCGTGACGTGGCCAGCGGCAGTGCCGTCTGCGCCCTCATGGAAGGCACGCGCCCCGTGCTCGTGGAGGTGCAGGCACTGGCCGCGCGCGCCGGCTTCGGCACGCCGCAGCGCGTGGCCAACGGTATCGATTCACGACGCCTCGCGCTGCTGCTGGCGGTGCTCGACAAACGCGGCGGCATCTCCTGCGCACAGCTCGATGTCTTCTGCAACATCGTGGGCGGCATGCGGGTGCAGGAGCCCGGCGTGGACCTGGCCATCGCAGCGGCGCTCGCGTCCAGCGTCGTGGACCGGCCACTGCCCGCGCAGGCCATCTTTCTCGGCGAGCTGGGGCTGGGGGGCGAGGTACGCCCCGTGTCGCAGGCCGAACGCCGCCTCACCGAGGCCGCCAAGCTGGGGATGACCACGGCATACCTGTCGGACCGTGCCGTGCCGCGCCGTGCACCGGGCGACATGCAGCTCATTGGCGTGCGCACGCTCTCCGACGTGCTGCAACGCACGGTGGGCAAGGACGCGGCATGACCCCCACGCGCTTGCGGCCGTACCCGATCCTTCACCGCCTTTCCCTCGGTCCTGCATGAGCGATACCGAACTGCCGCCACCGCGTCGCGTCATTCCGCCGCCGGTCATCGCCTCGCGCGGTGAAGTGACGACCAAGGATAGGGGAGTGGCGCGCGATGTCGGCGTGGTCATTGTCGCGGGCGGATCCGGTTCGCGAACCGGCAGCACCGAACTCAAGCAGTTCCGGTGGGTGTCGGGCAAGCCAGCGCTGCTGCACAGTGTACAGGCATTCATGGCGCGCCCGGACGTGGGCGTGGTGGTGGTCGTCCTCCCGAAAGCGTACGCTGCCGATCCGCCGCCCTGGCTGTTTCAGTGCGATGTGGACCGGCTGCTGGTCTCGGTGGGCGGGCGCGAGCGGCACGAGAGCGTCGTGAACGGTCTCGAGGATCTCCCTGAGGAGATCGCCATTGCGGTCGTGCACGATGCGGCCCGTCCCTTGATCACCGATGCCACGATCGACCGCGTCATTGCCGAGGCGCGGCTCGGGCGCGGGGCCATCGCGGCGCTCCCCGTGGTGGACACGCTCAAGGAAGTGGACGAGCAGGGGCGCATTGTGCGCACCGTCGATCGGGCGCGCCTCTGGCGGGCCCAGACACCGCAGGCCTTTCCCCGGGAGATGCTGGAGCAGGCACATGTCGCCGCGCGGCGTGATGGCATTGGCGCGACCGATGACGCGGCGCTCTGCGAGCGGCTCGGCTTCGAGGTGGTGGTGGTGCGGGGGAGCGAACGGGGCATGAAGATCACGGAAGAGGCCGACTTCGCTCGCGCCGACGCGCTCAGCCTGCTCGCGGACGAACCGTGATGTCGTGGACCGATCGCAGCGAGATGACCGTGCCGTTCTGGTCTCCGGCCGAGATCGACGGCGCGCTGCGTGGCATCGTTGCGCACCTCGCCGAGCAGCGTGTGCTGGCGTATCCCACGGAAACGGTCTACGGGTTCGGGACGGCGGTCGATCAGGGCTCCATCGACGCGCTCGTTCGCATGAAGGGGCGTCCGCCTGGAAAGCCGTTTCTGCTGCTCATTGGCGATCCCCAGCAGGTGAATCGGCTCGACCTCCACCTGCCACCGTATGCGGCGCACCTTGCCGCGCGCTTCTGGCCCGGTCCGCTCACCCTGGTACTCCCTGGTGGCGATGGCAGGGTTCCGCCGCGTCTGCGCGGTCCCGAAGGCGGCGTCGCAGTCCGCTTCACGCCGCATGTCGGTCTGCAGCGTCTGCTGCGTTTCTATGGTGAACCGATCACCAGTACGAGTGCCAACCGACCGGGGGTCCCGCCGGCCATGGCAGCGTCCGAGATCACCGCGCAGTGGCCCGAGGAGATTCGGGCGGGACTGCTGCATGTGCTGGACGGTGGTCGGCTGGTCCCGTCCGCGCCGTCCACGGTCGTGGACTGCACCGGACGGCGGCCACGTGTCATTCGACCCGGTGTCCTGTCGGCACCGGTGCTGCGCGCCATCGTCCCCGATCTGGTGGGAGATACCTGATGCATCTGCTCTTCGTGTGCACCGGCAATACCTGTCGCAGCCCCATGGCCGAAGTCATCGCGCGGCGCCTGTTTGCCGCGCGCAACGTGCCGGACGTGACGATCGGCAGTGCAGGTACGAGCGCCTGGCCCGGTTCGCCGGCATCCGACGGGGCCCTGCTGGTGGCGCTCGAGCATGGTATCACCCTCGGTGAGCACCGGGCGCGCCAGCTGTCGCCGGAGCTGGTGGCATCGGCCGACCTCATCCTGACCATGGGGCCGCACCATCTCGAGCGGGCGGAAGCGCTGGGGGGTACGGGGCGATCGTACCTGCTCACCGGCTATGTGGCCGGCAATGGCCACCCTGTGAGCGACCCCTTCGGTGGCGATCTCGCGGTGTACCGCGCGACCTACGAGGAACTGGAGCGGGAGATCGCGGCCATCGTGGAGAAGGTGGCCGAACAGCGTCCCTCGTGAACCGGCGCGGCTAACGATGCGCGAGGTCGTCGAGCCGCGAGCACGGGAGGCGCCGTCCGCACTGGTCATCGTGGGGCAACCGGTGGCGCAGTCGCTGTCGCCGACGTTGCAGAATGCGGCCTTGCGCCACGCCGGGCGCGCGGTCGTGTATACCCGTTGCGACGTGGCCTCCACGGCGCTGGGGCCAGCGGTGGATGATCTGCGGCGCGCCCGCACGGGCGGCAATGTCACGATGCCGCACAAGGAGGCCATGTTCACGCTCGCCGCGCACACCACGGCGGCCGCGGAGCGCACGCGCGCGGTGAATACCTTCTGGTGGGACGGTGACACGCTGGTGGGACATAACACCGACGTCGATGGGGTCATGGCCACGGTTGCCGCCCTGTGCAGCGGCGGCGTACACGGAGACGTGGTGGTGCTGGGAGCAGGCGGGGCAGCGGCGGCGGTGCTGGTGGCGCTGGCACTGTCGCCATTGACGCGCGACGCGCGGGTGCTCGTCGCGTCGCGTACCCGCTCTCGCGCCGAACGGTTGGTGGCGCTGGCCGGCGGCCGGACCACGGCTTTGGCGCACATGACCGACGTGCCTTGGGCCCAGGCGGGGCTGGTGGTGAATGCCACGCCAGCGGGGATGCGCGACAGCGACGACGTGCCGGTGCCGGTGGAGTCCCTCCCCGCGCACACGGCGGTCTTCGATCTGGTCTACCGCCGTGAGGGGACCGCGTGGGTCCGTGATGCCAAGGCGCGGGGACTGCCCGCCGAAGACGGGCTGCGCATGCTGGTGGAGCAGGGCGCCGCCGCGTTTGCCTGCTGGTTCGGCGAGCCGCCGTCGCGTGACGTGATGTGGCACGCGTTGGGCGTGCCACGCCCGGACGCGCGCGCGCCACGACCGTGAGCCGCCCTCGGGTGTCGAGTGCTGCGGGAAGTCGACCGGTGACCCAGGTCGAGGGAGCGTCCTCGTGGTGGCAGACGCTGGCAACCGGTGCATTCGATCTCCTCCTGCCAGGCGCGTGCGTCTGCTGCCGACGTGCGCACCGCCCCGACGGTAACGGCATCGTGTGCGGCCTCTGCCTGGCTCAGCTGGTGCCGTTGACGCTGCCGCAGTGCGCGCGATGTGGCCATCCGCGCCTTTCCCTCGCGGTGCCAATGCCTCCGGGCCCCATGGCGAGCGCGGCCCCCCCGGCAGCGCTGCCCGCCTGCCGTTGGTGCTCTCGCCTCGCCCCCGCGCTTCGCGCCGTCCGGTCGGTCACCCGCATGGACACGGGCACCGGTGCCGATCTCGTGCATGCGCTCAAGTACGGGGGCTGGACACGGGTGGCCCAGCCCATGGCCGCCCGCATGGCCCGCCTCGATTGGCCGCGTGATGTGGTGGACGAGCGCGCGGCCCTGATTCCCATCCCGCTCGGCCGTGACCGCCTGCGCGAGCGCGGGTACAACCAGGCGGCGTGTCTGGCAATGGCCCTCGCCGCGCATTGGCGCGTGCCCGTCTGGGCGGACACACTCGTGCGTACGCGCGACACGCAGTCGCAAGTGCGGTTGACACCTTCCGACCGCGCGCGCAACGTTTCCGGGGCGTTCGTGGTGCCCGATCACCATCGGGCATCGCTTCACGATCGGCATGTGGTGCTGGTCGACGACGTCATCACGACCGCCGCGACGGTCAACGCCGCCGTGGAAGCGCTGCAAGAAGGCGGCGCCCGCATCATCAGCTGTGTGACCTTCGGACGGGCGCCCGATCCTGGCGACCGTGCCGCTCCCGACTCTGACTTCATCCGGAACTGACACGAATGGTTCTTCGCGTTGGCATCAACGGCTTCGGCCGCATCGGCCGCCAGGTGCTGCGTGCCGCCAAGCAGCAGGGCGTCGCCGACATCGACTTCGTTGCCATCAACGACCTCACCGACACCAAGACCCTCGCGCACCTCTTCAAGTACGACTCGGTGCACGGCAAGTACGACGGGCAGGTGAGCGCCGATGCCGATGGCATCACCATCGACGGCGACAAGGTCAAGATTCTCGCCGAGCGTGATCCGGCGAAGCTCCCCTGGAAGGACCTGGGCGTCGACATCGTGCTCGAGTCCACGGGCCGATTCACCGACGCGAAGGACGCGGTGAAGCACATCGAAGGCGGTGCGAAGAAGGTGATCATTTCGGCGCCGGCAACGAACGAGGACATCACGGTCGTGATGGGGGTGAACAGCGACAAGTACGATCCGTCGGCGCACCACATCATCTCCAACGCTTCGTGCACCACCAACTGCCTCGCGCCCATGGTCAAGGTGATTCGTGAGGCGTTCGGCTTCGTGCACGGCTCGATGGTCACCATTCACAGCTACACCAACGACCAGAGCATCCTCGACCTGCCGCACAAGGATTTGCGTCGCGCGCGCGCGGCGGCCGTGAGCATGATCCCCACCACCACCGGCGCTGCCAAGGCCACCTCGCTCGTGATCCCCGAAGTGAAGGGGAAGATCGACGGTGTGGCCGTGCGGGTGCCCACCCCGGACGTGTCGCTCACGGACCTCACGTGCATCGTGGACCGTGCCGTCACGAAGGACGAGGTGAATGCGGCCTTCAAGGCGGCATCGGAAAGCGGCGCGCTCGAAGGCATTCTTGGCTATAGCACCGAACCGCTCGTCTCGGTCGACTACATCGGCAATCCCTTCTCCTGCACGCTCGACGCGGGCAGCACCATCGTCATCAACGGCACGATGGTGAAGGTGTCGGGCTGGTATGACAACGAGTGGGGCTATTCGTCGCGCTGCGTCGACCTGCTGCGCTACGTCGGTTCGCGACTCTGATTCCAGTATCGCGTCCTCTGCGTCAGCGCTGGCGCGGAGGACGCGGAGTCACGGAGGCCGCAGAGTTTACCCGATGGGCACTCTGCGGCCTCCGTGCCGTTGTCCTCCTTTCGACTTCCGATGAGCACCAAGACCATTCGTGACCTGTCGCCGGCCGAGCTCCACGGGAAGCGCGCGCTCGTGCGCGTGGACTTCAACGTGCCGCTCGACGAGGCCGGCACCGTCGCCGACGACACGCGCATCGTGGCCGCCCTGCCGACGATCACCACGCTGCTCGATGGTGGGGCCCGTGTTGTTCTGATGGCGCACTTCGGCCGCCCCAAGGGGGCGCCCGACCCCCGCTATACGCTGGCGCCAGTGGCCACGCGGCTGGCCGAGCTGCTGCCGCGTCCCGTGCACTTCCTCGACGTGACCGTCGGTGAGCGTGCCGTGAAAGCCACGCAGAATCTGGCGGCCGGCGAAGTGCTGCTGCTCGAGAACACGCGGTTCCTCGTCGGCGAGGAGCAGAACGACGAAGCGTTGTCGTACCAGCTGGCCCAGCTGGGCGATTTCTATGTGAACGACGCCTTTGGCGCGGCACACCGCGCCCATGCGAGCACGGCGGGAGTGGCCAAGTTCTGTCGTCCGGCCGTGGCAGGGCTGCTGATGGAGAAGGAGCTGGCCTATCTGGGGGGGGCGCTGGCGGCGCCACAGCGTCCGTTCGTTGCCATCCTCGGCGGCTCCAAGATCAGCGGAAAGATCGACGTGGTGGAGGCGCTGTTGCCCAAGGTGGACAAGCTGCTCATTGGCGGTGCCATGGCCTGCACCTTCTTCCGGGCCATGGGTTTCGAAACGGGGAACTCGCTGGTGGAACCCGATCGCCTCGAGATGGCCAAGGAGCTGCTGGCGCGCGCCGGCGACAAGCTGGTGCTGCCGGAGGACGCCACGATTGCGCCGTCCATGGACGCGGGCGCGCAGGCCAGCGCCGTAGATCGTGACGCCATCCCCGTCGGTCAGGCCATGTTCGATATCGGCCCGAAGAGCGTGGCCCAGTACTGTGCGCTCGTGGAAGGGGCGCGCACCGTGCTCTGGAACGGCCCCATGGGGGTCTTCGAGAAGCCACCATTCGATGCCGGAACCCGGGCCGTTGCCGAAGCCATGGCCAGGGCCACGGCGCAGGGGGCCACCACGATCATTGGCGGCGGCGATAGCGCGGCGGCGGTGGCGGACGCGGGTTTGGACTCGCAAATGAGCCACGTTTCAACCGGCGGCGGTGCGTCGCTGGAATTCCTCGAAGGCAAGGACCTTCCCGGTGTCAGCGCGCTCGACGCGCGCTGACCGCCGTTCTTTCTCCCGGATTCATTCATGCATCGCAAGCCGGTCCTCGCGGCCAACTGGAAGCTCAATCACACCCCCAACGACGCCCGCGCCTTCCTGCAACGGTTTCTCGCGCAGGTGCCCAAGCTCAACGAGCGAACGCTGGTCTTCTTCCCGTCGGCCTTGACCGTGGGCACCGTCATCGAGGGGCTGAAGGACCGCCCTGAGATCTGGGTCGGGGTGCAGAACGTGCACGGCGAGGCGCAGGGGGCCTTCACCGGAGAGAATTCCGTCCTGATGGCGCGCGACATCGGCGCGCGAGTCGTACTGGTCGGGCATTCCGAACGCCGGCACGTGTTCGGCGAGAGCGATGCGCACACCACCAAGAAGATGGCACTGGTCGCCCAGGCTCGCCTTACCCCGATGCTGTGCGTGGGGGAGACGCTTGAGGAACGCGAGGCGGGGCGCACCGGCGAGGTGGTGGAGCGGCAGTTGGCGGCTGGCCTGGCTGGGTTGGAAGACGGGCAGGTTGCGGGCATCATGCTGGCCTACGAGCCCGTCTGGGCCATCGGCACGGGACGTACTGCGACGCCTGCCGACGCGTCCGAGATTCACGGGGTGCTACGTCGAGCACTCGTCTCTCGTGTCGGCGACAAGGCTGCGGCAGGGATCCCCATTCTCTACGGCGGGTCGGTCAACCGCGGCAATGCCTCCCAGCTGCTCGCGGCCCCCGATGTGGACGGCTTGCTGGTGGGCGGTGCCTCGCTCGACGCTGACAGCTGGGCGAGCATCGTGCGCGCCTGAGGGGGCTCCGGTGCGCATCGCGTGAGCGGCAGGGCAAGCGCTGACGGCGAAAGCACTTGCCCCGGCCGCGCGACTCGGCGATTTTACGAGGCTGCAGCGGATTCCCCGCTGCTCCATCTCTCGGTCATTCGTACCGGAACTCCGGCTCCGCGACATGTACACGTTTCTGCTGATCCTGCTCATCCTCGACGCCGTCGTGCTCGCCGTGGCGGTCCTCCTCCAGTCGGGCAAGGGGGGCGGTCTGGCTGCCAGCTTTGGTGGAGCGAGCTCCTCGTCGGATTCGCTCATCGGGACACGTCAGGCGGGCAACCTGCTCACCAAGGCGTCGTGGTGGTGCGGGGGCATCTTCCTTGGCCTCGCGTTCATCCTGCAGATCATGTCGAGCCGCTCGGCGGCACCCAAGTCGGTGCTCGACAAGCTCGCCGCGCCGGCGGCGGCGCCCGCTGCGCCAGCGGGTGGCAATCGCACCGCCGCACCAGCAGCGCCGCTGACCCAGCAGGCGGCACCGGCCACACCGGCCGCGCCCGCCTCGCCTGACAGCAGCAAGTAAGCCGAGGTGGCTACGCTGTCGCAGAAGGGGTTCCTCCTCCTCGAGGACGGAACCCTTTTTCACGGCCGACTCGTGGGGCCCGCCGAGCCGACGGTTGCGGAGGTCGTCTTCACGACCAACATGACCGGCTATCAGGAGACGTTCTCCGATCCGTCCTTCCGGGGGCAGATCGTCGTCATGACCGCGCCGCAGATTGGGAACTACGGTATCAATACCGAAGACCCCGAGTCGGCGCGTCCGCAGGTTGCCGGCGTGATCTGCCGTGAGTTGTCGCCCACGTACTCCAACTGGCGCGCTACCGGCAGCCTGCCTGAGTGGCTGGGCGCCGCTGCGGTGCCCGTGCTGACCGAAGTCGACACGCGTCGGCTGACCAAGCATCTGCGCAGCGTTGGCGTGATGCGCGGGGTGATCGGCGCCGGGGAGACACCCGGCAAGGACGCACTGGCTGCGCTCGACGCGTGTCCAAGCATGGCCGGACTCGATCTCGCCTCGGTGGTGTCCACGCGCGAGCCGTACGAATGGGGCCAGGCGGACGCGCCGTACCACGTCGTGGCGTACGACTACGGTATCAAGCGCAACATCCTGCGCCTCTTCGATGCGCACGGCATTCGGGTGACCGTCGTGCCCTCGGACATGCCGGCCAACGATGTGCTCGCCATGAACCCCGACGGGGTCTTCCTTTCCAATGGTCCCGGCGACCCGGAGGCGGTGACCTACGCCCCCGCGGCGATCAGGGAGATCGCGGACCAGCGCGTCCCCATGTTCGGCATTTGCCTGGGCCATCAGCTGCTCGGCATCAGCTTTGGCGGGCGTACCGCCAAAATGCCGTTCGGACATCGGGGTGGGAATCAGCCGGTCAAGGATCTGGAAACCGGTCAGGTGCTCATCACCTCCCAGAACCACGGGTTTGCCGTGGTCGGCTCCCCCGACGGGGTCGAAGGGGCTCCGGATCTGGCGGTCACGCATATCAACCTGAATGACGGGACGGTGGAGGGGCTCAAGCATCGGCGCCTTCCCGTGTTCGCCGTCCAGTATCACCCCGAGGCAGCGCCGGGGCCTCACGATGCGGTTCCGCTGTTCGACCAGTTTCTCACGGCGCTGAGAAATCGTCGAGGGTGAGATGGCCCAAACGCTTGACTGATAAGCACTAAGGCCATACGTTCGCTGTCGCAATGCTTCGCGGGCACCGAGCCGTTGCTTGGTGCCCGTGGTGTTTCTGCCCTGAATCTCTCCGCCCGCAACATGACCAAAGCCGATCTGGTCGAGAACGTCACGGCTCGTATCGCCCGAACCGCCGGTCCGACCATCTCCAAGAAGGACTGTGCGCGCGTCGTGGATGCGTTCCTCGATGCCATCAAGGAAGCGCTTCAGGAGCAGAAGAACATCGAGGTTCGCGGCTTCGGGACCTTCAAGATCCGCCAGCGCAAGACCCGCATGGCGCGCAACCCGCGTACGGGGTCTCCCGTCGAAGTGTCGGCGCGCCCCGTGCCGGTGTTCAAGCCCAGCAAGGAGCTGCGCGCCATGGTCGCCGGTATCGAGGCCCATCTGCTCGACGACGACGGCGACGACGACATGCACGACAGCTGAGCCGTGCGTGTCGCGGCCCCAGCGGTTCCGGGTCCCCGATCCTTGATCGGGGGCCCTTTTGCATCGGGGGTGCGCCTCGGCGGGCGTGGCGTGGAACGAAGCGCCCCTCCACGTACTATCTTGCGATTGACATGACCGTCCCCGTCCTGCTCTTCGCATCGTATGCCGACGCGTTCGGCGCCCGGAAGCTGCTCGTGCCCGTAGAGGCACCGTGCGCTGTCGCCGAACTCGTGGCCGCCCTGCGGACCATGCCGGGGGGAGACCGACTGCCGGCATCACCGCTGGTGGCGGTGAACCAGGCGTTCGCCGCCCCCGATCGGATTGTCGGGGCAGCCGACGAGGTCGCGCTGATTCCCCCCGTTGCCGGCGGGTGAGCGGATGCCTTCGCGCATGGACACGGGCGTGCTGCACGCGGCAATCGTCACGGCCCCCATCGACGTGGGGCACCTCGTCGCGAAAGCGCAGGCGGCGGGGGTCGGTGCGCTCTCGGTGTTTCTCGGTACCGTGCGCGACCTCAACGACGGGCGCCCGGTCACCGGCATGGACTACGAAGCCTACGAGTCCATGGCGGCCAGCGAGCTCGCGGCTGTGGCGCGCGAGGTCTGCGAGGCGACGCCTGGGCTCCGGGTCACCATCGAGCATCGTATCGGCCCCCTGAGCGTGGGCGAAGTGAGCGTGGCGATCGTCGCCGCGCACGCGCACCGCGGCCCGGCGCTCGATGGCGCGCGGGCGATCATCGAGTCGCTCAAGCAGCGCGTGCCCATCTGGAAGCGCGAGCATTATGTCGATGGGGAACGCGCATGGGTCGACCCGACTCGTGCCACCGGCCCCCTGGCATCCGGAGGGAGCTGATGCGCGATCAGTTCGGGCGCAGCATCGAGTATCTGCGTATTTCGGTCACCGACCGCTGCAACTTCCGCTGCCAGTACTGCATGCCGGTCGAGGGGCTGCCGTGGCTTCCCAAGCAGGAGATACTGCGCTACGAAGAGATCGTGGAGGTCGTGCGGCAGCTGGCGCCGCTCGGTTTGCGCCGACTGCGCATTACGGGCGGGGAACCCACCATCCGCCCGGATCTCGTCACACTGGTGGCGCAGCTCAAGGCCATTGCTGGGGTCGAGGACATCGCCCTCTCCACCAACGGCGTGAAGTTGCCGGTCATGGCCCGGGATCTGGCCCGTGCGGGGCTCGACCGTGTGAACATCAGCGCTGACTCGCTGCGCCCGGAGCGGGTGGTCGAGATTGCGCGCCGCGACCTGGGCTTCGACCTGGTCACGGCGGCCCTCGCGGCGCAGGAGGCCGGGCTCGCGCCCATCAAGATCAACATGGTGGTCATGCGCGGCATCAACGACGATGAGGTCGTGGAGTTCGCCGCGCTTACACGGCAGCACCCGTGGCATGTACGCTTCATCGAGCTGATGCCCGTGGGTGAGCTCCGGGAGCTGACCTGGGATCACGTGGTGCCGAGCGCCGAGATCCTGGCGCGCATTCGGTCCCTGGGGGCATTGCACGAGGATGCCGGTCCGCCGCGCGGGAATGGGCCGGCCGTCTACCATCGTTTTGACGGGGCGCCGGGCACCGTGGGGGTAATCACCCCCATGACCCACACGTATTGCTCCACCTGCAACCGTGTGCGCCTGACCGCCGACGGCCGGCTCCGTACCTGTCTGTTCGGCGACCATGAGGTGCCGCTGCGCGACGCGTTGCGGCGCGGCGAACCGCTGCGTCCTCTCTTTGAAAAGGCGCTCGCGGAGAAGCCCAAGGAGCACGCCCTGCTGCAAATGCAGGTGGGTGGCCTGCGTGCGTTGAGCCAGGTCGGCGGTTGATTCCCGAGGCGGATTGGACCGTTTCGTCCGCATTGCTCGGCCGTGTGCACCGCTCTATGTTGCGAAAACGACACTCCCTGAACGCCGCGCACGCAGTAACCAGCTAACCTGGTTTTCACTGGCGCTCGGCGATTCCCATCTCACAACGCAGCAGTTTTTCGCTTCGCAAGCCGTTCGGAGATCCGGCACAACATGGTCAACAAGATCACGGTCGTTGGTGCGGGCAACGTTGGCGCCACCACGGCGCAGCGCATTGCCGAGAAGTCGCTCGGGCGCACGGTGGTGATGGTCGACGTGGTCGAAGGCATTCCGCAAGGGAAGGGCCTCGACCAGTGGGAATCGGCCCCGGTCGAGGGCTTCGACACGCGCGTCATCGGCACGAACGGATACGAGGAGACGGCCGGCTCGGATATCGTCGTCATCACGGCCGGCATTGCGCGCAAGCCGGGGATGACGCGCGACGACCTGCTCAACACCAACGCCGGCATCGTCAAGTCGGTGGCGGAGCAGATCAAGGCGACCTCCCCCAATGCCATCATCATCGTCGTGTCGAATCCGCTCGACGTGATGTGCTACGTGGCCAAGCAGGTCACGGGATTCCCGCGTGAGCGCGTGATCGGCATGGCCGGCGTACTTGACACCGCGCGGTATCGCTCCTTCATCGCCGAAGCGCTCGACGTGTCGGTGCGCGACATCCAGGCGATGGTGCTCGGTGGACACGGCGACACCATGGTCCCACTCGTGTCGTACACGACCATCAGCGGCATTCCCATCCGCCAGCTCATGGGCGAGGAGCAGCTGCAGGGCATCGTGCAGCGCGCACGCGATGGCGGTGCCGAGATCGTGAAGTACCTCAAGACCGGGTCTGCCTACTACGCGCCGTCGTCGGGCGCCGTGGAGATGGTGGACGCCATCGTGCACGATCGCAAGCGCATCCTTCCGTGTGCGGCGTGGCTCGAGGGGGAGTACGGCATGTCCGGGCTTTTCCTGGGCGTGCCCTGCAAGCTTGGCAAGAACGGCCTCGAAAAGGTGCTCGAGATCGAGCTGACGGCCGACGAGCGCACCGCGCTCGAGAAGTCGGCGCAAGCCGTGCGCGAACCGATGTCGGTACTCTCCCTCTGATCCGGCGAAACCGGTGCACCCTGCGGTGCGCCGGTTTCTTCTTCCACCCCGCTTATGTACGCTCTCTCGCGATTCTGGCAGAGCACGATCGGCAAGAAGATCGTCATGGCGGTGACGGGGATCATCGGGATCCTGTTCGTCATCGGCCACATGTCCGGCAACTTCCTGATGTTCAAGGGGCAGGGCGCCATGCACGACTACGCGCTCCTGCTTCGGACGAGCATGCCCCTGTTGTGGGCCATTCGGCTCGGACTCCTGGCCGCCGTGGTGTTGCATGCCGTGGCCGCCTATCAGCTCACGATGATGTCCCGGGCCGCGCGTCCCGACGCGTATGCCGTGCGGCGCCCGCAGGTAACCACCCTGGCGGCGAAGACGATTCGCTGGGGGGGCGTGCTGCTGCTGGTGTTCATTGTCTTTCACATCCTGCACATGACGATCGGGTCGGTGCATCCGCAGTTCACCCATCTCGACCCGTACAACAACGTGCGGATCGGGCTGTCGAATCCCGCGGTCGCGGCGTTCTACATCCTCGCGATGGGCGCCCTCGGTCTACACCTCTATCACGGTGGCTGGGCCGTGGTGCGCACCCTCGGGGTGGCACGCCCATCGGCGCAACCGCTCAAGCGCACCCTGTCGCTGGTGATTGCGATCATCGTGGCGGGCGGCTTCATCGCCATTCCGGTGGCCTCGATGGCGGGGCTGTTCCCCGAAGCGCCGGCGCTGCAGGAACGCGCCGCGGAATCCACCACGGCCGCGGCGGAGACGCACTGACATGCTCGACCTGAATTCCAAGACACCAAGCGGTCCCCTCGAGCAGAAGTGGGACAAGCACCGCTTCGAAATGAAGCTGGTGAACCCCGCCAACAAGCGGAAGCACCACGTGATCGTGGTGGGGGCCGGTCTCGCCGGCGCCTCGGCGGCCGCCACCATGGCGGAGCTGGGCTACAACGTCTCCTGCTTCGTGTTCCACGACTCGCCGCGGCGTGCGCATTCCATCGCGGCGCAGGGGGGCATCAACGCCGCCAAGAATTACCAGAACGACGGTGACTCGGTCAAGCGCCTCTTCTACGACACGATCAAGGGCGGTGACTTCCGCGCCCGCGAGGCGAACGTCTATCGCCTGGCGCAGGTGTCGGTCAACATTATCGATCAGTGTGTGGCGCAGGGCGTGCCCTTCGCGCGTGAGTATGGCGGCCTGCTGGCCAACCGGTCGTTCGGCGGTGCACAGGTGTCGCGCACCTTCTACGCCCGCGGCCAGACCGGGCAGCAACTGCTGCTTGGCGCGTACCAGGCGCTGGAGCGGCAGACCGCGCTCAAGAAGGTGCAAATGCACACCTTCGAGGAGATGCTCGAGCTCGTGGTGGTGAACGGGTATGCGCGCGGCATCGTGACGCGCAACCTGCTCACCGGCAAGATCACGTCGCATGCGGCCGACGCGGTGGTGCTCGCCACGGGCGGCTACGGCAACGTGTTCTATCTGAGCACGAACGCCATGTACTCGAATGTCACCGCCACCTGGCGCGCCCACAAGAAGGGCGCGGCGTTCGCCAACCCGTGCTACACGCAGATCCACCCCACCTGCATTCCGGTGAGCGGGGATCATCAGTCGAAGCTCACGCTCATGTCGGAGTCGCTCCGCAACGACGGGCGCATCTGGGTGCCGCTCAAGCGCGGCGACCAGCGGGCGCCGTCGCAGATTCCCGATGCGGAGCGCGACTACTTCCTGGAGCGCAAGTACCCGAGCTTCGGCAACCTCGCCCCGCGAGACATTGCCTCGCGAGCCGCCAAGGAGGCGTGCGACGACGGGCGCGGCGTGGGTCCGGGCGGCCTCGGGGTGTACCTCGACTTTGCCGACAGCATCAAGCGGCTGGGCAAGCCCACCATCGCCGAGCGCTACGGCAACCTGTTCGACATGTACCAGCGCATCACGGATGAGAATCCGTACGAACAGCCCATGCGCATCTACCCGGCCGTGCACTACACCATGGGCGGCCTCTGGGTGGACTACAACCTCATGAGTACGATTCCCGGGCTGCACGTGGCCGGCGAGGCGAACTTCTCCGACCATGGCGCCAATCGCCTCGGCGCCTCGGCGCTCATGCAGGGGCTGGCCGACGGCTACTTCGTGTTGCCGTACACGATTGGCGACTATCTGGCGAGCACCAAGCTGGAGAGGGTGGACACGTCGCACGCCGAGTTCCGCGCGGCGGAGCAGGCGGTACGCGACCGCCAGGGCACGTTCCTGAGCATCAAGGGCAAGCGCACCGTCGACTCCTTCCACAAGGAGCTCGGCAAGATCATGTGGGACTACTGCGGCATGGCGCGCGACCGTGAGGGGCTCACGAAGGCCATCGGGCTCATCCAGACGCTCAAGCAGGAGTACTGGCAGAACGTGAACGTGCCGGGCAGCGGCGACTCACTCAATCAGTCGCTGGAGAAGGCGGGGCGCGTGGCAGATTTCATCGAGCTGGGCGAGCTCATGTGCCGCGATGCGCTGAACCGCGAAGAGTCGTGCGGCGGGCACTTCCGCACGGAGTACCAGGAAGAGGGCGAGGCCAAGCGCAACGACGATGAGTACGCCTACGTTGCCGCCTGGGAGTACGCCGGCGAGGGGAAGGACCCGATCCTCAACAAGGAACCGCTGGAGTACGAGAACGTGAAGCTTTCCACGCGGAGCTACAAGTAATGAAGATCACGCTCAACGTGTGGCGCCAGCCGGCGTCGCAGGCTCCGGGCAAGCTGGAGACGTACGATCTCGACGGCGTGAGTGCCGACATGTCGTTCCTCGAGATGTTCGACATGCTCAACGAGAAGCTCACCCTCGAAGGAAAGGAACCCGTGGCCTTCGCGCACGACTGCCGCGAGGGGATCTGCGGCTCGTGCGCCATGATGATCAACGGGCAGGCGCATGGTCCCTGGAAGGGCACGGCCACCTGCCAGTTGCACATGCGGGCGTTCAAGGACGGGGACATTATCACCGTCGAGCCGTGGCGTGCGTCGCCGTTTCCCATCGTGAAGGATCTCGTGGTGAACCGAGGGGCGTTCGATCGCATCATCCAGGCGGGCGGCTACGTGTCGGTGAACACCGGCGGCGCCCGGGATGCCAATGAGATTCTCATTGGCAAGGACGTGCTGGAAGAGTCGATGGATGCGGCCGCGTGCATCGGCTGCGGCGCCTGCGTCGCCGCCTGTCCCAATGCGTCGGCCTCGCTGTTCACCGGCGCGAAGATCACGCACCTCGGGCTCTTGCCGCAGGGACAGCCGGAGCGTGACAAGCGCGCGCTGGCCATGGTGGAGCAGATGGATCTCGAGGGCTTCGGTCATTGCACCCTGGCCGGCGAGTGTCAGGAGGCGTGTCCCAAGGAGATCAGCATCGACGTGATCAAGCGCATGAACCGCGACTACCTGCTGGCCACCGCCAAGCGTCAGGAACCGCGGGCGACGGTCGGGTCGGGCTGACGGATCAGGCGCCGGCCTCTGCCATCACGACGGGCGGGACTCCTTCGAGTTCCGCCCGTCGTGCGTCCGGGGCCCCTGCGGCGTGGCGCGTTGTACCGCATATTGGCGACATGCGACGATTCCTCCGGTGGGTATGGTTGGCCGTGATTTGCCCGGTGGCGCTTGGCGCGCAGCCACGCTCCGGCGATCCGGTGCGTGGACTGGCGCTGCTCTCGGCGTTTCGCGACTCGCTCCCGGCCTACAGCGGAAATGGGCTGCGCTGCGTGAGCTGCCATCTGGAGAACGGCACGCGCGGGCGGGCGATGCCGTGGACGGCGACGCTGTCGCGCTACCCGCGCTATCGCAGCCGTCCCGGATATGAGGAAACGATCGAGCGGCGCATCAACGAGTGCATTGCGCGCAGCCTCGCCGGAAAGATGCTGCACGAGGACTCCCGCGAGATGCGCGACATGGTGGCGTACATCGCCACGCTCAACGGGCGGCCTCGCCACGACCGGGTGGACACCGTGAAGCTTGCCGGCAGCGTGACACGTGGCCGGCAAGGGTACGCCGCCAGCTGCGCCCGGTGCCACGGGGGCGAAGGGCAGGGGATGCCCGCTCTCAATGCACCGGCCGTATGGGGGCGCGGCAGCTACTCCATTGGCGCCGGTATGGCGCGCCAGTTCACGCTGGCCACCTTTCTCAAGCACAACATGCCGTTCGACGGCGTCGACACGTTGAGTGCGCAGCGAGCGGCGGACATTGCGGCCTTCGTGCTCAGCAAGGCCCGTCAGGATCACCCCGGCAAAGAGCGCGACTGGCCGCGTGGCGATCCTCCCGCCGATGTCGCCTATGCCACCACTGCCGCCCGTCGCGCCGGCAAGCCCCTGCCTCCTCCGCGCCCGTTGCTCACGCGGCGCGTTTCCCCAGACTCGCTCCCCCGATGATGGCCAACACTCCCCGCCGTGATTTCCTCGGCCGTCTGGCCGCTTTCGGAGCGACG
Organism: Gemmatimonas sp.; assembly: GCF_027531815.1. Taxonomy (NCBI): domain Bacteria; kingdom Pseudomonadati; phylum Gemmatimonadota; class Gemmatimonadia; order Gemmatimonadales; family Gemmatimonadaceae; genus Gemmatimonas; species Gemmatimonas sp. The sequence continues at coordinate 76,279 of NZ_JAPZSK010000010.1, read as the reverse complement.
ATTGGTGTGCTCCCCAGCCAGGCGCTCAACGCCGCGCCGGCACCCGCCGCTGACGAGGCGAGCGCGGCCACCGTGGAAGATCCGTGGATGAAGCGGGTGGCGGGCACCCAGCGGGTCGTATTTCACTCGCACATGCCCACCGATGGGCTCGCGCTGCGCTGGGCACAGACATTTCTCGACACGCAGAAGACCGTGTACGGGATCCGCGAGCAGGATTGCACCGTCATGGTCGGGCTCAACGGTCGCTCCATTGGCTGGTTCTTCAACGATGCGATGTGGGCCAAGTATCCGAGCGTCGGCGAGGTCATGGGTATGCCCGGGACCCGGAACCCGATGACCGAATCCGTCGCCATTCTTGCCCGCCGCAACGTCCTCCTGCTGGCGTGCGGCAACTCCATTCGCGCGTCGGGGGGGCGGTTTCTCCCCCCCGAGCAGCGCACCGATCGGGAACGCACGACCATGTTCGCCGAAGAGGCGCGGAAGAGCCTGCTCCCCGGCGTGGAAGTGGTGCCGGCGATGATCGTGACGCTGCAGCAGGCGCAAGACCGCGGTCTGCGCTACGTCTACGCCGGCGGCTGAGGGCGGCGGAGCCTAAATGCGGGGCAGGGTCACGCCGTGCTGGCCCTGGTACTTCCCCCGCTTGTCGCCATAGCTGACCTCCGGCTCTTCGTCCCCGGTGAAGAACACCACCTGTGCGATTCCCTCGTTCGAGTAGATCTTCGCGGGCAGCGGCGTGGTGTTGGAGATCTCGAGCGTCACGTAGCCTTCCCACTCGGGTTCGAAGGGCGTGACGTTGGTGATGATGCCGCACCGCGCATAGGTGCTCTTGCCCACGGTGAGCGTGAGCACGTTGCGCGGAATGCGGAAGTACTCCACGCTTCGCGCCAGCGCGAAGGAGTTGGGTGGCACGATGCAGACATCGCCTTCGAACTCGACGAAGCTCTTCGGGTCGAACTGCTTGGGATCGACGATCGAGCTGAGCACATTCGTGAAGATCCGGTATTCCGACGCCACACGCATGTCGTAGCCATACGAGCTGACGCCGTACGACACGACCCCCTGGCGAACCTGGCGGTCTTCAAACGGTTCGATCATGCCGTGCTCGCGCGCCATGCGCGTGATCCAGCGGTCTGAGCAGAGCCCCATGTGATGAGCAAGCGGAAGGTGGACTCGCATTAGGACCAGGTGGTCCATATGCCCTCGCGCGCGACGCGTCGAGAATATGCGGAAGGTACTCGCACCCGGCTGACCCTGCCAAACGGCCTTCGCCGGTTACTTGCAGCAAAAAGCATTACGCACGCTGTTGAGGGATTCTGGTCCCCTTGGTACTGTTCTCGCACATGGTTTGTGAATTCTTTCACGAAGTCCACTCCCCCTTCGTGATCTGTCGGATCCTTGCTGCACCGCGATGCTACGCACCTATCTGCCGGTCCTGCTGCTTCTTGGCTTCGTGATCCTCAACGCGGTGCTGATCCTTGGCATCGCACACCTCACGACGAAGGCCCAGCCCACCGCGGTCAAGTCCCAGCCGTACGAGTCCGGCATCAATCCGCTGGGCGATGCCCGCGATCGATTCTCAGTGAAGTTCTACCTGGTCGCGATGCTGTTCATCGTCTTCGACATCGAGACGGTGTTCATGATCCCGTGGGGCGTGCACTACCGCCAGCTGTCGTGCTCGGTGCCCCTCGTGGCGAAGAGCTGCCCCGCCGGTCAGCTGTCGTTCTTCGGCCTGGGTGAGATGCTGGTGTTCGTGCTCATTCTTGTGGTCGGCTTCATCTACGTCTGGAAGAAGGGAGCGCTCACGTGGGACTGACCCCCGCCACCGACTCGCGCCTCGTACAGGTTGATCCCGGCTCGCAGGACGGCTGGGTGACCACGCGCCTCGATTTTCTGGTGAACTGGGCGCGTGCCGGTTCGCTGTGGCCCATGCCCTTCGGCACCGCCTGCTGCGCCATCGAATTCATGTCCACGGCGGCCAGTCGCTTCGATCTGGCGCGCTTCGGGATGGAGCGGCTGAGCTACTCTCCGCGACAGGCCGACGTGCTGCTCTGTGCCGGCCGCGTGCCGCTCAAGCTGGCGCCGGTGTTGCGCCGCATCTACCAACAGATGCCGCAGCCCAAGTGGGTCATCTCCATGGGCGCATGCGCCTCAACGGGCGGCATGTTCGACAATTACGCCGTGGTGCAGGGGATCGACACCATCATCCCGGTCGATGTGTACGTCCCCGGATGCCCACCGCGTCCGGAGGCGCTCATGCACGGTATCATCATGCTGCAGAAGAAGGTCATGCGCGAGCGCCTCAACGATGCCGGGCGTCACGTCGAGATCGAGCCCGACCCGACCAGCCAGCTGTACATCCCGCCCTCGCGCATCGACGAATTGTCGGAGCCGTTCGGCAACTCAGTGCACCAGACCCGCTCGGCGCCATGACCACACCGGTCCCAGTCCCGCAGTCGCCATCGGTGGTGCCGCAGGTCATGGCCGCCGTGGCGGCCGACGAAAACGGCGCGCCCATCACGCCCGTCAACGTGCCGCGTACCGGGGCGCCGGCCAACCCCACGGCCGCCGTGCTCGCGGCGCGTTTCGGTGCCGACGTGCTGCGCGCCGAGGTCATTTGGGGAGAAACGACCGTGTTCGTCACGCGTGATCGCGTGCACGACATCGTGCGCTTCCTGCACGACGAGCCGTCTGAGCGCTACGACTATCTCGTGGACGTCACGGCGGTGGAGTATCGCGATGGCGGGCGCCCGCTCGAGGTGGTGTGGCACCTGCGCGCACTCGGACACCGTCGCTTCCTGCGACTCAAGGTGGAGTTGCCCAAGCGCGGCCCGCTCTGGGTGCCGAGTGTCATCGACATCTACAGTGGGGCGGATTGGCTCGAGCGGGAGTGCTTTGACATGTTCGGCATTCGCTTCGAGGGGCATCCCGACCTGCGGCGTCTGCTCATGTGGGAGCAGTACAAGGAAGGCCATCCGCTGCGGAAAGATTTCCCGTTGCGCGGTCGATTCTCGCGTGCCGAACAGCTCAAGCAGGCGCTCGCCGCCGACCCGGAGGCGCGCTATTCCATGGAGGAGTTGAGCATTGCCGACGCCTTCGAATCGTTGCCGGCCGATATGAAGCAACGGATCGCCGAGCGGGCTGCGCTGGGTGACCCCGAGGAATCGGCATGAGCGCGCGTCGCACCATCGAGGTGGCGTTGGGCACAAGTGGGCTCGACGCTCAGGGACAGCCCCTGCGGGCACCGCTGGTAAACCGGGGCGGCAGTGCTGTGGCCCTTGAGCGGTTGCCGGGCCGTGAGGAGCCTGAGCTCGAGGCCGATCACATGCTGATCAACATTGGTCCGCAGCACCCGGCAACACACGGGGTGCTGCGCCTCGTGCTGGAGCTCGATGGCGAAACCGTGGTGCGGTGCATCCCGCACATCGGCTATCTGCACTGCGGCTTCGAGAAGATCGGGGAGTACCGCCAGTACAACCAGATCATTCCGTGGACCGACCGCGAGGATTATCTCAACTCCCCCGGCAACAACGTGGCGTTCGCGCTCGGCGCCGAGCGCCTGTTCGGCGTGGGCATGACCGAGCGCACCAAGGTGCTGCGCGTCATCCTCATGGAGCTCTCGCGCATCATTTCGCATCTGGTGTGGCTTGGCACCACGTCGGTGGATATCGGGGCATTCACGCCGTTCCTGTGGCTGTATCAGGAGCGCGAGAACGTGTACAACCTGCTCGAAGGGTGGGTCGGAGCACGTCTCACGGTCACCACCACGCGTGTCGGGGGCATGGCCGCCGACCTCCCTGATGGATGGCTGGATGGCCTGCGCGCCTTCCTCAAGGGGTTTCCAAAGACCCTCGAGGAATCGGTGCGCATGCTGGAGACGAACGCCATCTGGGCCGGGCGCACGGTGGGGCTGGGGGCCATGAACGCGCAGGAAGCGGTGAACGCCGGGCTGTCGGGCCCCATGCTGCGGGCGTCCGGCGTGGCGTACGACGTGCGCAAGGACTTCCCGTACCTTGACTACGAGACCTACGACTTCGACGTGCCGGTGGGCACGGCGGGCGATGTGTACGATCGCTTCCTGGTGCGTGTCGAGGAGATGCGCCAGAGTGTGCGCATTCTCGAGCAGGCGATTCGACGGCTGCCCGACGGTCCGGTCAACATCGACGACCCGCGTCTCATTCTGCCGCCAAAGCACAAGGCCACCAGCGAGATGGAAAGCATGATCCATCACTTCAAGCTGGTCATGGAGGGCCCCCGTCCGCCGGCCGGCGAATGCTATGTGCCGGTCGAAAGTCCCAAGGGGGAGAAGGGGTACTACTTCGTGAGCGACGGCAGTTCCAAGCCGGTACGGTGGCGCATCCGCCCCCCCTCGTTCGTGAACCTGTCGGCGATTCCGAAGATGGTGGAGGGGCATCTGCTCTCCGACGTGATCGCCATCAACGCCAGCATCGACATCGTGATGGGAGAGATCGACCGGTGAGTCACGGCCCTTCTGCCAGCGGCGGCGCGCTCGTGGCCGCCCCACCGCATGGCCACCATCATGATGAACCGCACGAACCCGTGTTCGTGGGGGCGGCGCGAACCGAGCTCGACACCATTCTCTCCCGTTATCCCACCAAGCAGGCGGCGCTGCTTCCGGCGCTGTGGATGTTGCAGGATGCTCGCGGCTGGGTGAGCGAAAAGGGGATCGAGGAGGTGGCGCAGGTCCTCTCACTCACGCCGGCCTACATCAAGGGCGTGGTGAGCTTTTACACCATGTACCACCAGCACCCGGTAGGGCGCCACTTCGTGCAAGTGTGCACCACCACCCCCTGCAACGTGTGCGGTGCCGAAGATGTGGTGCGCAGCTTTCTCGAACACACCGGCTGCGGTGAGCTGGGCCTTACCAGTGCCGACGGCCGGTTCACCGTGATCGAAGTCGAGTGCCTCGGCGCCTGTGGCTTCGCCACGCCGGTGATGATCAATAACGCGTTCATCGAGTCGGTGACACCGGAGTCGGTGCCGCGGATTCTGTCGGAGCTGACGTAATGGGGTACCCGCATCCTTCGCACCCGCGCGAAACACCGGTGCTTTCGAAGTACTTTGGCGACGCCGAGGCGCGCACGCTGGCGGGATGGCGCGCTCGCGGAGGCTACGAGGCGCTGCAGAAGGCCGTCACTATGGAGCCGCAGGAGATCCAGGGTATCGTGAAGGACTCGGGGCTGCGTGGCCGCGGTGGCGCGGGCTTTCCCACGGGCATGAAGTGGTCGTTCATGAAGCCCGACGGGAAGACCCACTATCTCTGCTGCAACGCCGACGAGTCGGAGCCTGGCACGTTCAAGGATCGCGAGATCATGCGCTGGACACCGCATGGTCTCGTGGAGGGCGTCGCGCTCGGCGCGTACACCATTTACGCCGAGACCGCCTACATCTACATCCGTGGCGAGTTCACCGAGCCGTACGCGCGGGTGACGCAGGCGGTGGCCGAGGCGTACGCGGCGGGCATTCTCGGGGCCAACGCCATGGGGTCGGGAAAGCGCATCGACGTGCACGTGCACCGCGGTGCGGGCGCTTACATCTGCGGTGAAGAAACCGCATTGATGAACTCGCTGGAAGGACGGCGCGGTAACCCGCGCATCAAGCCGCCCTTTCCCGCCGTAGCGGGGCTATTCGGCAAGCCCACCACGATCAACAACGTGGAGACGCTCACCGCGGTCCCGTACATCGTGAAGAACGGGGCCGAGTGGTACAAGCAGTTCGGCCGTCCGGACAATCCCAAGAGCATCGGCACCAAGCTGTTCTCGGTCTGCGGCAACATCACGCGGCCGGGCAATTACGAGGTTGCGCTGGGCTTTCCCTTCGGCGAGTTCCTCAACGACCTGTGCGGTGGTCCGCTTCCCGGTCGGGAGATCAAGGCGGTCATTCCCGGCGGATCGTCGGTGCCCATTCTCACGCGTGAGGAAGCCGAGGGCGCCATCATGGATTATGAGGGCATGGTCGCTGCGGGGACCATGCTAGGGTCCGGCGGTGTCATCGTCTTCGATGATCGTCAGTGCATGGTGCGACAGATCGCACGGCTGACGCGTTTCTATGCCCACGAGAGCTGCGCGCAGTGCTCGCAGTGTCGGGAAGGGACGGCATGGATCACCCGCATCATGGAGCGTATCCGCGACGGGCAGGGAACCAGCGAAGATCTCGACACGCTGCTGTCGATCGCCGACAACATGAGCGGGAAGACGATTTGCGTGCTGAGCGATTCGTGTGCCACGCCGGTGGTGTCGGGACTCAAGAAGTTCCGTCACGAGTTCGAGGCCAAGATCGCCGCGAACCCGTCGCGGGTCACCGTCCCCGGGGCGCTCCGCGCCTCGGCCGCGTGAGGGCATCATGGCTGACGTGAAGATGGTGAACCTCACGATCGAAGGGCGGCCGGTCACGGTACCCGACGGGATGTCCATTCTGGAGGCGGCGAAGACGGCGGGCGTACTCATTCCGCACTACTGCTACCATCCCGGCCTTCCGGTGGCGGGCGTGTGCCGCATGTGCCTGGTGGAGGTGGAGAAGTTCCCCAAGCTGGCTCCGGCGTGCGCCACTACGGTCATGGAAGGGCAGGTGGTGCACGTGCACTCGCCCAAGGCGCTGGAAGCGCGCAAGGGCGTGCTCGAGTTCCTTCTCATCAATCACCCGCTCGATTGTCCCATCTGCGACCAGGCGGGCGAGTGTGAATTGCAGGACTACACGTTCGCCGAAGGGCGTGCGGACTCGCGATATCGCGAGCCCAAGCGCTTCAATCCCGTGGAAGACTTCGGCGGCGACGTGCTGTACGTGGCCAATCGGTGCATCCTGTGCACGCGCTGTGTGCGCTTCATGGACGATGTGGCGCACGAACCCGTGCTGAATGTCTCCGAGCGCGGCGACCGCGCGTTCATCGGCAAGGCCGAGGGACACGATCTCACGAACGTGTGGGCGGGGAACGTGGTCGACCTGTGCCCGGTGGGCGCGCTGCTCAGCAAGGATTTCCTCAACAAGGCGCGCGCCTGGGAGCTCGACCGCGCGGCAACCGTCTGCACCGGATGCAGCCAGGGGTGCAACGCCGTGGCCGAGACGCGCGATAATGTGCCGGTGCGCCTGCGGCCGCGTCCCAACGACGCCGTGAATCAGTACTACATGTGCGAGGTGGGACGGCAGACCTACCGCGAGTTCGCGCGCCGCGACCGTGCCGATCAGCCACTGGTGCGCACGGCGGGTGCCCTCAGCGTGGTGGAATGGGACGAGGCCATCGCCGCGGCCGTGCGTGTGCTCGCGGGACACCGCGTCGTGGTCGTCGCGTCCCCGAATGCGTCCAACGAGGCGCTGTTCCTGCTCGACCGACTGGTGGCCGGGCAGGACCACGACAAGCGCTTCCGGGTGGAGAAGGGGATCGCGGTGCCGTTGCCTGGCGCCACCGACCTCGCCCTGCGCGAAGAGCGCGCCGCCAATGCCACCGGTGCGCGCCTCCTGGGGTTCACGGAACACGACGCGCTGCTCGCCGACGTGCGGGCCGATGACGCGCTGCTGATCCTTGGGGATGATCTCACCGGCGTGGACGGCGCGGCGCTTCCCTCCGCCGGGCCCATCGTGTATCTCGGCACCACCATACCGGCGGTGATCGCGCAACGTGCCACGGTGGTCCTGCCGATTGCCAACACGCTGGAGGAAGAAGGCACCTTTACCAACCTGCGTGGCCGCGTGCAGCGGTATCTGCAGGCGCGATCGGCGCCCGGGGTGGCGCGTCCCGCCTGGTACGTGCTTGCCGATCTGGTAGCCGCCGCGGGCGGCTCAGGCGCGTTCTTCATCCCGGACGAGGTGTTCACGGCACTCGCGGCGTCGCTGCCGGCTTTTGCGGGGCTCGACTACACCGCGCTCGGCCTGCGCGGACTGCCGGTCACTGACGGGCAGGCCGCGGGCGTGAGCGCTGAGGTGTCCGCATGAGCGGAGCGTCCGTGCTCGCGGCCCTCGATCTTGCCGCGCTGTTCCCGCGTGCCAATCCGCAGGTGGCACCGGACGCGATCGGAACGTTCGTCGCGGCGAGTGTGATCAAGATTCTGCTCTTCTTCGGGGTGTATCTCGTCACCGTGGCGCTCCTCACGCTCCTGGAGCGCAAGCTAGCGGCGTGGTTTCAGGATCGCCGCGGGCCGAACCGGACCGGGCCCGGTGGCATCCTTCAGCCGGTGGCGGACGGGATCAAGAACTTCATGAAGGAAGAGACAAACCCGGAGTTTGCCGACCGGTGGCTCTTCATCATTGCGCCGGCACTCGCCTTCATCCCGGCCATGATGACGTGGGCCGTGCTCCCCTTCGCGGCACCGCTGCCCACCCCGTGGGGGCTGGTCGACATGGCCATCGCGCCGCTCCCGGTGGGTTTTCTCTTCACGCTGGCCATCTCGTCGCTCGGTGTGTACGGCATCGTGCTCGCGGGCTGGTCGTCGAACAACAAGTACGCGCTGCTCGGTGGGTTGCGTTCGAGCGCCCAGATGGTGTCGTACGAAATTGCGATGGGGATGTCCACCATTCCGGTCCTGCTGTTGGCCGGCAATGTGTCGCTGGGTGCCATCGTGCAGCAGCAGTCGAGTATGGGGTGGAATGTCCTGTCGCTCACGATCGCCTGGTTCACCTTTCTGGTGGCGGCCTTTGCCGAGACCAATCGGTTACCGTTCGACCTGCCGGAAGCGGAGTCGGAGCTGGTGGCCGGGTATCACACCGAGTACAGCGGCATGAAGTTCTCCATGTTCTTCATCGCCGAGTACGCCAACATGCTCACGGTGAGCGGGCTCACAGCGGTGCTGTTCTTCGGTGGCTGGGATATCCCGTTCACGCAATGGGACAACAGCGGGCCGTACTCGGTGGTAAAGACGCTCGCCACGCTGGCCATGATGCTCGGCAAGGTGGGGTTCTTCATCTTTGTGTTCATGTGGGTGCGCTGGACGCTGCCGCGCTTCCGTTATGACCAGCTGATGAGTCTTGGTTGGAGCGTCATGCTGCCGCTCGCGCTGGCGTACATCGTTATCATCGCCACGGCCACGTTGGCGCTGGACATGGTCGGGGTGAGCCGGGGTCCGCTCTTCTCGCTGGCACTGCTGGCGCTGAACGCCGTACTGATCGCCGTGCTGCTGGCGTGGCTCGATCGCGGAAAGCTCATCAGTCCCGCCAGCGCCCGCGTGGGCCCCACCGATCTCGAACGCCTGCGTGCGCGCGGACTCGACCTGTCGCGCCGTCAGCTGGCCGCCCAGCGTCGCGTCGAACGTAGTCCCAACGATGACGTCCCGGTGCTCGCGGCGAGTGCCGCCCCGGGCATCCTTGCCGAGGGAGGACACTGATGGCCATCGGTGTGAAGGTCATGAATCGGCCGCTTGAGCAGGTGAGCTACGTGCGCGCCACGCTCAAGGGCATGGCGACGACGCTGAAGCACCTCGTCGATCCGCACAAGGTCACGATGGAGTACCCGGAGACCAAGTGGGATCTCTCCCCGCGGTGGCGGGGCACGCACCGCATGCTCACCACCGAGGACGGGAAGGCCAAGTGCGTGGCGTGCGGTCTTTGCCCGACGGTGTGCCCCGCCAACTGCATCAAGCTCACCCCGGGGGAAGACGAGCAGGGCAACCGCTACCCGCTCGTGTTCGAAATCGACGAGTTCCGGTGCATCTTCTGTGGTTACTGTCAGGAAGTGTGCCCGGAGGAGGCGATCCACCTGGGCCGCCACTACGAGAACGCCGAGTACGACCGCGCCGCGTTCGTGTACGATCTGGAACGGCTCATGGCGCAGACGCACCCCGTGAGCGAGCTCTGGGACCCTGCCGACCCGAAGGGCGAATGACCGGGTTCTTCGAGTTCCAGTTCTATCTCTTCGCGCTGCTGGCCGTCGTGTCGGCGCTGCTCTTCGTGACGCGCAAGAATGCGGTTCCGGCGGCGCTGTGGCTCGTGAACGTGATGTTCGCGCTCGCGGGGCTGTACGTGATGCTGGATGCACCGTTCGTGGGGGCCATCCAGGTACTGGTGTACGCCGGGGCCATCATGGTGGTGTTCGTCTTCGTGGTCATGCTCCTCAATCTCGGTCGGCATGAGATCTCCGACCTGCGCTCACTCGGCGCGCGGTTGGGGGCCGGCTTCATGGGACTCGCGCTGCTGGCCAATCTGCTGGTGGCCCAGCGCCACCGACTGCCGCGCGTTGCGCCGGCGCCCATGTCGGACAACGTGGTTGAACCGGTCGCCGCGGCGCTCTTCACCGACTACCTGGTGGCCTTCGAGCTCACGAGCATCGTGCTGCTCGTGGCGGTGGTTGGCGCGGTGCTCCTGGCCAAGAAGCGAGCCTCGGCATGATCACCGAAGCGCTCATCGTATCCGCCATTCTCTTCGTGATCGGCGTGGTCGGCGTGCTGACCCGGCGCAATGCGATCATCCTGTTCATGTGCGCCGAGCTCATGCTCAACGCCGTGAACCTCAGCTTCGTGGCGTTCGCCAAGCTCCATAACATCACCGGGCAGGTGTTCGTGATCATGGTCATGTCCGTCGCTGCGGCGGAAGCCGCCATCGGGCTGGCCATCATCATCGCGATCTTCCGGCACTTCGGCACGGTGGACCTTTCGAAAATCCGGAGCCTCCGCGGATGATTGCTGCCCTGTTGCCGCTCCTCATTCTGCTGCCGGTGCTCGGGTTCCTCGTGAACGGCGCGATTGCCCTCACCCGGCGGCCGACCACCGGCGCCTCCGAGTCATCCACGGCCCGGCACCCGCTCGTAACCATCGTTGGTCCCGGCGTCGTCATCGCTGCGTTCGCGCTGGCCGTTGCGCTGTTCATGCGCGTGCGGGTGGGGTTGCCAGCCCCCGCGGTGCTGTCGCTGGGTCAGTGGATGCCGGTCGGCAATCTCGTGGTCGACTGGACGCTGCAGCTGGACCAGCTCTCGATGCTGATGGTGCTCGTCATCACCGGTGTGGGGTCGCTCATCCATGTGTTTTCGATTGGCTACATGCGCGATGACGCCAGCTACGCCCGGTACTTCGCGTATCTCAATCTGTTCGTGGCGTTCATGCTGGTGCTGGTGCTGGGGGGCAGCTACCCGGTGATGTTCGTTGGTTGGGAGGGGGTGGGCCTTGCCTCCTACCTGCTCATCGGCTTCTGGTTCAGCGACAAGGCCAACGCCGATGCCGGCAAGAAGGCGTTCGTGGTCAACCGGGTTGGTGACTTCGGCTTCCTCGTCGCGATGTTCCTCATCTGGACGACGACCCAGAAGCTCGACTTCGTGGGCGCTCACGCCACGCTCGGGGCGATGGGTGGCACCCCGGTGGTCCTGGCCATCGCGCTGTTCCTGTTCGTCGGCTGTGCCGGCAAGAGCGCGCAGCTGCCGCTCTACATCTGGCTGCCGGACGCCATGGCCGGCCCCACGCCGGTCTCGGCGCTCATCCATGCCGCCACCATGGTCACGGCAGGGGTGTACCTCGTGGCGCGCGCGGCCCCCATCTTTGCGGGTGCACCCGAGGCCTCTCTCCTGGTGAGCACCATCGGCGCCCTCACGGCGCTGTTCGCCGCCACGATTGCCCTGCGGCAGTGGGACATCAAGAAGGTGCTGGCGTATTCGACGGTCTCCCAGCTCGGGTACATGTTCGTGGGCGTCGGCGCCGGCGCGTACACGGCGGGTGTCTTCCATCTGGTCACCCACGCCTTCTTCAAGGCGCTCCTGTTTCTCGGAGCCGGTTCGGTGATTCACGCCATGCATCACGCCTATCACCAGACCCACCGTCACGACGACCCGCAGGACATGCGCAACATGGGCGGGCTGGCGAGGTTCATGCCAGCCACGGCGACGGCCATGACGCTGGCGACGCTGGCAATTGCCGGCATCCCACCACTTGCAGGCTTCTTCTCGAAGGACGAGATCCTCGCTGCCGTGTTCAGCCGCGCTCATGGCTCGCCGTTGGCATCAGCCACGTTGCTCGGCATCCCCGGCAGTATGGTGCTGTACACCGTGTACGGCGTGGGCATACTCACGGCGCTGCTCACGGCGATCTACATGACCCGCATGCTGCTCTTCACCTTCTACGGTAGCAACCGCACAGGTGAGGCCGAGCAGGGGGCGTTGCACGAGGCCCCCGCGGTCATGACGGCGCCTGTCCTGGTCCTCGCGTTGCTGACCGTGGCGGGGGGATGGCTGAACTTGCCGGCGCTCATCCCCATGGGCCCGGTGGGGGTACTCGAGAAGTGGCTGGAGCCGGTGACCGGCGCCAGTTCCCGGGCGTTGTCGGGGGCGGGACATCTCGACCACGCCACCGAGCTGGTGCTGGTGGGGGTGGCCATTGGGGTCGCGTTGCTGGGCATGGCCACTGCCGCGGTGCGCTATCGCCAACCCGGTGCGGAGCAGTCGGCCGCCACCAAGGACACCAGCCTGCTCGCCCGCGCCTACGGCGTGGATGCGTTGGTGGACGCGCTGATCGTGCGTCCCGTTCAGGCCTTCGCACGTGTGGTGCTGGACCGGGGCATCGATCGGACCGTAGACCGGGGCTTCAGCGCTGGCGGCTCGCTGTTGAGTCGCACGGCCTCCCTGATGGGAACCCGCCTGCAGGACGGGGATATGGGCAAATACGCCTGGATGCTCGCCGCCGGTGCGCTGGCGCTCATCGCCGCCCTGACGCTGACCTGATATGCGCGACGTGATACTCTCCATGAATGTCGATCGGTGGATCCTGCCGGCCATGTTGCTGTGGCCGCTCGTCGCCGCCCTGCTGGTGCGTCTTTGGGGGCGCGATGTCGATGCCGATGCGACCGGTAGCGCCGCCCCGGCAGGTGGCCCGGATGCCCGTGTGCTGACGCTCGCGGCCATGGTGGTGGAGGCGCTGCTCGCCCTGCTGCTCTGGCTGTCGTTCGACCCCGCGCAGCGGGGCTGGCAGGCCGGGGTGGAACTGCCCTGGCTGACAGACCTTGGCGCCACGATCAGCCTCGGAGTGGATGGGCTGTCGTTGCCCATGGTCGTGCTCACGGCGTGTGTGGTGCCGCTGGCGCTGCTGGGGTCGTGGGACAACGTGCGCGTGCGTACGCCGGCGTTCGGTGCATTGGCGCTGCTGCTGCTGTGTGGCCTGATTGGCGTATTCGTCACGCGCGATCTGCTGCTCTTCTATCTGGCGTGGGAGCTGATGCTCATCCCCACCTATCTGCTGGTCGGGGTGTGGGGACGCGAGGGGACCTCGCGGGCCAGCTTGCGCTACGTGCTCTTCACGTTGGTCGGCTCGCTGCTCATGCTGGTCGCCATCATTGCGCTGTGGAATCTGGGTGGCGGTACCACGCTCGACGTCGATGCCCTGCGCGCCGTGGCGCTGTCGCCGCGCGCGCAGCTGTTCCTCTTTGCCGCCTTCTTCTCGGCGTTTGCCGTGAAGTCGGCGCTGGTGCCCTTCCACACCTGGCTTCCCGATGCGCAAAGCGCCGCCCCGACCTTCGCGGCCGTCACGCTCGGGCTCAAGGTGGGCGCCTACGGCATCCTGCGCTTCGCGATTCCGCTGTTTCCTGCGGCGGCCACGCACGAACTGGTGCGTGGCACGATTCTCGTGCTGTCGGTCATCGCCGTCGTGTACGGCGCCCTGCTGGCCATGACGCAGCGCGACCTCAAGCGCGTGAACTCGTACAGCTCCATCAGTCATCTCGGCTTTATCATGCTGGGGAGCTTCGCCCTGACGCAGCAAAGCGTGCAGGGAGCGGTGATGAGCATCGTTGCCAGCGGCATCAGCACGAGCGCCCTGTTCCTGCTTGCCGGCATGCTGGAGGATCGCACCGGCACCACCGACCTTGCCGCGTTCGGCGGCATCGCGCGGGTGGTACCCTGGTTCTCGGTCATGCTGACACTGGTGATGCTGTCCACGGTCGCGCTTCCGGGGACCAACGGGTTCGTGGGGGAGTTCCTCGTGCTGCTCGGTAGCTATGCCGAGTTCCCCGCTTTGGCGGTTGTCGCTACCACCGGCGTGATCTTCGCCGCGGCGTACGGGTTGCGCGCCCTCCAGTTGCTGCTCTTTGGCGCGATGGACGCCCCCCGACAGGCCCACGTGGCCGACCTGAGCCCGCGTGAGAAGTTCGTGATGGGGGTCTTCGCCGTGGCGATCATCTACCTCGGCCTCGTACCCGGTGCGGTTCTGCGTCGTAGCGACCGCCCGTCGCGCGATCTGGTGGAAATCGTGCGCTTCGGCCCCAACGCGCCGGCGGCGCTTCCTCCCGTGTCACTGAACCGATGAGTGAGTACATGTCAGGTGGCGCGCTGCTGCGCGCCCTCGCCCCGGAACTGCTGCTCACGAGCGGCGCACTCGCGATGCTGGTGGGCACCGTATGGTCGCCGCAGTCGCAACGCGCCGGTGCAGCCGAGGGAGCAGAGCGGACGTCCACCATGTCACGGTTTGCGGTGGTGCTCTGCCTTCTGGTCGGGCTGGTCGTCGTCATTGCCTGGGGCGACGGCGCGACCGGCACGGCCGATCAGCGATTGGCGGGTGACGGCTTCCGTTGGGCGATCGACCTGGTGATTCTTCTGGGCACGGGGATGTCGCTGATGCTGATTGATGCCGAACAGCACCGCAGCGGTGCATTCAGCCCGGAAGTACCCGTGCTGGTGCTGTTCGCGGCCGTGGGCATGATGATTCTTGCGGCGGCACGAGACCTCATGTTCGTGTTTCTGGGCGTCGAGCTGATGTCGCTTGCCGTGTATGTTCTGGCCGGCGTCAACCGCCGGAGCGGACGTGGCGCCGAGGCGGCCGTGAAGTACTTCCTGCTTGGTGCCGTAAGCACGGGGTTCCTGCTGTACGGCATCGCACTCCTGTACGGGGCAACCGGCAGCACACGACTGGTGGACATCGGGCAGTGGGTGTCCGCGCATCCGCCCCTCTCCCCCTTGTTCATCGTGGGGGCCGCCTTGCTGCTCGTGGGCCTCGCCTTCAAGGTGGCCGCAGCCCCGTTTCACTTGTGGACGCCCGACGTCTACGATGGCGCCCCGCTGCCGATCACGGCGTTCATGTCGGCTACGGTCAAGACCGCGGCGTTTGCCGTCTTTGCCCGCGTCATGGTCGAGGCGCTCGGGCGTGCCTCGGCCCAATGGCACACCGGCCTGTGGTGGCTCGCCGTGGCGACGATGGTCGTGGGCAACGTGTTCGCGCTTTCGCAGCGCAATCTCGTGCGCATGCTCGCCTATTCGAGCATCGCGCATGCCGGCTATCTGCTCGTGACCCTCGTGGTGGGCGGAGCGGCCGCCACGACGGCGCTGGTGTTCTACATGGTGTCCTACACGCTGGCCACGATGGGTACGTTCGGCGTGCTGATCGCGGTGAATGCCGGTCGTGATGTGGCGCCCACCATCGACGACATCGCAGGTCTCTGGCTTGTGCGCCCGTGGTTGGCCAGCGCCATGGCGGTGTTCCTTCTGGCGTTTCTCGGCATGCCGCTGGTGGGAGGCATGGGGTTCTTCGCCAAGTGGTATGTCCTGCAGGCCGCTCTGCAGGCCAACGCCCCCCAGACCATTCTGGCGGTTGTGCTGGTGCTGACCAGCGCGGTCTCGGCGGCGTACTACCTCAATGTGGTGGGTGCCATGTTCATGCGTCCGCGCACCGAGGGACAGCCGACACCGCAGTTGCTCCCCATGGGCCAGTCGCTCGTGGCATTTGCAGCCGCGGTGCTGCTGGTGTTGGGAGTGTATCCGACGCCCGTCGTCCGCATGGCCAAGCGTGCGCTCACCAGTCCCATCACCCGCAGCGCCCCCATCGAGCCGGCCCCGCGCGGTCCACGTCTGCAGGCGGCCGTCCTCACGGTCCCGTCGACGGACGCGGGTGTGGCGATGTCACGTCAGCCAACGACGCCCCGATGATGGGGCCGACCCCGCCCGCGATCGGTGCGTGATAGCTTACTTCCTCCCCTTGGCGACCCCTCCGCACGGTCTGGCATGAGCATCAATCGAGCGATCTTCCGGCAGTATGACGTCCGCGGTGTGGTGGGGACCGATCTTACCGAGGAGGTCGCGTACGGAATCGGACGCGGGTACGCCTCCCTGCTGGCCGAGCGGGGGATTGTCGGGGCAGTGGCAGTGGGACGGGACAACCGGCCGAGCGGGACGGCGCTGCGCGACGCGCTCGTGCGAGGGCTGACGGAAAGCGGCGTGGATGTCGTGGATATCGGCATCGTGCCGACGCCGCTCCTCTATTGGGCGCTGCACCACGAGGCTGTGGGGGGGGGCATCCAGATCACCGGATCGCACAATCCGCCCGAGTACAACGGCTTCAAGATGTGCCTCGGTACGGCGTCGCTGCACGGTGCCGACATTCAGGCGCTCTACGCGCGCATCGTGGCGGGGCACTTCCCAAGCGGGCAGGGGGCAGTACGTCACGCGGCAGTCATTGATCGCTACGTGCACGACATCGCCACGCGGGTGGGGCCCATCGCTCGTGCCGATGGGAGCCGGCTGCGCGTGGTGTACGACTGCGGGAACGGCGCGGCCGCCCTCGTGGCTCCCCAGCTCTTCGACGCGTTGGGCGTCGACGCCATCGGGCTCTTCACGGAAAGCGATGGCACCTTCCCGAATCACCACCCTGATCCCACCGTCCCCGAGAATCTTGCCGACTGCATTGCCGCCGTGCGGGCCCACGGGGCGGAGCTGGGCGTCGCGTTCGATGGCGATGCCGATCGAATCGGCGTGGTCGATGCCCACGGCCGCATCATCTGGGGCGACCATCTGCTCATCCTCTACGCGCGTGACGTGCTGGCGCGCACCGGACGTGGTCAGCCCATCATCTTCGACGTGAAGTGCTCGCAGGCACTCACCGACGGGATCGAAGCGGCTGGCGGCACGCCTGTGATGTGGAAGACCGGCCATTCGCTCATCAAGGAGAAAATGAGGAGCCTCCACGCGCCGCTCGCCGGCGAGATGTCGGGGCACATGTTCTTCTCGGAGGGGTTTTACGGCCATGACGATGCGCTGTACGCCGCGGCGCGGCTCCTGCGCATCGTGGCCGACAGCGGCAAGCGTATCGACGAGCTGCTGGCCGACGTGCCACTGTTCGTATCGACACCGGAGATCCGCATTGACACGGATGACGAGACGAAGTTCGCCATCATGGCGAAGGCCGTGCCGCACTTTGCCGCCCGGTACGATGTCATCGATGTCGATGGCGTGCGGGTGCTCTTCGGCGATGGCTGGGGGCTGCTGCGCGCCTCCAATACTCAACCGGTGATCGTTGCACGGTACGAAGCACGCACCGAGCAGCGTCTGCACGAGATCCGCACCATCATGGAGACATGGGTGCGCGAACAGGGTGTAACGCTCTGACCTCCGTCCGCGCACACTGACGTGGGCACCCGGAGCTGGCTCCTCCTCCTGGTGGCCGTGGCTGCCGTGGTGCTCCTCGTGGGGCGCACCGCGACGGCGTTGTTCGTGGATCACGCGTGGTACGACGCCATGGGCGTGCCCGCCCTGTTCTGGGAACGGGTCCTCGACACGATGCTGCTGCAGGGCGGCGCATGGATCGTCGGCTCCCTCTTCGCATTTGCCAATCTGCACGCGGTTCGGCGCACCATTCTCGCCGTGGCGGTCCCGTCGCGCGTGGCCAACATCGAGCTCACGGCCATGGTGCCGGGACGGCGGTTGCTGTCTGCCACGATCATTCTCGCCCTGCTGGTGGGGGGCGTGCTGGCCGTCCCGCTCACCAACTGGGAAACCCTCGCCCTCGCGCGGCACGGCATCCCGTTCGGTGAAATCGAAGGCATCTTCGATCGCGACCTTGGCCACTACGTGTATTGGTTGCCCTTCGAGGAGACGATGTACCTCTGGGCCTTGGTCAGTGTCGTAGCGCTGACGGCCATGGTTTTGGTCCTCTACGCCCTCACCCGTTCGCTCCGGCTCGAGGGTCGACGCATCGCGGCGAGTACCCATGTCCGGCGGCACCTGAGCGTGCTGGGGGCACTGGTGCTGCTGCTGCTGGCCTGGAGTTATCGACTCGATGCGTTCGACCTGCTGCGTGCGGGCAGCGGTCCCGACGGGCTGTTCCTACGAGTCGATCATCGGGTCACCCTGAGGATGGATGCGGTGCTGGCATACGGCGCGGCAATGGCCGCCCTGATCGTCCTGCGTACGGGCTGGGCCGGACAGCTGCGGGCCGCCTTCATCACCCTTACCCTAATCCTGGTTGCAGCCGTCGGGCTGCGGCATGTCGTCCCCGCTGTGGCAGCGCGGGGGGATACGATGGGTGACCGGGCACGCCGCGATGCCGACTACGTGGCAGCACGTGCGCTGTTCAGCCGGCGCGCCTTCGACGCCGATGCGGTGCGCCCGCTTCCGCGTGTCAGCGCGGATCGTGCTGATGGCGCCGCCATGCTCCCCCTGCCCATACCGACCGCCACACTTGGTACCCGGGCCAGTCTCTGGGACGCCGTGACGCTCGCCGAGGGGCTGCACCCGGGGGGTGCTGCGCCGGTCTCCTCCAATCGAGGCGATGACCGGGCGACGACCGGGAGTGAGCCACGGCCCGCAGCGACTGACGCGTCGGGGTACATGGCGGTGGCTGCCCCTGGCTGGTTCCTGCTCGACGGTCGCGTGACCGCGCTGCGCGTCGAGCGCCCGGTGTCGGGGGCCGGCGCGTGGCGGCTGTCGCTGGTGGATGCCTCGCGGGCTAGGCTGACCGACAGTCTCGTGCCGTTGCCGGGATTGAGTACCGATGGAAGTTACGGCGGAAATGCGCCACTGGTGGCTCCGGGTGCCAGCGGTGCCCGCCTGCTGGATGGTGCCACGGCGGCCGATGTGCCGGGCGCGCTGCTCGATACGCCGTTGGCGCGTCTGGCGCATGCCTGGGCGTTGCGCGATCTCTCGTTGCTCGGCGCCGATTCCACGGCGGGCACCCCATTGCTCGTGAGCTATCGCGACGTCCGTGAACGGGTGCGACGCATTGCGCCGGTGTTCGAGCAAAGCACCACGGTGCATGCAATCCGCGACGGGAACCGGCTGTATTGGGTGCTGCATCTGTACAGCGCGTCGGCCCGGTACCCCCTGAGTCAGCGGTGGCAGGTGGGCGACGGGGTGTATTCCTACTTCAAGTTGGCCGCTACCGCCATCGTGGATGCCGGTACCGGACGTGTGCGGCTCATGCCGGCGGAGAAGCCCGACGCGCTGGCACGCACGTGGATGACGCGACTCCCCGGACTTTTTTCGCGGCGTACCGAACTGCCGGCCTCGCTCGCCGTACAGCTGCCACCGCCAACGGATGGGGCGGAGTTGCAGGTGCGCACCTTCGCACGCTTCGGTTCCCGTCTCGAGGGACCGGTCCTTCGTCACCTGCCGGACAGCGCCTTCATCAATGGCCCCGCCGCACCGGTCATGCTGGAGCAGGAGGGCGGAGTCGTGGCGTCATGGAGTGTGCCTCTGCTCGACGCCCGGGAAGCGGTGGCTGGCGTGGTGACCGTGACGGGCGGGGCAGTGCCGGCGACCTATTGGTCGACGTCCCCACGTGCGGTGCTCTGGCCGGCGACCCTGGCGCGCATGGCGGCGGCTGTGGACAGCGTGCGTGCGCGCTCCCGCGCCGATTCTGCCGGGCCGGTCTCGAAGCCCCTGCTGTCGCGACCGGAAGCCATGGTCACCTCGCGTGGGGTGCTCTACGTGCAGGCGGCGCAGGGCGCGCGCAGCGACGGGCGATTGTCGATGGGCGAATCGGTGGTGAGCGACGGGGAGCAGATCGGTGTGGGGCCCACCCTCGCCGATGCGCTGGCCTCGCTCGGGGAGACGGTCGAACGGCCGCGCTCTGGAGGGCGCGCCGATGCCGGCGCTGCCACGCCGGATGCGGGCGCCCCGTCGCGATGGTACGACACCATGCGACAAGCCATGAAACAAGGTGATTGGAGTGCCTTCGGGGCGGCGTTCGACAGCCTCGGACGCGCGTTGGGCAGACCGCCGCAGTGATTGCGGCCGGACGCACCGCCGGCGGTTCACGGCGGTGGATCCGTCAGGACACACCGGTGGCGGGCAGGCTCGTATTGCCCTCCACCGGTGCGACCACCTAGCATTGAACCGCTGACATTCCCCAGTCCTTGGAGAGCGCGTGAACCTACACGAGTATCAGGCAAAAGAGCTGTTGCGGGCGGCCGGTGTGCCGATTCCGCCCGGCGAAGTCGCCACGACCGCCGATCAGGCGGAAGCCATCGCCACGAAGTACGGCACCGCGGTCATGGTGAAGGCCCAGGTGCATGCCGGTGGTCGCGGCAAGGCGGGTGGCGTGAAGTTCTGCCCCACCCCGGACGTGGCGAAGGAGAAGGCCACCGCCATTCTGGGCATGACGATCAAGGATCTCACGGTGGAGAAGGTGCTCGTCACCGTTGCCGCGGACATCGGGTCCGAGGCGTATGTGGGCATCATCGTCGACCGCGCCACCAAGAAGCCCGTCTTCATGGTGTCGGCCGCCGGCGGCATCGACATTGAGGAAGTGGCGGCGACCACGCCCGAGAAGATCCTCTACCACCCGGTGGACACGCGCTACGGGCTGCTGCCCTTCGAGGCCATGCGCATGGGCTTCTTCCTGTACAAGGATGTGAAGCTGGCCCGTCAGGCCGCGAAAATCATGCAGCAGCTGTACACGGCGTTCATGAACGCCGGCTGCTCGCTCGCCGAGATCAACCCGCTGGTCATGACGCCGCAGGGTGAGCTCATCGCGGTCGACGGCAAGATGGTGATCGACGACAACGAACTCGATCGTCGTCCCGAGATTGCCGCGCTGCGCGACGAAAGCAGCGAAGCGCCGAGTGAAGTGGAGGCGCGCAACGCGAACCTTACGTTCATCAAGCTTGACGGCAACGTGGGGTGCGTGGTGAACGGCGCTGGCCTCGCGATGGCCACGATGGACCTCGTGAAGTACTACGGCGGCGACCCCGCCAACTTCCTCGACATCGGCGGTTCGTCGAACCCCGAGAAGGTCGTGAACGCGCTGCGCATCATCACGTCGGATCCGAACGTGAAGTGCATCCTGTTCAACATCTTCGGCGGCATCACGCGCACCGACGACGTCGCCAACGGCATCGTGACCGCGACGAAGCAGAATCCGCTGAAGGTGCCCATTGTCATCCGTCTCACCGGCACCAACGAGGAGCTCGCGTTGCAGATCCTGAAGGAGAACGGCTTCTCGGCGTCGAGCGACATGGACTCGGCCGTGCAGCGCGCCGTGGAACTCGCCACCACGGGAGGTGCGGCGTGAGCATCTTCATCGACAAGAGCACCAAGCTGGTGGTGCAGGGCATCACGGGCCGCGACGGTTCGTTCCATGCCAAGCAGATGATCGAATACGGGACGCAGGTCGTGGCCGGCGTGACCCCGGGCAAGGGTGGCCAGACGTTCGAAGGCACCGCGCCCATTTTCGACACCGTGCACGATGCGGTGCAGGCGACCGGCGCCAACACCTCGGTGATCTACGTCCCGCCCATGTACGCGGCCGATGCGATCATGGAAGCCGCGGCGGCGGGCGTGAAGTTCATCGTCTGCATTACTGAAGGCGTGCCGGTCCTCGACATGACGAAGGTGTATCCCTTCGTGAAGGAGCATGGCGCGCGTCTGCTTGGCCCCAACTGCCCGGGGCTCATCACGCCGGGGGAAAGCAAGGTGGGGATCATCCCCGGCCGCATCTGCGCGCCCGGTCCGGTGGGTGTGGTCAGCCGCTCCGGCACGCTCACCTACGAAGTCGTGAACGCGCTCACCAAGGCTGGCATCGGCCAGAGCACGTGCGTTGGCATCGGTGGTGACCCGATCAACGGCACCAACTTCATCGACTGCCTTGCGGCGTTCGAGAAGGATCCGAAGACGAAGGCCGTCGCCATGATGGGCGAAATTGGTGGCACCGACGAACAGGAAGCCGCCGACTTCGTGAAGAACCACATGACCAAGCCGGTCGTGGGGTTCATCGCCGGTCAGACGGCCCCGCCGGGCCGCCGCATGGGTCACGCGGGCGCCATCATCTCGGGCTCGGCCGGTACGGCCGCCGAGAAGATCGACGCCTTCAAGGCCGCCGGAATGGGCGTGGCCCAGCGCCCGGTCGACTTCGTGGAGCTGATCCAGGCCCGTCTGGGGTGACGGTCTTGTGGCGGGCGCCGCTTTCTTCGGCGTCCGCTCTGGTTATCTTGCGCGCGGCGGGGGCTTTGGCTCCCGCCGCGCCGTGCTTCTGGCGCCTGTGTTCACCATTCGACCCCTCCCGGACCATGGCTGGTCGCCGCACTCTTACCATCGTCAAGCCCGACGCCTTTGCCGCCGGCAACGCGGGCAACATCATTGCGCTGCTCGAGCGTCAGGGCTTTCAGGTGAAGGCCGCTCGCGTCATGCACCTGACCACGGCGCAGGCAGGCGCCTTTTACGAAGTGCACGCGGCCCGTCCGTTTTACGGCGAACTGGTGGAGTTCATGACCAGTGGCCCGTGCATGCCCCTGATCCTCGAGAAGGACGACGCGGTGGCAGCCCTGCGCACTGCGATCGGTGCCACGGACCCGGCGGAAGCGGCGGAAGGGACGGTGCGGAAGCTGTACGCCGAATCGAAGGGGAAGAATGCCATCCACGCCTCCGACTCCGACGAGAACGCGGCGCGCGAAGCGCGGTTCTTCTTCGCCGAAGCCGACGTCATCGCCTGAAGAGGCGGGCGCCACCGGTCGGCGTGAGCCCACCGCGGTGGCTGCCAGCTAACTCCGCACGGTGGCGACACTTGTCTCCACCGGACGCGGAGCGAAAAGTAGCGCCAGCCCTTGTGTGTCGGGGGCTGGCGTTCTACGTTACACGGCTATGCTGTGCTTTGACATCCGCGGTCTGGAAGCCCGTGCAGAGGTCGTCGACGATTGGCTCGATGCCGGGGATTCCGTGTGGGAGGCAGGTGAGTCGCGTCCGGTCGATCCCGGGGTGCACGTGACAGGCCGTCTCTCCGCTGCGGGACACGGTCGTTTTTACTTCAGCGGCCATTTCGAAGGTACAGCACTCGCGGAGTGCCGGCGGTGTCTGGCCGAAGCGAGTGTATCGGTGTCCGACGACGTGCAGTTGATCTTCGCCGAGTCCGGTGTGGACGAGGCGGGGGAAGACGATGTGGTCGTGATTCCTGCAGGTGTGCGAGAACTCGATCTGCGTCCGGCGATGCGCGAGGAGTGGCTGCTGGCCGTTCCGTCATTCGCGCTGTGCCGTGACGATTGCCGCGGGCTCTGTCCGGCGTGCGGCGCTGATCGAAACGCGGGGGACTGCACCTGTCCTCCACCCTCTGATCCCCGGTGGGATGCGCTGCGCGATCTGCGCTGAGCGCCTGCCGGTCCTTACGTCTCGAAAAGTTCAGGTCAGCATCCCATGGCCGTACCGAAGCGCCGTACCTCGAAGCGGCGGAAGCGCGCCCGCAACACGCACAAGACCGCGCCCGCCATCGTGATCCAGTCGTGCCCGCAGTGCGGCACGGCGAAGCGCCCGCACCGCGTTTGCGCGGAATGCGGGTACTATGCGGGCGAGCAGCGGGTAACGGCGCAGGAAGCGTAAGCTTGGCGCGCATCGCCGTGGATGCCATGGGGGGCGACTTTGCCCCCCGGGCCCCCATCGCGGGCGCCGTGCAGGCGCTCGGCGCGCTCGCCCCCGAACACCACATCGACCTCGTCGGCCCCACCGCCGTTATCGAAGCGGAGCTCGACGCGCTCCTTGGCGGTGAGCTCGAGGGTCTGTCGCACGTCCGTGAGCGCCTTGCCATTGTCGAGGCGCCCGACGTGATCACCATGACCGACAAGCCCTCGGTCGCGTTGCGTGGCAAGACCAACAGCTCCATGGTGGTCGGCATCAAGCGCGTCGCCGAGGGGCATGCGCACGCGTTCGTCTCCGCCGGCAACACCGGGGCGCAGATGGCCGCGTCACTTGTGCTGCTCAAGCTGCACGCCGGGCTCACCCGGCCGGCCATCGGCACGATCTTCCCAACCGCCAAGGACCCTATCCTCGTGCTCGACGTTGGCGCCAATGTCGATTGCGCCGCTGAGGAGTTGGTCCAGTTTGCGCGCATTGGTACGGTCTACGCGCGTGCCCTGCTTGGGCGCAGTGAACCGGCCGTCGGCCTGCTGTCCATTGGCGAGGAGCCGGAAAAGGGCAACGTGGCGGTGAAAGAGGCCCATCAGCGCCTGCTGGGAGCCGGCCTCAACTTCCTCGGCAACGTCGAGGGGCGAGACCTGCCGCGCGGCGTCTGTGATCGCGGCCCCATCGACGTGGTCGTCTGCGATGGGTTCACCGGCAACATCCTGCTCAAGTTCTACGAGAGCATTGGCCCCATGCTCATTGGCATGGTATCCCACGTGGCCGGCCTGGACGCGCGCAAGGTGGCCGGCTCTCTCAAGCAGCTCGATGTCGATGAGTACGGCGGGGCGCCGCTGCTGGGCGTACGTGGGGTCTCGATCATTTCCCACGGCAAGAGCTCGCCCCGGGCCATCAGCAACGCCATCCTGGTGGCGTTGCGGGCGTACGAGTCGGGGATGACCGACGAGATCGGTCGCCGGCTTGCCGAGTCGATGCCGCAGGCGTCCCCCTCCGGAACTGCCTCATGAAGCGACCGTTTTCGTACATTGCCGGGACCGGGCACGCCGTGCCGGCCAAGGTGGTCACCAACGCCGATATCGCGGCGATGGGCATCGACACCAACGACGAATGGATCGTCGAGCGGACGGGCATTCGCCAGCGTCATATCTGCGAACCCAACGAGTCCCTCGCCTCGCTCTGCGCCAAGGCGTCGCAGCAGGCCATGGCCAAGGCGGGAGTAACCGCCGGCGAGATCGACGTGATCATCGTGGGGACCGCGTCGCCCGATCACTTGCTGCCGTCCCAGGCGGTCGAAGTCCAGACGGCGCTTGGCGCATCGCGCGCCGCGGCCTTCGATGTGGCCTCCGCCTGCTCGGGATGGCTGTATGGCGCCATCGTTGGTGACTCCATGATCGCGAGCGGTGCGGCCGACACGGTCCTGGTTATCGGCGCCGAGAAGTTGAGCGCGATCGTCGACTGGAGCGACCGGAACACGTGCATTCTCTTTGCTGACGGCGCAGGGGCCACCGTACTGCGCCGCGCGAAGGGGGAAAAGCGGGACAGGGGCATCCAGTCCACGTTCATGCGCTCGGATGGGGCTCTGGCCGAGCTGCTGTGGCGGCCGGCCGGTGGCGGCGCCGAACCGTACTCACCGGAAGCCGGGAGCCGCGCCTGCATCCAGATGGCGGGTCGTGAAGTCTTCAAGCATGCGGTGCGCTCCATGGCCGAGGCCACCGATCGTGCGCTCGACAGCGCGCGCATCACGGCCGCCGATGTGGACCTGCTCATTCCCCACCAGGCGAACATCCGCATCATTGAGGCAACGGCCAAGCACGCCGGCATCCCCATGGACAAGGTGTTCGTGAACGTCGATCGCTTCGGCAACACCTCCGCCGCGTCCATTCCCATTGCGCTGAACGACGCCATGGAGCAGGGGCGCATCCGGGAAGGCAGCACGGTGCTCTTTGCGGCCTTCGGTGCGGGATTCACGTGGGGCTCGGTCGTGGCCCGCTTCTAGACGCGTCAGGCGCGGACGCCTCGGCGCCGCTCCTCACTTCAGCCCTTTCGTATCGCGATGGCCATGGAATTCGTGTTCCTGCTCCCTGGACAGGGGTCGCAGAAAGTCGGCATGGGGAAGGATCTCTACGAGGCGTTCCCTGCGGCGCGTGACGCCTTTCATGCGGTCGACGATGCCGTGGGCGCGGCGCTGTCGACCCTCGCCTTCGAAGGACCCGCCGACGAGCTGACGCGAACCGTGAATGCGCAGCCCGCGCTGCTGGCGCACAGCGCGGCGGTTTGGGCCGTGGTCCGCGACGCCGTCGGTACGCGGGCCGTCGCGGCAGCGGGCCACTCCCTCGGTGAGTTCTCGGCGTATCACCTTGCGGGCACGCTCGACCTGGCGGCCGCCGCGCGCCTCGTACGGCGCCGCGGCTCGCTCATGTATGAGCAGGGCGTTGCGCGTCCCGGAGCCATGGCCGCCATTCTCGGGGTCCTGAGCATCCCCATCGATGACCTCTGCGCCCGGGCGACCGCGGAGCGCGGGCTGGTGGTGCCCGCCAACTACAACAGCGAAGAGCAGGTGGTCATCTCGGGGGAGGTGGCCGGCGTGGAGCGGGCCATGGAGCTGGCCAAGGAGTCCGGCGCCAAGCGGTGTCTTCCGCTGCCGGTCAGTGGTGCCTTCCACTCGCCGCTCATGGCCCCGGCCGTTGACGGTCTGGCTCGTGCGCTCGAGGCCGAAACGTGGCACGACCCGGTCATTCCGGTGGTCGCCAACGTCAACGCCTCGGCGGTCACCACGGCGGCCACGGCGCGTGAGCTGCTGCTGCTGCAGCTCACGGCGCCGGTGCAGTGGACCCGTGTCATGCGCACCCTGGCGGACCGGTATCCGTCCGCGCTGTTCGTGGAGGTCGGGACGGGGGCGGTACTCACCGGCCTGGCGCGTCGCATTGCGCCCGAGGTGCAGACCATGGCAGTCGGCACGGTCGCCGACGTGGAGAAGTTCGTTGCGCTCATTTCACAGAACTCCTGACAGGTCAATACGTTATGTCCACTGGTCGGAAGATTGACCTGAGCGGCCGCGTGGCGCTCGTGACGGGGTCCACCCGAGGCATCGGGCGCGCCATTGCCAGCACGCTTGCCGCCGCCGGTGCCCGGGTGGCGGTGACCGGACGCGATCTGGCGAAGGCCGAGGCGGCAGCGGCTGAGCTCGCGGCGGCCACGGGTGCCGAGGTTCGCGGCTATGCGGCTGATGTCGCCGATGTTGCCCAGGCCACGGCGCTGATCGAGGCGGTCGAACGGGACTTCGGGCAGCTCGACATTCTGGTGAACAATGCCGGGCTGACACGGGACAACCTGCTGATGCGTCTCAAGGACGACGACTGGAACGCGGTCATCGACGCGAATCTGCGCGGGGCCTTTGCCACCTGTCGGGCCGCAACGCGCGGGATGATGAAGCGGCGGTGGGGCCGGATCATCAACGTCGCCAGCGTCGTGGGGCTGATCGGCAACAAGGGGCAGACGAATTATGCGGCTAGCAAGGCAGGGCTCATCGGCCTCACCAAGTCGATCGCCAAGGAACTGGCGTCGCGGAACATCCTGGCCAACGTTGTGGCGCCCGGATTTATCGAGACGGACATGACGGCTGCCATGACCCCCGAGGCTCGGGCCGGCATGAGCGCCGGCATCCCCCTCGAACGCCTCGGCACCCCCGAGGACGTGGCGGGCATGGTACTCGTGCTCGCGTCGGACCTGACCGGCTATGTCACCGGGCAGGTATTCGTGGTGGACGGCGGCCTGGTGATGTAGTCGGGCGCATGGGTGGCTCCGTCCTGCGGGATTCTCCCGGGAGGGCCTCCCTGAGACGCCGTGCCATGGCTAAGTTCTCCATTCTCACTCCAACAACATCAGAGGAACCGTTCCCATGTCGGATAACGCGTCGAAGATCAAGGACATCATCGAGAAGGAACTCGGCGTTGAGCGCGAGAAGCTCACCCCCGAGGCGAGCTTCATCGAAGACCTCGGCGCGGACTCGCTCGACATCGTCGAACTGGTCATGGAGTTCGAGAAGGAGTTCAACATCGACATCCCCGACGAGGATGCCGAGAAGCTGCGTACCGTGGGCGACGCCATCGCGTACCTCGAGGCGAAGGTCGCGGGCTGATGCGGCGTCGGGTCGTCGTCACGGGTCTTGGGGCGATCACGCCCGTCGGCAACGACGTGGCGACGACCTGGCAGTCGCTGCTGGGCGGAGTATCGGGGGGCGCGCTCATCACCAAGTTCGATGCGTCGGACTTCAAGGTGAAGTTTGCCTGTGAGGTGAAGGGCTTCGATGTGGGGCTGTACATGGACCGCAAGGAAGCCAAGCGCGCCGACCTCTTCACCCAGTACGCCATGGCGGCGTCCGTGCAGGCCATGCGCGATGCGGGGTTAGAGGAGGGGGGCTACGTCCCCGAAGACTTCGGCGTGATCATCGGGAGCGGCATCGGTGGGCTGGCCACGATGGAGGACCAGCACTCGGTGCTCATGCAGTCGGGGAACCGGCGCATTTCGCCGTTCTTTATCCCCATGTATATCGCCGACATCGCGGCCGGTGTGGTGTCCATGCGCTTCAACGCCAAGGGCCCCAATTTCGCCACGATGTCCGCGTGTGCCACGAGCGCGCACGCCATTGGCGAGGCGTTCCGTACCATCTCCTACGGCGACGCCGACGTGATGCTGTGCGGCGGTACGGAGGCGTCGGTGTTGCCCATGGCCATCGGTGGCTTCGGCAATATGACGGCGCTCTCCGAGCGCAACGATTCGCCGGCCACCGCGTCACGTCCATTCGACGCCACGCGCGACGGCTTCGTGCTAGGGGAGGGCGCAGGCGTGGTGGTGCTCGAGGTGCTCGAGCATGCGCTCGCGCGCGGGGCGCGCATCTACGGCGAGGTGGTGGGGTACGGCGCCACCGGTGACGCGTACCACCTCACCGGCCAGCCGGAAGCGCACGAGGGGCTGCAGCGCGCCATGCGCAAGGCCATGGCCGACGGCAGGGTGCCACCCACCGAGGTGACGTACATCAATGCGCACGGCACCTCCACGCCGCTCAATGATCCGAACGAAATCCGGGCCATCAAGACGGTGTTCGGCGATCATGCGTCCGCGCTCTCCGTCAGTTCGACCAAGTCGGCCACCGGGCATATGCTCGGCGCGGCCGGTGGCGTGGAGTTCATAGCCTGCGCGCTGGCCGTGCGCGACAGTATGATTCCTCCCACGATCAACTACAGCACGCCCGATCCGGACTGCGATCTCGACATCACGCCGAACACGCCTAGGGCGCGTCCGGTGGAGGTCGCGCTCTCCAACAGCTCCGGCTTCGGCGGTCACAACGTCTCGATCGCGCTCCGACGCTGGCACGGGTAAGCCCGTCGGGGCGTATATCGAGATGACGCGCGGCGTGGTGCCGTGCCGACGCCTGGATATGTCCTGATGCCGCTCGCAGTACCGTTCGACCTCGACACGCTGCGCGATCCGGCGCTGCGCCCCATCGGCGAAAAGCTGGTGCGCGGCGAGCGCCTCACGATTGCCGACGGCCATACCCTGTACACCAGCCCCGACATCCTCGGGGTGGGGGCCATGGCCAATGCCGCCAACCGCGCGCGCCACGGCGACCGGGTGACCTTCGCGGCCAACCAGCACATCAACCCCACCAACATCTGCGTGCTGCGGAAGACGTGCGTCTTCTGTGGCTATGCGCGCCTGCCGAAAGAAGAGGGCGCCTACCGGTATTCCCTCGAGCAAGTCCTTGCGGAATCCGACCGCGCGGACGGCACGATCACGCGCGAGTTCCATATCGTCGGCGGCCTCGACATGCAGGCCGGGTTGGCGTACTACACCACGATGTTCCGCGCGCTCAAGGCGCGTCATCCGCAAGTGCACATCAAGGCGTTGACCGCCGTCGAGATTGCGCACATTGCGCGGATCGAGAAGATGGGCCGGGATGAGGTGCTCCTCGCCTTGCGCGAGGCAGGGCTCGACACGCTCCCCGGCGGCGGGGCGGAGACGTTCAGTGCAGCCGTGCGCGAGCAGATTGCCGACAAGAAGCTGGGCGGGGCCGAGTACATTGACGTGCACCGCACGGCGCATCGCCTCGGCATCCGGTCCAACTGCACGATGCTCTACGGTCACGTGGAGACGATTGACGATCGCATGCAGCACCTCGACATGTTGCGCACCCTGCAGGATGAGACCGGCGGCTTTCTCGCGTTCATCCCGCTGGCCTATCACCCCGACGACAACGAACTCGGGGTGACGCTGGGCCGGCAGGGGACCAGCACGACTGGCTTCGATGACCTTCGCAACTTGGCGGTGGGGCGTCTCTTTCTCGACAATTTCGAACACATCAAGACCCACTGGATCATGGTGGGCACCCCCGTTTCACAAATCGCGTTGCACTTCGGCGTGAACGACATCGAAGGCACCGTCGTGCGCGAGAAGATCTACCATGCCGTGGGAGCGAGCACGCCGCAGGGCATGACGCTGCCCCAGCTGCTGCAGCTCATTCGTGGCGCCGGCAAGCAGCCGGCGGAGCGGGATTCGTTCTACCGGGTCATCCGTGAGTTTGCGGTGGACGACGTGGGCGAGGACGTCACCGCTCCCGGCGACGCGCTCGTCCCCGCGGTGACCTGACGATGAGCGACACGGGGCGCGCCGCGCTGCGGGTAGGACGCATCCGGTACATCAACTGCTACCCGGTGTACGGGGCCATCGAGCGCGGCATCGTGCCACTCGATGGGACGTTGGTGGACGGGGTGCCGACGCAGCTCAACCGCCTCATGGCCACGGGTGACATCGACATCAGCGTGGTCTCGGCTGTGGAGTACGCGCGGGACGCGCACCAGTTCCTGCTGTTGCCGGAGCTGGGGATCACGAGTGACGGACCAGTCCGCAGCGTGATGCTCTTCAGCACGCGTGATGCACGCGATCTCGGTGGCCGCCGGGTGGTCGTGAGTCGCAGCAGCATGACGTCGGTGCACCTGCTCGAACTCCTGTTCGAGCATGTCTGGAAGTGCCGCCCCGAGTTCGTGCCTGGCGACGCCGAAATGGGTGACATTTCGCGTTTCGGCGACGAGGCACACGACGCGCGCCTTGTCATCGGCGACGCCGCCCTCACGTTGTTCGATGCTGCGCGTCGCGGGGGACTTTGGGCCGAGCGCTATCCGTTCATCGAGGACCTCGGGGCGGTGTGGAAGCGGTGGACGGGGCTCCCGTTCGTCTTTGCCGTCTGGGTGGCGCAGCGGCGCACTCCGGTGCACGCGGCGCTGGGGGCACACGCCTCGCTCATCGCTTCGCGCGACTGGGGACTGGCCCATCTCGACCAGCTGTCTGCCCAGGCCGCTCTGGCCAGCGGGGTGCCCGTGGAGACCTGCCGCGAGTACTTCGCCGGACTCGATTACCGTTTGTCGTATCCGCACCTCGCGGGACTCACCGAGTTCTTCCGTCGGCTCGTATTGGCGGGTCGTGTTCCTGATGGGACGTTGGCATTCCTGCCCGCTGCCTGACCGCATTCCCGCTCCATACTCGTGACCGTCATGCGTGATCTTCTCGATTTCTACACCAACGCGCCGCTGCTCGAACTGGGCCTCGAAGCCGATCGCATTCGCGAGCAGAAGCATCCGCTTGGCGTCGTGACGTACATCGTCGATCGGAACATCAACTATACGAACGTGTGTGTAGCCGATTGCGGCTTCTGCGCGTTTTATCGACGGCCGAAGCATGGGGAGGGGTATACCCTCTCATACGAGCAGATCGGCGAGAAGATCGAGGAAACGAAGGCGCTCGGCGGTGTGCAGATCCTGATTCAGGGCGGCCACAATCCGTACATCCCGTTCGAGTGGTACCTCGATCTGCTGCGCTACATCAAGATGTATCACCCGATTCACATCCACGGCTTCTCCCCGAGCGAGGTGGATTTCTTCGCCACGCGCTTCCGCATGGACGCCACCGATGTCATCCGCGAACTGAAGGCCGCGGGGCTCGACTCCATTCCCGGTGGCGGTGGCGAAATTCTCGTGCAGCGGGTGCGGGACATCGCGGCTCCCAAGAAGGCGGGTGCCGATCGCTGGCTCGAGATCATGGAACTGGCGCACAATGCCGGCATGAAGACATCGGTGACTATGATGTACGGCATTGGCGAGACGCTGGCCGAACGCATCGAGCACCTGCAGCGCGTGCGTGAACTGCAGGCGCGCACGCATGGCTTCACGGCGTTCATCACGTGGCCGTTGCAGCCGGAGAACACGCCCACGATGTCGCACATGCCCAAGACCGATGCCGTGACGTACCTGCGCACGGTTGCCATGTCCCGCATTGTGCTCGACAACATTCCCAACCTGCAGTCGAGCTGGGTTACCATGGGGATGAAGGTGGGACAGATGGCCCTGCGCTACGGCTGCAACGACTTCGGGTCGCTCATGATCGAGGAGAACGTGGTGTCGGCCGCGAACACGACGCATCGTACGACCACCGACGAGCTCGACCGGCTCATTGTCGACGCGGGCTTCACGCCGGCGCGGCGGCGGCAGGATTACTCCATCATCAGCAGCGACGACGGGGTGTCGATGGCTGCTCCCGTTGTGGCGGCCACGGCGGCGGCGTGACGACGTCGATGGGACTGCGCGTGGGGATCGGCTATGACTCCCATCGGTTCGGTGAGGGCGGGCCCATGCGACTGGGCGGCATCGACGTTCCAGCGTCCATGCACTGTGCGGGACATTCCGACGGCGATGCCGTGTGTCATGCCATCACCGATGCCGTGCTGGGCGCCGCCGGCCTGGGCGATATCGGCGAGATGTTCCCCGATACGGACGCCGCCAACAAGGGGAAGGACTCCGTCGTGATGCTCGCCGCGGCCGTCGCGCGCCTGCACCAGGCGGGATGGCGGGTGGGCAACGTGGATGTCACCGTGATCACGCAACAGCCCAAGATCGGCCCGCATCGGGCGGCGATGCGGGAACGGCTGGCCGCGGTGCTCGAGATCGAGGTGGCGGAGGTGTTCGTAAAGGGCAAGACGAACGAGGGCCTGGGCTGGATTGGTCGAGGTGAGGGATTGGCCGTCATGGCGACGGCGTCCGTCATCCGACGCGACTGATGATGTGCGGCGATCCCGCGCCGTGCACGCGCCGATCGCCCAGCCGTCCCCCCGGCACCGGGAGGCAACATGACTGAGCTCATGGCGTGGTTGACGTCGCTTCCCGAGGCCCTGTTGTACGGGGCCATCATCGCGGCGGCTTTTCTCGAGAATGTCTTTCCGCCGCTCCCTGCCGACACGGTGATTGCGCTCGGCGCGTTCGTGGCTGCGCGCGGCAACGGGACCGAATGGGGCGTGTGGCTGGCGACCATGGTGGGTAACGTGGGAGGCGCCATGCTCATGTATGGGTTGGGTCACCGCTACGGTCTCCCGTGGATGATGCGGCGCTTTCCTGCCATGGTCTCACCGTCCGCAGCCGACCGCTTTGCGGAGCGATTCCAGACGCAGGGGCTGTTCGCGGTGATGGCGAGTCGCTTCCTGCCGGGCGTGCGCGCGCTGGTGCCGCCCATGGCGGGAGCGTTGGGCATCGGCGCCGTGCGTGCCGCCATTGCCATGACACTGGCATCCGGCGTGTGGTACGGGATCGTGTGTGTCCTGGCGTTTCGGGCCGGCGCGAACGCAGATCAGTTGCTGGCGCGCATCGGGGAGCAGCAACGCCTGCTGGCGATCGGCGCCGGTGTGCTTGCCATGATGGTGGTGGCGATTGTCGCGTGGCGGATGCGCTCGTCGCGCGCGGGCGGCGGGCCCCACCAGTGACATCTCCGGCGTTGCCTGACCGTGGCGACGACTGGCGCCGTCTGCAGCAGGGGTTCGCCCTGCAGCTGTTCGAGGATGCCTTGGCGCTCGAGGCGGGGGCCTCACCCCGGACCATCGACGCGTATCGGCGCGATGTGCTGCGCTGTGCGGTGTTCATGCGCGCGCAGGGGATCACGACGGTCGGTGCCATCACCGCCGCGGCGCTCCGGGAGTTCATCTACCACCTCAAGGATCTCGGCCTGGCCGGCAGCTCGATCCGTCGCAACATCTCGGCGCTCCGCACATGGTATCGGATCCTGCTTGCCGAAGGGGTGGTCACGACCGATCCCACGGAGCGGCTCGACTCCCCTCAACGGTGGCGGACCTTGCCCGAGGTCCTGAGCGTGGAGGAAGTGACGCGACTGCTCGCGGCGCCGCAGCTCGAAGAACGTCTGGCGTTTCGTGACCGTGCCATGCTCGAACTGGCCTACGGCGCCGGACTCCGGGTGTCGGAATGGATCGGCCTGGCGGTCAAGGACGTGCTGCTTGAGGAGGGGCTCGTGCGCGTGTTCGGCAAGGGCAGCAAGGAACGCCTCGTCCCGATCGGGCGCTCGGCGATCGGCGCCGTCGCGGTCTATGTGCGCGAACTCCGGCCAGTGCTGGAGCGGGGGCAGGGGAAGGGGCTGCTGTTTCTCAACGGACGCGGCGCGCCGTTGACGCGCATGGGGGCCTGGAAAATTCTGCGCAAGTATGTGGAACAAGCGGGACTCGAGAAAGCCGTGTCCCCGCACACACTGCGCCACTCCTTTGCGACCCACCTGCTGGAGGGAGGCGCGGACCTGCGTGCGGTGCAGGAGATGCTGGGCCACGCCGACATTGCCACCACGCAGATCTACACGCACGTGGACCGCGAGTATCTTCGGAGTGTGCACAAGCAGTTCCACCCGCGCGCCTGACCTCTAGCTTCACCATGCTTCTCGTCATCGACAACTACGATTCGTTCACCTACAACCTCGTGCAGTACTTCGGCGAGCTCGGTGAGCGACTCGAAGTGCATCGCAACGACGCGCTGACCGTGGACGAGGTGGGCGCGATGGCCCCCGAGGCGATCGTGGTGTCACCGGGGCCCTGCTCACCGCGCGAGGCCGGCATTTCGGTAGACGTGATCCGCCGTTACGGCGCGCACATTCCACTGCTCGGGGTGTGTCTCGGCCATCAGGCCATCGGCGAAGCGTACGGCGGCAGCGTCGTTCGCGCGGATCGCGTGATGCATGGCAAGATGTCGCGCCTCGTGCACGACGGTACCAGGCTCTTCGCCGACATTCCGTCACCGTTTGGCGTGATGCGCTATCACTCGCTGGTCGTGGAGCGCGAATCGTTCCCGGCCGAGTTGCAGGTGACCGCCGTCGCCACCGACGACGCGGACGAGATCCACGCATTGCAGCACCGTGTGCATCCCGTGTTTGGCGTGCAGTTCCATCCCGAGTCGATTCTCACTGAACACGGGCGTACGATCCTGGTGAATTTTCTGCGCATGGCGCGCGAGTTCCGGCACACGACCGCCGGCGAGACGCGCTGACACGGAGTTCACCGAGTCAGGTGAGGGCACGGAGAAGAGCGCCAACTTGTACCGTTCTCCGCGCTCTCACCTTCCTCCGTGAACTCCGTGTTGACGCGTTTCCCAACCAGCTGCCGGACGGCGCATCAGTCGTCCGCTTTGCTTTCCTTGCGCGGCGGAATCACCAGCGACAGCAGCACGCTCCCCACCAGGACACCGGCCACCACACCCAGCGACACCCCGATGCCGATGGGGCGCACTTCACTGAGCAGCATCTTCACCCCCACGAATGCCAGCACGACCGACAAGCCGTACTTGAGCAGGTGGAACTTGCCGATGATGTTGGCGAGCACGAAATAGAGCGATCGGAGCCCGAGGATGGCGAACACGTTCGACGTGTACACGAGGAACGGGTTGCGCGTCACGCCGAAAATGGCAGGAATGGAGTCGACAGCGAACACCACGTCGGTGGTCTCCACGAGCACGAGCACGACGAAGAGGGGCGTGGCGACGCGGCGTAGCGCTCCCCCCGGCTCGATCGCCTCCCGTACGAAGAACTGCTCGCCGTGGAACTTGGTGGTGAGGGGAACGAACCGGCGCACCATCCGAATGACGGGGTTCTGCTCCGGCTCGATGTCGCTCCCCCCACCGAAGGCCATCTTGAAGCCGGTGTAGACGAGAAAGGCGCCGAACAGGTAGATGATCCAATGGAATTGCGCGAGCAGGATGGCGCCCGCGCCGATCATGGCGCCACGCATGAGCAGCGCGCCAAGAATGCCCCAGAAGAGCACCCGGTGCTGGAGTTCCTGCGGAACGCGGAAGTAGCCGAAGATCAGGATGAAGACGAACAGGTTGTCGACGGACAATGCCTGTTCCACCAGATAGCCGGCATAGAACTCGAGCATGGATTGGCGTCCCATGGACTGCCCGATCCAGAGGCCGAACCCGATCGCCAGC
Organism: Gemmatimonas sp.; assembly: GCF_027531815.1. NCBI lineage: Bacteria > Pseudomonadati > Gemmatimonadota > Gemmatimonadia > Gemmatimonadales > Gemmatimonadaceae > Gemmatimonas > Gemmatimonas sp. Next base: position 40,462 of record NZ_JAPZSK010000010.1, on the reverse strand, counting down.
GACACCCAGAGGGCGCTCCAGCCGAGCGCTTCCTTGACCGAAACCGCGTGCGCCTTCCGGTTGAACACCCCGAGATCGAGGGCCAACAGGAACAGCACCATGACGTTGAAGCCGATCCACCAAGACGTGGGCATGACGGAAAGCTGGAGATGCAAATGGTGACGCGTCCGACGGGCAGGACACGTTTGCCTTGCCGAGCCGAACCGGGTATCTTAACTGGCGTGAATTTTGCTGCAACCACGCCCCAGCGCACTGGACCATGGCTGTCCTCGCGGTGATTCCGGCGCGCCTTGGCGCGACCCGGCTCCCCCGCAAACCGCTTCGCCTCCTGGGAGGCGAACCACTCGTCGTCCGGGTGCACCAGCGTGTCGAAGCCTTGCAGGTGGCGGACCGCGTGGTGGTGGCAACCGACCACCCGGACATTGCCGCCGTCTGCGCCGCCCATGGCATTCACGCAGTGATGACGCGAGCGGACCACCCGAGCGGCACGGATCGCGTGGCCGAGGTGGCGTCGCGTCCCGAGTTCTCGACCTGGCAGGTCGTGCTCAATGTACAGGGGGACGAGCCATTTGTGTCACGCGAGGCGCTCGAAGGAGCCGTCGGGATCGTCGCCAGCGGCCGCGCGCCCATCGGGACGGCAGCGGTCTCCGTGGCGGCTTCCGCACAGCAGCGTGCCGACGTGGTGAAGGTCGTGTGCACCGAGAGCGGTCGGGCCCTCTATTTTTCACGGGCACCCATTCCGTTTCTGCGTGACGCGTCTGACGAGCCGATCCTGGCGCCGCTCGTTCGCCAGCACGTGGGGGTGTACGCCTATACCCGCGAAGCGCTGCGGCAGTGGGTAACGTTGGCGCCGCATCCGCTCGAGCTCGTCGAGCGGCTGGAGCAGCTGCGGCCACTCGCGCACGATATCCCGATCGGCGTAGCACACGTGCCCTTCGCAGAGGGCGGCATCGACACCGAAGACGATTTGCTCCGCGCGAATCGGCGCTGGTCGGAGCCCACGCTCCGTGTCGCGCCATAGGGCGCGACTTTCCTGTATTTCGACCCGGTCCCCCACGGAACTCCGCTCATGTCCACTCCCATTGCGCCGACAGGCCAGACGTCCGCCCCGAAGTACATCTTCGTCACCGGTGGCGTCGTGTCCTCCCTCGGCAAGGGTATCGCAGCGGCCTCGCTCGGGCGGCTGCTCGTCGAGCGCGGTTTTCGCGTGACCATGATGAAGCTCGATCCGTATCTGAACGTCGATCCGGGTACCATGTCCCCGTTCCAGCACGGTGAGGTGTTCGTAACGGATGATGGGGCCGAGACCGATCTCGACCTCGGCCACTACGAGCGCTTCCTCGACCGACCGCTGTCGCAGGCCAACAACATCACGACGGGTCGGATCTATTCGAACGTCATCACCAAGGAGCGTCGGGGCGAGTACCTCGGCTCCACGGTGCAGGTCATTCCGCACATCACCGACGAGATCAAGAACGCCGTCAAGCGCATCGCCCCCGGCAACGACGTCGTGCTCGTCGAGATCGGCGGGACCGTCGGTGACATCGAATCGCTGCCCTTCCTGGAAGCCATCCGGCAGTTCCGCCGGGAAGTGGGGAAGGAGAATGCGATCTTCGTGCACCTCACGCTGGTGCCGTACATTGCCGCCGCCGGTGAGGTGAAGACCAAGCCCACGCAGCATTCGGTGCGTGAACTGATGGAAATCGGCATCCAGCCGGACTTCCTCATCTGTCGCAGCGAAAAGCCGCTGCAGGACGACGTAAAGCGCAAGATCGCGCTCTTCTGCAACGTGGACTTCGGCGCGGTGATCGAGAGCCCTGACGTGCCCACGATCTACCAGATTCCACTGGTGTTCGAGCAGCAGGGGTTCGCAGACCGCGTCATGGAGCGGCTCCGCCTCAGCGCCCCCACCCCCGATCTCTCGGCGTGGCGCACGATGGTGCAACGCATCACGCATCCGCGCGAAAAGGTCCGCATCTGCGTCGTGGGCAAGTACACCGACTACGTCGACAGCTACAAGAGTGTCCAGGAAGCACTCATTCACGGCGGCATCGCCAACGATGTGGGCGTCGAGCTGGCCTGGACCTCCAGCGACCTGTTCACCAGTCCGGAGCGCGCACGGGAGATCCTGTCGCAGCATCACGGTCTGCTGGTGCCGGGCGGCTTCGGCGTGCGTGGTGTGGAGGGGATGGTCGAGGCCATTCGTGCCGCCCGCGAAATGCAGCTGCCGTTCTTCGGCATCTGCCTTGGCATGCAGGTGGCCATCATCGAGTTCGCGCGGCACGCGCTTGGTCTCGACGACAGTCACTCCAGCGAGTTTGCCCCCGAGTGCAGCAACCCCGTCATTTCCCTCATGGATTCGCAACGCGAAGTGACGGATAAAGGGGGCACCATGCGCCTTGGGGCCTACCCGTGCCGCCTGCAGCGCGGCTCGCGGGCGGCGGAGATCTATGGCCAGCCCGAGGTCAGCGAGCGGCATCGGCATCGGTACGAGGTGTCCAACCGGTATCGTGAGCGGTTCATCGAGCACGGCATGCGCCTGAGCGGGCTCTCTCCCGACGATTCGCTGGTGGAGATGATCGAACTCCCCTCGCACCCGTGGTTCGTGGGCTGCCAGTTCCACCCCGAACTGCAGTCGCGCCCCCTGCGCCCGCACCCGTTGTTTGCCGGTTTCGTTGCGGCCGCGCACACGCGCCGCCTTGCCGAAGCGCCGGTCAGCGCGTCGCCCGCCCTCGCGCACGTGAACCAGTGAGCGACCGCCTCATGACGCGGTTCCCCGACCAGCGGCTGTTTCTCATTGCCGGTCCGTGCCAACTGGAAGACGACGCGCTGAATTTGCGCGTCGCCGACGCGCTGGCGCGGTTGGCCGAACGTGTGCCCGGTGGGGTGATCTTCAAGGCCAGCTTCGACAAGGCCAACCGGTCGAATGTGGACGGTGTTCGTGGCCCGGGGATCGAGGCCGGCCTTGCCGCACTCGATCGCGTGCGCACCGCCAGCGGATTGCCCATCCTGACCGATGTGCACGAGGCGGAGCAGTGTGCCGTGGCGGCGACCGTGGTGGATGTGCTGCAGATTCCGGCCTTCCTCTGCCGGCAAACCGACCTGCTGCTGGCTGCCGGTGCCACCGGCAGGGCGGTGAACGTCAAGAAGGGGCAGTGGATGCACCCGGAAGGAATGCTTGGCGCGGTCCGCAAGGTGGAAGGCGGCGCCGTGCGCGCCGGACGCACCGTGGGCGAGGTGGCCGTGACCGAACGTGGGACGTTCTTCGGGTATGGTGACCTCGTGGTCGACATGCGGGCGTTCGCCCGCATGCGCGCCGCGTGCAACGTGCCGGTCATCTTCGATGCCACGCACAGTGTGCAGCAGCCGGGGAAGGGGCAGGGGGGCGCCAGCGGCGGCGCGCGGGAGTTTATTCCGCCGCTCACGTTCGCGGCGGTGGCGGCGGGCGCCCAGGGGCTGTTCCTCGAAACGCACCCCACGCCGGCGACGGCCCCCAGCGACGGCCCCAACATGATTCCGCTCGATGACCTCCCCGCGCTGATCGATCGCGCCGTGGACATCTGGGATCGCACCGTTCGCCCGTGACCAGCCACGGTTCCTCGCTCCCGCCACTCGTGGTCCAGACGCCGCGCATCGAGGCGGCGCTGGCCCGTCGCGTGCGCCTGGTGGCGTTCGATGTCGATGGGGTGCTCACCGACGGCGGCCTTTACTTGGGGAGCGCGCTGCATGAGGGCGTGCCGGCCCCGTTTGAATTCAAGCGCTACGACGTGCAGGATGGGCTGGGAATGGCCATGCTGCGGGAGTGCGGCCTCAAGGTGGCCCTCGTGACCGGACGCGTCTCGGAAAGCGTGGCCGTGCGCGCGCGCGAATTGCGGGTCGATGCCTGCATTCAGGATCCGCAGGCCCGAAAACTCCCGGCGCTCAGCGAGCTGTGCAGCTCGCTGGGGATCAGCCTCGACGAGGTGGCCTTCGTGGGTGACGACCTTCCCGATCTTGCCGTTCTGCGCGTCGTGGGCCTGCCGGTCGCCGTGGCGAATGCCGTCCCGGAAGCGCGTCGGGCGGCGGTGCTGCAGCTGCAGGCGCGTGGCGGACATGGTGCGGTGCGCGAATTCGCCGAGGCCTTGCTCTACGCGCGCGGCGAATGGAGCGACGCGGTGGAGCGGTACGTGGCCTCCCGCAGTGAACTGGCGGTCGGCGCCGCAGGCCGGCCGCATGCAACCGAGGTGACGCAGTGACTCGCACGCAGACGACAGGGGCCGCGCTCGACTCGACGACGATCATTGAACGTGGGCGACGCGTGCTGGCCCTCGAAGCGGAGGCGCTTCAGCGGAGCGAACGGGCGTTGGGAGAACCCTTCGCCGAAGCGGTGCGGCTGCTGACCTCGTGCACCGGTCGCATCATCGTGGCCGGTGTCGGCAAGTCGGGGCTGGTGGGGCGGAAGATCGCGGCCACCTTCACAAGCACCGGCACCCCGGCAACGTTTCTCCATCCCGTCGAGAGTGTGCATGGCGACCTCGGCATCGTCGGCCCCGACGATGTCGCCATTCTCATCTCGAAGAGTGGGGAAAGCGACGAACTGCTCGGACTGATCGAGGCGCTGGCGCGCCTCGGTGTGAAGCGCATCGCCATGACCGCTGTGGCCGGATCGCGCCTCGGCCGTCTCTGCGATGTCACGCTCGACCTGCTGGTGAAGGAGGAGGCGTGCCCACACGACCTCGCCCCCACCACCAGTACAACGGTCACCCTGGCCCTTGGTGACGCGCTGGCCGTGGCCCTGCTGCAGGCCAAGGGGTTCCGCGCCGAGGATTTCGCCAGACTGCATCCGGGAGGTGCGCTCGGCCGGCGCCTGCTCACCCGTGTCGCCGACGTCATGGTACGAGAGCAGCTCCCCACGCTCCCACTCGGCGCCACGATGCGCGAGGCGGTGGTTCTGCTCGCCGCGCGACGCGGCATTGCCATCGTGGTGGAACAGGACCGGGTGTCCGGGGTCGTCACCGCAGGAGATCTCACTCGCCTGCTCGAGCGGCAGGACGATGTGCTGACCATTTCCGTGGCCTCGGTCATGACGACGGCGCCACGGATGGCGGAGGATACTGAACTGGGGAGTGCTGTCGTGCACCGCATGGAAACGCATGGGATCATGGCCATGCCTGTCGTCGATGGCGCGCAACGCCTGGTGGGTGTCGTGCACCTGCACGATCTCATGAGGGCGGGGGCGGTTTGATGCGCCCATGGAATGGAGCCGCGCCGAGCACCGGGCGGCTGGTGGTGGCGGCGGTCGCCGGGTGGGGCCTGCTGAGTGGCGCGGGATGCCCGAAGAAGCCGACGACCCCGGCCGTCAAGCGCGTGGCCACGTCCACCATGCCTGATTCGGCCGACCAGATGGGGTTCGGGGTTCGCCACGTCCTCACGAACAAGGGCGTGAACAACGGTGAGCTCCTCTCCGATACGGCGTACCTCTACGACGACGGCACCCGCATAGAAATGCGGCGTGTGAATCTCACGTTCTACACCGCGCAGGGTGTGAAGGACGGGGTGCTCACCTCCAAGACCGGCACCTACAACTCGCGCCTGCAGCGCCTCGAAGCGCGCGGCGACGTGGTGGTGGTGCGTGAGGACGGGAAGCGGTTCACCTCGCAGCAGTTGGTATTCGATCAGGTTCGCAACCAGTTCTTTTCCGATTCGGCGTTCGTATTGAACGAGCCGAAGCGTGAGCACTCGGGGATCGGCTTCGAGTCCGACCCCAAGCTGAATAACTTCCGATGCTTGCGCGGCTGCAAGATCATCGCGACGGTTCAGGTGCCCACGCGGTGACCATGCCGGCCGGCCGCCGTTGGCGCGTGCCCTCCTCCCGCGCCTTTTTCCTGCTGGCGGTGGTATCAACCGTCGTGAACGCAGGATGTCGCGGCGCCGGACGGGCGGCCCCCACACCGCCGGTCGTGTCACCGTCCGACTCAGCCGGTCGCCCGGTGACACCTGAGCGTGTCGCGGCGCGCCCACCGGTTGCGGTAGCCCCGGTGGACAGCGCGGCGCGCCCCGGGCGCGACACGGCCAAGGCGCCAACGCCGTCCGACAGTACGGGGCCCCGTCCCCCGAAGACCGACAGTGTGCCAAAGAAGCCCGCCAAGAAGGCGCCACCGCCGTCGCGCCCCTGCGTACTCGACATGACCGAGTCGCCGCCGGAGACGCGACTCCTGTACAGCCGCATGAGCGAGACGGTATCCAACACCTTTGTTGGCGGCGGCTTCGTGGGACGGTGCCAAGGGGAGAACAACCGGCTGCGGGCCGACAGCGCGGAGCAGTTTCAGGCGGCGGGGATCGTGAACCTGTACGGCAACGTGGTCTACGAAGAGCCCAACAAGGTGCAGATCACGGCCATGCATGCCACGTATTTCACACGCGAAGGGCGGTTGTATGCCGATGGCAACGTCGTAGCGACGCAGTTGGCCACCGGCAGCACCTTTGCGGGGCCGAGCATCGAGTACTTCCGGGCCACCCCGGAACGTCCCGCCTCTCGCCTCATTGCGCCCAGCCGGTCCACGGCACGGTTGATCGAAAAGGACAGTACGGGCCGGCTGCAGCCCCCCACCACGGTCATCGCGAATCGCTTCGAGGATGCGGGCGATTCACTGCTCATGGCGTGGGGCGACGTGCGGATCGATCGCGAGCAACTGAATGCCCAGGCGGACTCCGCCTCCTTCGACAAGATCACGGAGAAGTCGCGACTCGTGCGCGGCGCGCGTATCGTAAACCGGGACACCGCGCAGCAGTTCACGTTGGTCGGCGACACGATCGATATGTACAGTACCGCGCGCACACTCGATCGCGTGGTGGCCCGCCACAAATCCACGGCCACCAGCGATGACCTCGTACTGAATGCCGAGATCATCGACGTGCGGCTGAAGGCGCAGCAGCTGGAGGAGGCGTTTGCCTTCGGGGCGGGGCGGGCGAAAGCCACCACCCCGCAGCAGGATGTCATTGCCGATTCGCTTCGCATTCGTCTGGTGGACAAGCAGGTGCGCGAGGTACGCGCGGTCGGCAGTGCCGTGGCGGTGGGCACGCCGGATACGCTCAAGATCCGGACGACCGAGAAGGATCTGCTCCGCGGCGACAGCATCTTCGCCTTTTTCGACAGCATCGCCGTTCGCCTCCCGGTCGCCGCACCGGCTCCCGGCGCGACGGCGCCGCGCGATACGGGCAACCGGGTGAACATCAAGGAGATCCGTGCCCTGGGGAACGCCAGTTCCCTCTTTCACATGGCCACCTCCAAGGGGCCCACGGCACCGCCCGCCATCAACTATGTGCGCGGGCTCCGCATCTTCGTGAACTTCGATACGGGGACCGTGCGCGACGTGCGGGTGGACTCGGCGGCCTCCGGGGTGTATCTCGAACCGGCGTCGGACAGTCTAGCAGACACGGCGACGGCGCCGGGCACCCGCCCGCGCAGGCCTCCTGGGCGTCCGGGCGGCGCTCCGGGGGCGCCGCCGCGCCGTCCCCCAGGGGAAGACGACAGAGCTGCTCCCGCCGCATTGCCACCACTTGCTTCCGCTACCCGCCGCCGTCCATGAGCGATTCCTCACGTCCCCACACACCAACCTCCGCGACCGACATCGTGTCGGTCGTCGAGCGTGCCGTGCACGGAGACCGGTCACTGGCGATGGTGCTGGGCGCGATTGTCGACGGCGCGGACATGACGGGCCGGGTGCCGCTGCATGCCATCACGCGACGGTACATCGAGGAGCACCGGGAGGGCCGCGCCCTCGCCCCCGACGAAGTCCGCAGCCATCTGGTGGCAGCGCTGCTGCCCCGACTGGCTGCCAGTGGTGTCATCGAACCATTCGCCAGTGGGGTGGCCGAACCGGACGCCGAGGTGCGCGTGACGCCGGATCTCTGGGTGGCGGTGCAGGCGCATCGTGCCGAACTGGCACGTGTGCTGCGTGCCACCGGTGAGCATCGCGCTGCCGCGGGGACAACACCGGCGGCGACGGAACCGGACAGCGCTGCGGTGCTCTCGGCCGATGGACTGGTCAAGGTGTACCGCGGTCGGCGGGTCGTGAACGACGTGTCGGTGCGTGTTTCCCAGGGAGAGATCGTCGGTCTGCTGGGCCCCAACGGCGCCGGCAAGACCACCACGTTCTACATGCTGGTGGGCCTCATTGCCCCGCAGACGGGCGCGATCCGTCTTGACGGCACGGACATCACGCGCATGCCCATGTACGAGCGGGCGCGCCAGGGAATCGGTTATCTTTCGCAAGAGCCTTCCATCTTTCGAAAGCTCACCGTCGAACAGAACATTCTGGCCATCCTGGAAACGCTCGATCTCTCCGCCGGCGAACGGAAGGACCGATTGGAAATGCTGCTCGATGAGTTGAGCATCAAGCATTTGCGAAACAGCCGCGCGTTTCAGTTGTCCGGCGGGGAGCGGCGGCGGTTGGAGATCACGCGTGCGCTCGTGACTCAGCCCAAGTTCATGATGCTCGATGAGCCGTTTGCCGGCGTGGACCCGATCGCGGTGCACGACATTCAGCAGATCGTGGCGGGACTCCGCCATCGTGGCATAGGCGTACTCATCAGTGACCACAACGTCGAGCAGACCCTCGACATCGTCGATCGCGCCTACATCATGTACGACGGCGTGGTCAAAGTCTCCGGTACAGTTCGTGAACTCGTGTTCGATGACACGGTGGCGGAGATCTACCTCGGCCCGACGCTGTCGGCCCGACTCCGTGCACGCTTCGCCGAAGCCGATGAAGGAGTGCGGGCTTGATGAAAACGGGACTGCAACAGAACGCCGGACTCCGGCAGGAACTCAAGGTCAATCCACGCCTCTACCAGGCGATGGATCTGCTGTACATGCCGCTGCTCGATCTGCAGCAGCACCTCAAGCAGGAGTTGCTGACGAACCCCTTCCTCGAGCTCGTTGAGCCCGATGAGGAAGACGATGAGGCGCCCGACGCCGACGAACCGGCCACCGAAGCGCAGGATCTCACCGAACCGGAAGCGACGGCCGAACCGGAACCGGAAAAGACCGGTGACGACGATGTCGACTGGGAAGCGGTGCTGCTCGACGGGTTCGAGACCGGGGGGCAGCGCGAAGAGCACGAGCAGCGCGAATGGTACGAGCCGGTCACGGTCGACACGCGCGACCTGGCCGATCACCTCACGGAGCAACTGTCGCTGCTGGAACTCACGCCGCGGCAGGCGATTCTGGCCGAGGAGTTTGTCGGAAACATCAACGACGATGGGTGGCTGGCGTGTCCGCTGGAGGAAATCCAGCGCGGCGTCAACGAATGGCTGCTGAAGGAAGCCGAGGAGCGCGATATCGACGGCGAGGTGCCGGTCTTCACCGACACCGAAATGCTGCGGATGCTACAGATCATCCAGGATCTCGATCCCGCGGGAGTTGGCGCCCGCGACCTGCGTGAGTGTCTGCTGCTGCAACTGCGCGCCGCCGGCAGGCGGGATGCGCTCGCCTACCGCCTGGTCGAGGAGTCGTTCGAGGAGCTCATCGCGCACCGGTGGAGCGAACTGTCAAAGCGATTCGGCATCAGCGCGCAGGATGTGCAGGGGGCCGCTGATGAAATCGCCAAGCTGGACCCCAAGCCGGGGCTTCGGTTCAGTGCCGGTAACGACAACTACATCATTCCCGATCTGGTGGTCGAGAAGATCGATGGGCATTACCACATCTTCCTGAACGACGGCAACCTGCCGCGGCTCAAGCTGTCGCGTACGTACCAGGAGATCGCGCGCGACAAGAAGCGGTTCGATACCGAGAGCAAGGACTTCATTGCCAGCAAGCTGAATTCGGCGAACTGGATGATTCAGGCCATCGAGCAGCGCCGCCAGACGATGCTCAAGGTCATGCACTACATCGTCGACCGGCAGCGGGACTTCTTCGAGCGTGGCGTGCAGGCGCTCAAGCCGCTCACCCTGCGCGAGGTGGCCGAGGCCGTGGGCATGCACGAGTCGACGGTCAGCCGGGTGACCAACGAGAAGTTCGTGCAGACCCCTCGTGGGGTGCTCCCGCTGAAGTTCTTCTTCTCGTCCGGGTTGGCGACGGCCGACGGCGACGACGTCTCGGCGCGCGGGATCAAGGACCAGATCGAGAAACTGGTGGGTGGGGAGGATCCCAAGAATCCCCTGACCGACCAGGCGATCGTGGAAATCCTGCAGCAGACCGGGGTGCAGATTGCGCGACGCACGGTGGCCAAGTACCGTGACCAGCTGGGCGTGCTCCCCGCGCGCATGCGCAAGCGCGTCTAGCCCCCTCACCGTCCCGACCCCTCGTGCCGTCAGGCATGTTGATCCTTCCTCCTCTCGCATGGCTGTGAGTTTTCGCCCCCTCCGCACGATGCCGCCCCCGGCCACCAGGTCGGAGGTGGACGTGAGCGTACTCGTGCCGGCCAAGGACGAAGCCGCGAACCTGCCGCTGTTCCTGGAGCTCTGCGACGCGATGATCCGCGGCCAGCAGGCGCGGTATGAGGTCATCGTGGTGGACGACGGCTCGACCGACGGCAGCTGGGCGCTGCTGCAGGAGCTGCGCGAGCAGTACGGCTTCCTCCATCCAGTGCGCCATCGGGCCCAGCGGGGGATCGCAGAAGCGCTTCGCACGGGGTACCTGCACGCGCGGGGGCAGGTGCTGGTGTTCTATCCGGCCGACCTGCAGTTCAAGCCCGAGGACATCCCGAGCCTGGTGGGACCCATTCTCGCCAACGAAAGCGACATGGTGACGGGGTTCAAGCAGGGGAAGTACGAGAAGGCGTTCGTGTCGGGGATCTACAACAAGCTGAGCCGCACCCTGTTTCACGTCCCCGTGCGCGACCTCAACAACGTGAAGGCGTATCGGCGCGAGATCATGGCGGCGCTTCCCATGCGCCCCGACTTTCATCGGTACATGATCGTGATGGCGGCGGCGCAGGGCTTCACGGTCACCGAAGTGCCTATCCCGCTTTACCCTCGGCACGCGGGGCGCTCCAAGTTCGGCCTGTCCCGCATTCCCGTGGGCGTGCTCGACATGCTGGCGGTGTGGTTCGAGCTGCGCTTTGGCCAGAAGCCGCTGCTTGCCTTCGGCATGCTGGGCGCCGCGCTCTTTGCGCTCGGGGTCCTGGCCGGTTGCGCGGCGCTGGGCTGGCTGCTTGTCACGGGGCAGGGCCAGCGCTGGGCGTGGACCGTCATCCAGACATGCCTGGTGCTGGGCTCTGTCTTCTTCGCCACCGGCCTGCTGGGCGAGCAGATCGCTCAGCAGCGCAGCGAAGTGCGAGAAATGCGGCGGGAGCTCAGCGAGTTGGCGGCCAACCAATTCGAGCAGGACGATTCCGGCGCCGTGCGCGACGCCGCACGCGACGCCCGCTGAGCCCGACCCGCAGGCCGCGGCCGTGATTGGCCCCCGCCGGGTGCTCTTCGTCACGCACAATGCGCCGCGCTTTGCCGGTGACGCAGCGGGATCGTTCGTGCTGCGCCTGGCGACGGCGCTGCAGGCCCAAGGGACTCGCGTACATATCGTGGCGCCGGGGGCGGCGGGCCTTCCCCCCGAGACCACCCTCGAGGGCGTGGCCATCGATCGTGTTCGGTACGCCAGCGATGCGCGCATGACGCTGGCCTATACCGGGACCATGGCGGAAACGGTGCGCGGCTCCTGGGGAGGCAAGGTGGCCCTGCTGCAACTGCTCGCCAACATGCGCCGGCACGTGCAGCGCTGCCTCCAAGTCGCCAGACAGGCAGGTGATCCATTCGACATCGTTCATGCGCACTGGTGGTTTCCCGCGGGACTCGCGCTGTGGAAGGCGCTCGGTCCCGACGATCCGCCCCTGATGGTCACCATGCATGGCTCGGATGTCCGGCTCGCCAGCCAGAAACCGGCGGTACACCCCGTCATGCGCGCCGTCCTTGGACAGGCGGTGGTGTGCACGGCCGTCTCCTCCTGGCTGGCCAGTGAGGCCCGCGCAATCGCCCCATCCGCGAACATCACGGTGGCACCGATGCCCGTGGATACCCGCCGGTTCGCGCTGGCGGACGCGGCACCGGAGCGGCGCGGCGTGCTCTTTGTGGGTCGGCTCAACGCGCAAAAAGGGCTGCATGACCTGCTCGAGGCGCTGGCGCTGCCGGTGTTGGCGGGCACGTCGCTGCACGTCCTGGGGGACGGTCCGGATCGCGCCGCGCTGGCGGCGCGTGCGGTGTCGCTCGGGGTAGCCGACCGGGTCGTCTGGGGGGGCACGGTCTCACAGGACATGCTCGCGTCGTACTACGCCACGGCGCAGGCGGTGGCCGTTCCATCCCGCGGCGAAGGGCTGGGGCTGGTCGCGGTCGAGGCACAATTGTGCGGCACTCCGGTCATCGCCTATGCCGATGGCGGGCTGGTCGATGCGGTCCGCCCGGAGCACGGCGGGACCCTCGTTCCTGTGGGCAACATCGCGGAGCTCGCCAATGGCCTTGCCCGCGTGATCGGCTCCCACGAGACCCAACGACAGTTGGGGCAGCTGGCCCGCGCCGACATGCTCGCGCGATTCTCTCCGGAGGCCGTGGCCTCCACGTATCAGGCATTGTATCGACAGGCCCGTGGAGGCGCGCACGCGAGCGCTTTGGCGGCCCCGTCGTCTGCCGCCGGGACCCGAGGCCCGTCCGCGTGACCATCGCGCCGTATCTGCGATCGCCGCGGCTGCGATCGCTGCTGCTGCTCATCACGTTCGGGTGCATCGCCTGGGTGCTATCCCGCCAGTGGGCGGAGGTCGAGCGCGCCGCCCGCAGCATCGAGGTGAAGTGGGGGTGGATCATCGCGGCGAGTGTGCTCGTGCTGCTCACCTACGCCATGCTCATTCAGAGCTGGCGCATGCTCCTCCGCGGATGGGGGGGCACGCTGCCGTACGCCAAGGCCGCCCAAATCTGGACCGTGGCCAATCTGGGTCGCTACATCCCCGGCAAGCTCTGGTCGGTGGGCGCACTCGGTGTGCTCGCGGCCCGCGAGGGCGTCTCGGGGGTGGCCGCGGCCGGCGCTGCCGTGCTGGGCACCGTCCTCAATCTGGGCGCTGGCTTCGGCGTGGCGGCCATTTTCGGTGCCGATCTACTCGACGCCATATCCCCTGGTCTCAGCCGCGTGTCCATCGTCGCGGGCTTGCTGTTCGTCGTGGCGGTCGCGCTACTGCCGGCCGTGCTGCCGCTCCTCCTCCGTCGGGTCGCACGCTGGCGAGGCGTGGCCGCCGCCGAGCGGCAGCTTTCCAAGCGCGACCTCTGGACGGCGGCGGTTATCAATACGGGCTCATGGCTCGGGTACGGGCTGGCGTTCGCCTGTTTCGCCCGCGGGGTGACTCCGGTCATTTCCGCCTCAGCGCCGCTCTTCATTGCCGTCTTCGCCGCGTCCTATCTGGTGGGCTTTCTGGTGCTCTTTGCGCCGGGCGGGATAGGCTTTCGCGAGGTGGCGCTGAGTGCCCTGCTCGTGGCAGGAGGCGCGGCGGGGCAGGGGGACGCGGCGCTGCTCGGCGCGACATCGCGCGTCTGGCTGACCGTGCTCGAGATCCTGCCGGGGGTCATCGGGCTCTTCTGCATGTCGCCGCAGGAGCGAGGCACATTGCGGTCGCCACAGGCCAGTTCGCCTCCGTTCCACTAGTTTTGCTCCAGCATCCACGGTGCAGGCTCGGCGGCCGTGCCGTCCCTCCCCGTGCCTTTCTTCCCATTCTCGGAGTTGAACGGACACCACGCGAGTCGCCGTGCCTGCACGGTGACTCGCCGCCAGTCCGCTTTACCTCTGCCGCAAGATGACCCGTATCAAGACTCCGGCACGTGGCGTGCTCCGCATCGATGAGCGAGGCGTCGTGATCGTGCCGACCTACAACGAAAGTGAGAACGTCACGCGCATCGTCCCGCGGATTCTCGAACAGGATCCGCGGCTCGACGTGCTGATCGTCGACGACAACTCCCCGGATGGTACCGGTCGGCTTGCCGATGAACTGGCCGCGGCGGACCCCCGGGTCCACGTGCTCCACCGGCCGGGGAAGGAGGGACTGGGGCGGGCGTATCTGGCAGGGTTCCGCTGGGCCCTGGCTCGCGACTACGGCTATGTCTTCGAAATGGACGCCGATTTCTCGCATGACCCGGCGCACCTCCCCGAGTTCCTTGCCAGCGTCCGCGATGCCGACCTGGTGCTCGGCTCCCGGTACCGTGACGGCAAGGTCACGGTGGTCAACTGGCCGATCACGCGCCTCATGTTGTCCTACGGCGCCAACATCTATGCGCGTGCCATTACTGGACTTCGGCTCGGCGATGCGACGGGAGGCTTCAAGTGCTTTCGCCGCGAGGTCCTGGAAGCCATTCCGCTCGACGCCGTGCGCTCGAACGGGTATGCCTTCCAGATCGAGATGAGCTTCCGCGCGTGGAAGCGCGGCTTCCGCATTGCCGAAATCCCCATCGTGTTCCACGACCGCACCGAAGGGGAATCCAAGATGTCCAAGCGGATCGTACGCGAAGCCATCTGGATGGTGTGGCGCCTCCGTTGGTGGGGCATGACTGGCAAGTACTGATGGGCTCCCAAGCAGTGGAGCCAACGCCCCCCGTACCACCGGTCGATCTCACCTCGCTGGCCGGCCTCCCGTTCACCAAGATGACCGGGTCGGGGAACGACTTCGTGTTCTTCGACGGTCGCCTTACTCCATTGGCACGTGTCACATCACCTGAGGTGATACGTCGCATCTGCAACAGGAACAATGGGATAGGCGCAGACGGCCTTGTCGTACTCGAGCCAGCAGGCGATGGCGCCGCTGTCACGATCCATTACTTCAACAGCGATGGGTCGCCGGCGGATCTCTGCGGCAATGCCACGTTGTGCTCAACCGCGCTGGCCGCGCAGTTGGATATGGCATCGCCAGCGGGTATGCGGCTGACCACCGGGGCGGGTGTCATTTCGAGCCGCCTCACCGGACACGGCCCCGGCCAATTGCCGGAGATCGACCTGCAGCCGGTCATGGACGTGCGTCCAACGGTGGACATCGAACGGGCGCCCGGTGAGCAGGCGGTCGGTTTCGCCATGGCAGGCATTCCGCATCTCGTGGTACTCTGCGATGACGCCGAAGCGGTCCCGCTGCGCGAGCGCGGACCAGTCCTCCGCCATCACCCAAGCCTGGGTGCCGCGGGCGCCAATGTGAACTGGGTGAGCCGGCAACTCGACGGCCGCTGGCGCTACCGCACCTTCGAGCGCGGGGTGGAGGGAGAGACGCTGGCGTGCGGCACGGGGGCAGTGGCCACGGCCGTCTTGCTCTCGGCCTGGGGGCTGGCCGCTGGCCCGGTGGTCACCATCCTGACCAGTTCCGGCCGAGAGCTGCAGGTCCGGCTTCCCACCGCTGGTGGGGAAAACGCGGAGGAACAAGGCCGCGGACAGCCTTCGCTGCGAGGTGAAGGGCGCGTGGTATTCCGAGGGGTTATTGCCGCGCTCTAAGCGATTGTCATTCGTGCGGTTCCACGATGTGGACAGGTGGACAGTTCAGGTGTTCGTGACGCGCCCGGCACGAAGGAACGCCGCGGCGACATTTCATCTGCTTGTACAGCAACGGCTTACGCAATCTTCCCACAGCACAGGGGATTTCCACGCGCGGATTTTCCCACACTTATCCACCGACTCTAGTTTACATAACATGTATTATACGCACTAATAACCCTCAAAAAACGAGGCGGGCGACCACCCCGTCGCCCGCCTGATTCCCCTGCTGACTGACCGAGGACTGTTGGGTTGGCTCAGCCCTTCGCCGCCAACTCACCGAGGCGGACCGTCGCCTCCTGCTGCACCGGCTCCCCCTCCAGCTTCGAGAGCTCCTCCCAGATCTTCTTGGCGTCGGCGTTCTTTCCGGCGGCCATGAGGCTGCGGGCCTGGCTGGCCTGATGGTTGTACTTCTCCGACTTGTACGGGGCCAGCGCCGCCGCCTTACCGTAATGCTCGGCGGCCTTGACCATCTCGTTCTTCTGCTCGTAGCCGGCGGCGATCAGCGATTCGATATTCGACTTGAACTCGGGCGACGCGCTGCCAAGCGCCTTCTCCAGCGACTTGATGCCTTCGTCCACCTTGTTCTGCCCGTACAGCGCCTGCCCGAGCAGGATCGCTGCCTGCTGACCGGAGGCTGTGCCGCCGAACCGCGTGGCCACCTTTTCGAGCTCGCGCTGCGCTTCGGGCAACTTGCCCTGAACGAACGGCGCCTGCGCCTCGTACAGCGCGATGGATGCCTTTTCGCGCGTCGACGCCGCACTGCTCCGGTAGATCAGGACCGCGGCGGCGGCAACGGCCGCCCCGCCCACCGCCAGCAGGATCGGCTTGCTGTTGAGCTGGAGCCAAGTGGTCGCCGACTCGATCGGGTCGTCGCTCAACGGAGCCGAAGCCCCGGTCGAGGTGCGTGGGTTACGGGTCGCCTGCGCCATGCGAATATGCCAACGGTAAAGGGATGGGGCCCGGAATCAGCAGCCGGGGGTCAGCCTCGTAACATAGCGCATTTGCGCGCAGCAAGGCACCCGCCAGTCCTCGGCCGCCCCAGCCAAGAGTGCCCCCGAGAGGATTCGAACCTCCGACCAACAGTTTAGGAAACTGCTGCTCTATCCAACTGAGCTACGGGGGCGAAACGCGCGGCGCCCTGTACGACGGCGCGCGCCTAATGATAATCGGGTCGGTTCAGAACGTCAGCACGCTGTACACGGGACGCTCCGCAAGGCGCTCACGGCCGCCGAGGAACGCGAGCTCGACCAGGACGGACACGCCGACCACCGTACCGCCAAGTCGTTCAACAATGCGGCTCGCCGCAGCGGCCGTGCCGCCCGTAGCCAACACATCGTCAACGACCAGCACCCGAGGCGTTGGACGCGTGTCGCCCCCCGCCCCGCCCACGGACAGCGCATCGTCGTGCATTTCGAGTACATCACTGCGGTACTCCAGCACGTACTCCTCGCGCGTCGTCCGCCACGGAAGCTTCCCGGGCTTTCGGGCCGGCGCGAACGCGGCGCCCAATTGCAGAGCCATGGGCATGCCGAACAGGAATCCGCGGCTCTCGACCGCCACGACATGCGTGATGCCGGCCGCGGCATGCGGCGCGCACATGGCTGCCACGGCATCCTGCATGAGCAGCGGATCGGCGAGAACCGGCGTGATGTCCTTGAACAGGATGCCCGGCTTCGGAAAGTCGGGCACATCACGCAGCGCACGCGTCAGGCGCGCGTGCAGTTCAGGAAGGTCGAGGGTGGTCGGCATGCTGCCAAGTTATCGTACCCGGCAGCAATGCTCACCCCTCGGCGGTCAGCGGAGCCGGACCCCGAGCACCGCCGCCAGCGCCGCCACCAGTGCGGCCGGTTCGCCCATGCGCGGATCGTAGCCGGGGAGCAGCAGCTCACCAGCTCTCACCCGTTGGGCGAGCAGTTCGAGGGCATGCGCCGCCTGCTCGGCCGTGGCCTCTTCAGCCAACGGCAGTTCCTCACGTGCGGCCCCCGCCAGACCAGAGGGGGGGGTTGCGCCGAATGACAGGGCATCCTCCTGCGCCTTGAGCGCCCGCTCGGCCCACAGCTCGCCATCGGCAGGCAACGCGGCACCGGAAAGCGGCGTGCGCCCGGAGTGACGGATGGGCATGATGTCGAGCAGGTCGTCATCGCTCCAGGCAGACATGGGCGGTGACATCGACGATCCGTCGGCGTCGCCGCTGCCAGCGGTGACGTGCGGGTCGCTGAATGCCGTGCTGTCCGTCTCGTCGCCCACCGGCGACGGCAGCGGTTCCAATCGGGCTCCAAGGCTGCGGAACTCCGCGACCGCTTCGTCCAGCGGCCACCCGTCTTCCATCTGCACCGCGTCCAGCGCGGTTGCCCCCTCCTGCTCGATGCTCACCTCGTCCGCGCCGAAATCGGCGGTCGCGTCATCGGCGGAGACGGCGAGCGCTTCCGCGAGCAACTCCTCCGCCGTTGCGGACTCCATGCCCCACGCCTCCCCCAGGGGAGCCGGCTCCTCTACAGCACCCATCGGGAGCGGTGGGGTCGCCGCAAGGAAAGCGTCAATCCACGGCAGCGGCGCCTCATCACTGGCAGCCGGTTCCTCGACGTCTGCCGCGGCGCTCTCCTGGGGGGCCACAGCCGGGGTGTCCAGCGGTGTCAGGGATTGCCACGTGCCCGAGGGAATCGGGAACTCCGCCGTGTCGACCAACATGGGGTCGATGATCCCTTCGTCCTCCACCGCCGCCTCGACCGATGGGGTGGGAATGGGCGGGATGTACAATGGAGTGCGAATCGCCGGTGAGACGATGGGGGTGGGGCGCAGCGGCCGATACGGCGGAATGCCCGCCGGAACGAGCGGGGCCGCAAGCGCAGGCACTTCGGCGCCTGTCGATGCGGTTATCGGGGTTGCCGCGGCGGTCCCCTGCTCTACGTCGGACAGCTGGTACATGGCCGCGGTGTTCTGCGGAGGCGTTGCGTCCGCCACGGCCTTCATCCCCTCGCTTCGCCACTCGGCGGGTACGAATGGGCGAACCCGGCCAGCACGCCCCTGTTCGCCGGCGCTTGCCACTGGCGCCGCATACGGGGGCACGAGCGTGCGAGGCCGGTCATGCCCAGCCAACGGGGTGTGAGGCGAGAGGAATGCGGACATGGTGGTTGGGACGGTGTGCGCGGGGCGCCGCCCGAGGCAGCCGTGCCTCGAGGAGCGAAATTGAACGACCGCCAGACGGAAGGCAAACCCGGCCGGTGGAAATCAGCTCGGCCAGCCCTGCGCTCCAATCAAGGGGACGAAGCGGACCGGGGTGATGTCACGGCGCTCGAGTCGCCCGCCCCGCTTGATGAACAGCGTGAGCATCTGTTCGTCCTTGTCCCCGACCGGAATGAGCAACCGTCCTCCCTCGGCCAGTTGCTCCTCGAGGGCGGCCGGGACATGCGGGGCCCCAGCGCTCACCACGATACCGTCGTACGGGGCATACTCCCGCCATCCCAGCGAGCCATCCCCAAGCGAGAGCGACACATTGCGCACGCCCGCCTGCTGCAGCACGCCACGGGCGCGATCGAGCAGTTCGCGGTATCGCTCGACGGAGAACACCTGGGCAGCCAGCTCGGAGAGCAGCGCCGTCTGGTACGCCGAGCCCGTGCCGATCTCCAGCACGCGCTCCTTCCCCGTGAGCATCAGCTGCTCGACCGCTCGGGCATGCACGTACGGTTGGGAGATCGTCTGCCCGTTACCAATGGGCAAGGCCGAGTCTTCGTAGGCCCGATGCCGCACCGTTGGCGGTACGAAGAGGTGACGCGGCACGGCGTCGATGGCGCGCAAGAGGGCCAGATCCTTGATGCCCTTGTCCTGCAACGCTTCAACCAGCCGGCGGCGTGCGCCGCGGAACTCCGGCTCTATGGCGCCTGCCACCAGTCCGTCGCCGTCTCGAGGATATCCCGGTGCGTGAGGTCGAGGTGCAGCGGGGTGACCGAGATGAACCCGTCGTGCACGGCACGGAAGTCTGAATCGTCTGGACCGCTCCATTCCACGCTGCCGCCGCCGATCCAGAGGATCTCGCGTCCCCATGGATCCTTCATACGCGTGATGGAGTCGCTGAATACCCGCCTCCCCAGTCGCGTCAGCCGTACCCCCTTGATCTCCTCGCCGGGCACGGCGGGCAGGTTCACGTTGAGCAGGGTGTGCGGAGGGAAACTCGGCAGGCGCATGAGGTGGTCAACGAGCGACCGGATCTGGGCGATCTGGGTGTCGAGCAGCGCGTCGGCGCGCAGGACGCTGCCGGCGAACGACAGCGCGATGGCGGGGATGCCC
The DNA here is from genome assembly GCF_027531815.1 of Gemmatimonas sp. Classification (NCBI taxonomy): domain Bacteria; kingdom Pseudomonadati; phylum Gemmatimonadota; class Gemmatimonadia; order Gemmatimonadales; family Gemmatimonadaceae; genus Gemmatimonas; species Gemmatimonas sp. The sequence continues at coordinate 20,715 of NZ_JAPZSK010000010.1, read as the reverse complement.
AGTGCAAGGCCCTCCATGGCCGCGGCGACGGTGCCGCTGTAGAGCACATCCTCGCCCATGTTCGGCCCGTGATTGATTCCGCTCAGCACGAAATCGGGGCGCGCATCGAGCAGCGCCTCGCACGCCAGCATGACGCAGTCGGTGGGCGTCCCATCGACCTGCCACCGATGCTCGCCCAGCCGTACGGGACGCAGCGGGTGATGCAACGTGAGCGAGTGGCTGGTGGCACTCTGCTCACGATCGGGAGCGACGACGTGAATGTCGCCGAGCGGCGCCACCGCCTGCTCGAGAACGCCAAGTCCCTTGGCGAGAATACCGTCGTCGTTACTGAGGAGAATGCGCATGGCGTGAGTTGAAGTCAGCGCGGGCCGTCGTCGAGCAGGGCCTGCAGTTCGGCGAGTTCGCGTTCGATGCTTTCCAGCGCCTCCACCTCAAGGGCCGCGCGGGCGGCCGGGCGCAGCGAGCCGCCCTTGCGATGCTCGTCGAGCTTCTGGCGTGCCCCATCGATGGTGTACTTCTCGGTGTACAACAGATGCTTCACGAGCAGGATCAGTTCCACCTCGCGACGCGAGTACACCCGATTGCCACTCCGGTTTTTCGCCGGGTTGAGCAACTTGAACTGGCTCTCCCAATAGCGCAGCACGTGTGGTTTGAGCTCGGTGAGCGTGCACACGTCGCCAATGGAGTAGAACTCCTGCACGAGTTCGCCGCGCGGCGCCGCCATGGTCAGTCGCGCTCCGGGCGCAGTTCGCGCGCCATGAGTTCGGCGACCGCGTCCCGAGGTGCGCACCCCTCGAACAGGATCCGATGCGTGGCCTCGATGATCGGCATCTCCACGCCGGTCTTCGCCGCGAGCGCGCGTGCGCTCTGCGTATTGAGCACCCCTTCGGCCACGCTGTCCTTGCCGGCCAGCGCCTGGTCGAGCGTCTGTCCTTGGCCAATGGCGACACCGACGGCACGATTCCGCGACAGGGCGCCCGTGCAGGTGAGCACGAGATCGCCGAGTCCGGCCAATCCGGCAAACGTGTCCGGCTTTGCGCCCAACGCCACGCCGAGGCGGGTCATTTCGGCGAGGCCGCGCGTCATCAGCGCCGCGCGCGGGTTGAACCCCAGCCCCAGTCCGTCGAGGATGCCTGTCGCGACCGCCATGACGTTCTTGAGGGCCCCACCCAATTCGACCCCCACCACATCGTCGCTCGTGTACACCCGGAACGCGGCGGCGCTCAAGGCCCCCTGCACCAGCGTCGCCGCCGCATGATCGGCGCTCGCGGCCACCACCGCGGTCGGCTGCCCCATGGCCACCTCGGCAGCAAAGCTCGGACCGCTCACCGCCACCACCGGATGCCCCGGCGACGCCTCGGCCACCACGTCGGTCATGAGGGCGAGCGTCTCCCGCTCGATCCCCTTGGTGGCCACCGAGAGCACGGCATGCCGTGGTGTATGCGCCGCGCAGTTCGCTACCACCACGCGCAGCACATGCGAGGGTGCCGCATAAACCACGAGGTCCGCGTCACACAGCGCCTCGTCGAGGGCACCACGCGCCACGAGCGACGGCGCCAGTGGAATACCGGCCAGAAACCGCGGGTTTTCGTGTCGGCTATTCACCGCGGTCACGACGTCGTCCTCACGCGCCCACAGTACCGTGTGGTGTCCATTGCGGGCGAGTCGGTCGGCGATCGCGGTGCCCCACGCCCCGCCTCCAATGACCGCACAGCGGCGCGGCGTGATGAGTCGCTCGCCTGGCGCCGGCATGGGCAGTGGGGTGAATGGCCCGGCGGCAGGCATTACGCCGAGCCTCCCGCCGTGGCGGCCTTGCCATTGCGAATGCGCGGCTCCTCTCCCCGCAGAAGCCGGCGGATGTTGTCGCGGTGCGTCCAAAAGACAAACGCGCCAATGGTCACCGCCACCATGGTCAGCGGCGTTACCGCGCGCGCCTGCAGCAGCATGGTGAGTGGAAGCACGACGGCGCCGACCAGTGAGCCGAGGGAGACGTACCGCGTGAATGCCACGGTGACCACGAACGCCCCCAGCGCCCACGCGCCGGCCACCGGGGCCAGCGCAAAGAAGACGCCGCTCGCCGTCGCCACCCCCTTCCCGCCTCCGCGCCCCAACAGGAAGATGGGTTTCACATGCCCGACGATGGTGAGCACGCCAATGAGCACGCCCCACGGCCACCCCGCAGCCACCCCGACCGCCGCGGGCAACAGCAACGTGGGAAGCAGACCCTTCAAGCCATCGACCACGTAGACCAGGGCCCCCCACTTCCATCCAAGCGTACGAAAGACGTTCGTCGCCCCGAGGTTGCCGGAGCCGACGGTTCGCAGATCCACACCGTTGGCCTTGCCCACGAGGTACGCCGTGGGAAACGATCCGGCGAGATACGCCGCCCCGAGCGCCCAGAGCGGCATGGCGACGCCGGTCAACTGTTCTTTCTCCGCATGATGATGCGCAGCGGTGAGCCCGTGAATCCCCACTTCTCACGGAAGCCGTTGTGCAGAAACCGGATGTAATGTTCGGGGATGAGTTCGGGATGATTGCCGAACACCGCGATGGTGGGCGGTTCGACTTCCACCTGCGTTGCGTAGTTCAGCTTGACTTCACGGCCCGCCGCCTGCGGCGGCTGGCGCCGTGCAATCATCTCACCGAGCGCATCGTTGACCTGCGAGGTGCTGATGCGGCGCGTGCGCTGCGTCTGCACCTCGAGCACCAGATCGAGCGCCTTGGTGACGCGTTGGCCGGTGAGGGCACTCGTAAAGAGAAACGGCACGAAGCCCAGATAGGGCGCCTTCTCGATGCACTCCTTGCGGAACTTGTCGGCGCTCTTGTCGGTCTTGTCCTCGTAGAGGTCCCACTTGTTGAGCACCAGGATGAGGCCACGTCCCGCCTCCCACGCCATGGTGGCGATCTTGAGATCCTGGTTCTGCAATCCCTCGGTGCTGTCGATCATGAGCACGCACACATCGGCCGAGTCGATGGCGCGGCGCGTACGCAACGACGAATAGAACTCCACGCCATCGTCGATTCGCGCCTGACGACGCAGACCGGCCGTGTCCACGAAGATGAGATCGGTCTCCTTGTAGCGCATGGGAGCATCGATGGCATCGCGGGTCGTCCCGGACTCATCGCTCACCACCAGCCGTTCTTCACCAAGGAGGCGGTTCACGAAGCTCGACTTCCCCACATTCGGCCGTCCGATGACCGCCACACGAATGGCCTCGGGGCGTTCTTCGCTGGTTTCGGGAATGGCATTGACCACGGCATCGAGCAGATCGCCCGAGCCCTTGCCGTTCGATGCGGAGACCGGGTACACATCGGGCACCCCGAGTCGATAGAACTCGTAGAAGTCGGTGCTCTCGGGGTTGTCGACCTTGTTGGCCACCAGCAGCCACGGCTTCTGCGCATTCCGCAGCAGGTCCATGATGCGGGCATCACTGGGGTGCACCCCCACCTTGGCGTCGCACACGAAGAGCATGAGGTCCGCCTCTTCAATCGCCTCCATGACCTGGTGACGAATGGCGAGATCCATGGGCAGATCGGAATCCTCGACGAGCCCGCCGGTATCGACGAGCCAGAAGTGGTGCCCCGCCCATTCGGCCTCGCCGAAGTGCCGATCGCGCGTGGTGCCCGCCTCGTCACTGACGATGGCGGTGGCCTCACCGATGATGCGGTTGAAGAGATGCGACTTGCCCACGTTGGGGCGACCGACAATGGCAACGACAGGGAGACTCATGCGTGAGATCGGGCAGCGGGAACGACCGCCGCATCCCCTTCGGGCACGAGCGCGTCAATGAAGTCGTACGAGGGAAACACCGGCATGGGCAACGACTCGCGCACGGCAATGAACTGCTCCTCGTCGAGGAACAGGCCGTTGTCGTTGATGCATTCGGCGGGAATGAGCGCCAGGTCGAGATCGGTCCGGTCGGCGAGCGCCCGGCGGATATCGGCCCCCACGAGGAGCCCCGCCGTGGTGGTGGTGGGCCCGAACAGCGAATTCTCGGTGGGAATGAGGACGAAGGCCGCCCCGGTCACGTCGGCAAGCTGCTCGAGCAGTTCCGGCATGAGCGGTGCCATGGAGGTGCCGGTCACCACGCCGATGCGCTTGCCGTCGAGACGGGGCAGCTGCGACAGACCGTCGCGCACGCGCGCGCGCAGCGACGTCACGGCCCCCACGCCGTTCTCGATCTGTGAGAACTCGCCGTAATGCTCGACCCCCGGCAGATCGACCCCCGCCAGCAGGTACAGCTCGTCCGAGCCGAACACCCAGCGATCGTCGCGCTCCGACAACGCCCGTTCTTCCCACCGATGCACCGCGTCGAGCAGCACGACGGCCTGTCGCGCGTCCATGGACTTGCCGGTGTACAGATGCGAGAACTGGGTGACCCCCACCGGCACCAGCGCCACGGAGAGCACGGCCTCCTCGAGCGCCCAGAGGTCGGCCAGCGACTGCTCGAGCACGTCGCCGTCATTGAGCCCCGGCACGATGACCATCTGGCAATGGAACTGAATACCTCCCTCCGCCAGACGCGTCAGCTGCTCGAGAATGTTGGGCACGCGCGGGTTGTTGAGCAGCACCTTGCGTGCCTCCCAGGGCGTCGCATGCACCGACACGTACAAGGGCGAGAGGCGGTACTCCAGAATGCGCGCGATGTCGCGCTCCTTCACGTTGGAGAGCGTCGCGAAGTTGCCGTATGCGAAGGACAGCCGATAATCGTCGTCGCGAATGTAGAGCCCCTTGCGGAGCCCCTTCGGGAGCCCTTCGATGAAACAGAACTCGCACCGGTTCGCGCAGCGACGCACGGTGGGCGGCGCCAGCTCCACCCCCATCGAGTCGCCATCTTCCCGCTCGATCTCGTACTCGACCGGGGCACCATCCGGGAGACGAGCCGACACCACGAACGCCTCGTCGGCCGTCAGGAACTCCCAATCGAGGAAGTCCTCCAGCGGCCGTTCGTTGATGGCAAGGAGTTCAGTGCCGGGAACGATGCCGACCTGATCGGCAATACTCCCCGGCTCGACGTGCGTAACGCGAACCATAGCCCGGGACGAAACCGGGGAAGCAGCCCGATGGCCCTCCCCCAGAAATCAGGTCGGCGGCAACGGAAGGGTTGCCGCCGACTTGAGAAATAATACGAGGCGTGAGGCCCGAAGTCAATCAATTCCATGGACTTCGGTCGCTTGAGCACCGGCCGACACGGCGTGCGGTTCACGCCCGATAGGAGGCCCCGCTGCCCGTATTGAACACCACGACCTCGGCATCGCGCTGAATGCGGCCGGCGTTGACACCGTCGCGCAGGACCGACAAGGCGCATCCGTCCTCCGGTGCCGCGTCGATGCCCGTGGCGGTGGCCAGGACCCGCGTCCATTCGCGGATCGCCTCTTCGGTGGCCGTGGCGGCAAACCCGCCGGTTTCCCGCATGATGCGCAGCACCAGCCGATCGCCGAGTGGCGACGGCACCCGCAAACCGCTCGCGTGGGTGACCGGGTCTACCCACGGTTCCGCCTTGTCGGCACCAGCGTCGAACGCCCGTGCAATGGGCGCACACCCTGCGGCCTGCGCCACCACGTACTGGGGCTGCACGCGATCAGCGGCGATCCAGCCACCGGCGGCCAGCTCCTGCAGCGCCTTCCAGATTCCTACCGTCCCCTCACCGCCACCGGTGGGATAGACCACCACGTCGGGCACACGCCAGCCCAACTGTTCGGCCAGCTCGAACCCCATCGTCTTCATCCCTTCCACCCGATACGGCTCACGCAGCGTGGAGATGGCGAAGTAGCCGGACTCGGCGGCGTAGGCCAGCGCCATCTTGCCGGCGTCACCGATATGCCCATCGATGCGAACGAGCTCGGCGCCCATGGCGTCGATGGTATCGAGAATGGGGCGCGGCGTGGTGCGTGGGGCAATCACCCGCACCTTCATTTCGGCCGCGGCAGCGTACGCGGCGAGGGCGGCGCCAGCGTTCCCGGCGGTCGGCACCACCAGCCCCGGCACCCCGGCCGCGCGGGCGCGGGTAACGGCGGCGCTCATACCGCGCGCCTTGAACGATCCGGTAGGGTTCTGCGCCTCGTCCTTGATCCACAGTTTCCGCACGCCCACCGCCTGGGCGAGTGCCGGCGCGTCGATCAGGGGCGTCAGCCCCTCACCGAGTGTGACCGGCGATTCCCCTGCCAGCAGGGGCATGAAGGGGGCGTACCGCCACATGTCCCAGCGATCGGCCAGCGGCGTGTGTCGGGCCACTGGGGCGTACCGGGCGAAGAGCGGCTGTCCGCAGCTGCCACACAGGGAGGCGCGCTCGAGCGGCGCGGGCGTGTCACATGCCGAACAGCGCAGTGTCCAGGAGGCGGTGGTCATGCACGAGGGGGTGGAGGGGAGTAGACGTCGGGTGACGCATCGCCCGGATCGCCCGCGGGAGGGGCCGACTCCGACAATGCAGAATCGTTGGCGGTGGCGTTGGAGGACAGCTCGATTGGAAGCGGCACGCCCAACGCCTGCAACACCTTGCGCGCCGATGCGACTCCGAACCCGGGGACCCGGGCGATGTCCTCCACCGCCGCGTCCTTCACGCCCTGCACGCTGCCGAAGACGTGAAGCAGGGCGCGCCGCTTGTTTGGTCCGATACCGGGAATCCTGAGCAGCTCCGATGTGATCGTACGCGCAGCCCGCTTCTGCCGCTGGAAGGTCACCGCGAATCGGTGCGCCTCGTCGCGAGCCTGCTGCAGCATGCGCAGCGCCGGCGAGCGACGCGGCAGGCGCACCGAATCACTGCGGCCAGGCAGGAAGATTTCCTCGTCCTTCTTGGCCAGGCTGATGAGCCCCGGCTGCTGCACCCCAAGCGCCTCCAGCGCCTCCCTGGCGGCGCCCAGCTGCCCCTTGCCGCCATCGATCACCACGAGGTCGGGCAACGGTTTCTCTTCGTCGATGCGTCGACGGAAGAACCGCGTCACCACTTCGTGCATCGAGCGGAAGTCGTCGTTGCCTTCGAATCCCTGAATCTTGAATTTGCGGTACTCGCTGCGCTTTGCGCGGGCATTCTCGAACCAGACCGCACTGGCCACCACGTCGGTCCCCTGGGCATGCGAGATATCGAAACAGACGAGCGAGCGCGGCAACCGCGCCAGCCCGAGCTCCCGCTGCAGTTCGTAGACCGGGTCGGCGGCGCGCTCCTCGGCTTCGAGTGCGGCCAGCTTGAACTCCTCGAGCAGGTGCTGGGCGTTCTTGTCGGCAAGGTCGACGAGAGCCCGCCGGGGACCGCGCTGCGGAATGCGGATGCGCGTGCCGCCCAGCGAGGCCTCGAGCGTCTCCCGATCGTCAAAATCGAATGGGACGAGGAGGTCGGCGGCACGGGCATCGGCCGTACGGTACCACTGGGCGAGCGAGGCACCCAGTACGGCGCCGTCCTCTTCGCCTTCGGCCTGCTCGAGCAGGCGGTGGTCACGCGCCAGCAGCTTGCCACCGCGTATGCGCATGATCACCACACAGGCGTCCTCGCCATCGCGCGCATAGCCCACCACATCCCGATCGCCGCCCTCCACCTCGAGCACGACCGTGGGCTCCTCCATCTTCTCGAGATGTCGCAGCGCATCGCGCAACTCGCCGGCACGCTCGAAGTCGAGTCGTTCCGAGGCCTCGAGCATGCGTTCGCGCACGTGCCGCACCACGTCGCTGGTACGCCCCTCGAGAAACCAGACGACTTCGTCGATCATCGCGCGGTATTCGGCGGTATCCTGATAGCCGACGCACGGCGCCTTGCAGCGCTTGATGAAGTAGTCGAGGCAGGGGCGCTCCGGCGCCTCGCCAGGCAGCGCGTAGTGACATGAGCGCACGGTGAAGATGCGCTTCACGACGTTCAACGCCCGGCGCATCGATCCAACGTCGGTGTACGGTCCGAAGTAGCGCGCCCCGTCGTCCTGCAACCGCCGGGTGACGATGACCCGAGGAAACGGCTCCTGTACCGTGACCTTGATGTACGGATACGACTTGTCGTCGCGCAGGGCGATGTTGAACCGCGGACGATACTCCTTGATCAGCGTGGCTTCGAGGATGAGCGAGTGCGCCTCGCTCGGCACCACGATCGTGTCCAGGTCGCGTACCTTGCGCAGCAGCCCGCGGGTCTTGGGGCTCGCCTCGTGCTCCTGCGCCCAGTAGCTGCGCACCCGGGACCGAAGCCGCTTGGCCTTGCCCACATACAGCACGCCACCCTGTTCGTCCTTCCAGAGATACACGCCCGGTGATTCCGGCAGGTGCGGCAACCGACGCGCGACCGCCAGCGGCATGCCACGGGCCAGTGCCGCCCTGGTCCAGTCGTCGTCGGGAACAGGCAGCTGCTCCAGCGACGATCCGCTTCGATCGTCGTCGTGCATGGCAGACGCGCTCATGCTCCCGCCGAGGGTGAGTCCGCGTGCCGCGGGCGACGACGCAACCATCGCGCGGCTTCGGCCGATCCCATCCACCATGCGGCGAGGAGATAGGACGCGCCGAATACACCGAGTACCGGGAACGCGGCCACGCGCACATGCCACTCGGGCGCGAAGTGCTGATGCAGCAGCCGTGCCCCACTACCGGCCACGACTGCCACGAGGGAAGCCAGCATGATGCGCCGGGTACCCTTCCACATGGCCGGGGTGTACAGCGGGCCCAGGCGGCGCCGCAACCCGCGCGCCAGCAGCCCGAGGTTCACGTACGATCCGAGCGCCGATCCCACGGCAATGCCGGCCGCGGCGAGCGACGAACTGCGCAGCGGAAGCGTCATGCTGATGGCGGCAATCGCCGACACCACGATGCTGATCACCGACGCCCGTAACGGTGTCCGATAGTCCTGCAGCGCATAGTACGCCGAGCCGAACAGCTTGACGGAGCCAAAGCTCACCAGCCCCAGCGCGTAGCCAGCGAGGACGGCATACACCGCCTGTTGCTCGGCCGCACCAAAGCGCCCGGCGCGGTACAGCACCCCCACGCAATAGTCACCCAGGGCAAGGAACAGCGCGGCGCTGGGGACCACGTAGAAGAGGATGCGCTGCCACCCGCCCCGGAGTCGTTCGCGGAGTGCCTCCTGCGCCGCGCTCGCGGTGTCACGGGAGAACTCCGGTAGGGAGGCAGCGGCCACGGACACGCCGAAGAGGGAGACAGGCAGCAGGGCGAGCGTGTTGGCGTAGGTGATGGTGGTCGTGGCGCCGGTTGGCAGGAAGGAGGCGATCTGCAGATCGACGAACCCCGAGATCTGCACGACTCCCAGCGCCGTTATCACGGGCACCAGATTGCGCAGCACCTGACGGACGCTCGCGTTGGTCGCATCGAGCGACGGCCGCACGGCTCCCATCAGACGCAGGACCTCCGGCATTTGCACCGCCACCTGCAGCAGCGCACCAGCGAGCGTTGCCCACGCCAGCCACACCGCCAGTTGGGCCGCATCGGCCGCACGCGGCCCTCCCACGAGCAGCAGCGCGATCTGTGCCACGGACCACATGGCGGCACTCGCGTAGCTCCAGAAGAACCGCCGATGCGAATTCTGGATGCCGAGGCACCACCCGCTGAGCACCATGACTCCGGTCATTGGGAACAACACACGGGTCAGCTGCGTGGCGAGTTGCCGCGTAGGCTCGTCGAAACCCGCTGCCAGCGCGGCGGTAAGCCATGGTGCGGCGGCCACACCGATGAGGGTGAGGGCACTGACGGCAACGAAGAGCAGACCGAGCACGGCGTTGGCCAGTGCGCGAGCAGCCGCCTCATCACCGGAGCCGAGCAGCCTGCTGTAGACAGGGACGAAGGCCGCCGACAGGGTCCCTTCGCCCAGCAGATTGCGCACCGCATTCGGTATGCGGAACGCGGCGTTGTAGGCGTCGGACGCGGCGCCCGCTCCGAAGAAATAGGCAAACGCCGTATTGCGCAGGAGACCGACGACGCGGCTGATGAGGATGCCGGCCCCGACGACGAACGCTGCGCGTCCGCCCGTGCCCTCGCTCATGCCCGCGTGCTCACGACGACGCGGGGGCGCCCGTGACGAGCGAGCGCGCGTACGGGCGCGCCGCGTCGGCAATGTCAGCCAGGAGCGCCGGACCGTACCGGGCAAGCATCGGCATCAGGTTGAGCACCCGTTCGGGGGACCGACCCTGCGGTCGCAAGGCGGCGCGAAGAGCCGCGACCTCCAATTGCGCGTCCTGCTCCACGCGTTTCATGCCGGCAAGAACGCGACGCTCGAAACGGTCGATCCGGTGCGTCACGTCGCGCGCCAGTCCTTGCACCACCTCGTCAGCCACGGGCCCGCCCTGCCCGGCCAGCGTCTCCTGCAGGCCACGCACCTGCGTTTCCAGCGCCAGTCGCAACCGCTCCATGGAGTCGGCCAGCGCCTCGGGCAGCTGCGCGCGCGCGCGATGCGTTTCTGCCGCATGCGGATCGCGCAGCATGGCATCGTCGATACCCAGCGCCTCCTGACGCGCCAACCGTTCGCGTTCGACAAGCTCGCAGGCGAACCGTGGTGTCACCACCGGAACCTCTGCCTGCAGCGCAGCCGCGACCGGCGCCACCTGCGCGAAATACGCGTATTCCCCAGGCCCCGCCATATAGGTGAGCGTGGGAAGCAGTGCGCGCTCCAATACCGGACGCAGCAGGACATTGGCCCCCAGCGTCCCCGGTTCGGCCTCGCGCGCCACGGCAGCAGCGTGCGCCAGCGGCACGCGTTCGCGCACCGGGCGCATCTGGCCGCCATGATCTTCGAGGCGCAAGCGAAACACCAGTGACAGGCCGTCCACCACATCGACCTGCGCGCGATAGCCGTGCGATTCGATCTCGTGAGTGCGCCGCTGCAGCGCCTCCTGCACGGGCGCCGCCTGCTTCAGTGCCAGACGCAGGAAGGGGTCGGCCGCCACACGGAGCGCGGGGTGGGCCGCATCCAGCACGGCAATGCCAAGCGGCTCAAGGAGCGCGCGCAGCAACTGGACGTACGCCGCGCCGATGGTCGCGTGCGGCACGTAGGCCGCATCGAGTGCGGCAAGCACCGACTGGTGCGCCGCCGACCCTGCGGCCGTAGACAGCGCCTGTCGGGCCTCGCGGAGATCGCCCAGCGGGACATCGGCCATGGCCACACCCTCGGTGGCTGGTCCGGGAAGCGACACCGACAGCAGGCCGCGGGCTGTCGCAAAATGGGTGACGGCGGCTTCCAGCCAGTCGGCGTCATCGCTGGCAGCCCAGAACACCGGTGCCACGGGCATGCCCGTGGCTGACTCCAACTCGTCGGCGAGTGCGAGCGCTCCGAGCGCCTTGGTCCACGTGTACGTGGGCCCGCCAAAGAGTCCCGGCTGCTGCCCTGTCGTGATCACGACGCCCGACGCGGCGGCGCGGCTGAGGCGCTCCCCGGCAGCCCCCGTCGCGGCAAAGGCGGGAGCCAGCGGTGCCAGCCAATCCCGCCCCTGCAGGCTGGTGCGCACGGCCTGCGCGCGTGCACGCCAACCGTCGGCGGTCTCCGGGGGTGCAGCCAGCCATTCGCGCCCCGTTTCGGCGCGCTGCAGCGCTTGCGACAGCGCACTCCCTCCGAGCGGCACAGGCCGAATGAGCACGGCAGCGGTTTCGGCCGCGGGGGCGGTTTCGGAAGCCACGGGGCTGCTGGTCACGGACAGCTCATCGCGAGGGGACACAGGGTGTGAACGTCAGGGCCATCATTTGTGATATGGCTCGCCGCGCGCAATGGTGCCAGCACGATAGAGCTGCTCGGCCAGCACCAGGCGTGCAACCTCATGCGGAAGCGTCCATGGCGCCAGTGAGAGCCGCCGATTGGCCCGGCGACGGACCGGCTCGCCCAGTCCGTGGGCCCCGCCCACCACGAAGCAGACGCTGCGGGCCGCGTCGCGCTGCTCCTGCAGCCAGCGGGCAAAGGGCTCGGACTCCATGACCGCGCCCCCTGGATCACAGGCGACCACGATGGCATCACCGGGGAGGCGCTCCGCCTGACGCTCACCTTCGCGGTCACGAACGAGCTCGGCGGACAGCCCGCGCCCGGGCTCCTCCTTGACCTCGACCACCTCCAGCGGCCAGTAGCGGCCCGCCCGAGTCTCGTAGTCACGAATGGCATCGGCCAGCCCCGCATGACGAGGCCGGCCGATGACCACCACCGACACGCGCACAGCGCGGTCCGTTCAGGCGTAGATGCCGCGCAGGCGATGCACCGTGGCGACGCGGCTGATGGAGAGCATGTACGCGGCCGTGCGCATGTTGACCCGGTGCTGCTTGGAGAGCTGCAGTACGTCGGCGAAGCTGCGGGTCATGATGTCACCCAACCGCTCGTTGACCACGGCCTCGCTCCAGAAGTAGCCCATGCGGTCCTGCACCCACTCGAAATAGGACACCGTCACGCCACCTGCGTTGGCGAGAATGTCGGGAATCACGAAGATCCCCTTCTCCTCGAGAATGGGATCGGCCGCGGCGGTCGTCGGCCCGTTGGCCCCCTCGCAAATCACCTTCGCGCGAATCCGGGGCGCGTTCTTGGTGGTAATGACATTCTCGAGCGCTGCCGGTACGAGCACATCCACATCGAGCGTGAGCAGGTCGTCGGCGTCGATCGCGTCCCCCCCGGTGAACCCCTCGAGTGAGCGGTGCTGCTGCACGTGCCGGATGGCCGCGTCGACATCGATGCCCTGGGCGTTGTGAAAGGCCCCCGCGCGATCGCTGATGGCGACGATCCGTGCCCCCTGCTCCGCCATGAGCTTCGCGGCGATGGACCCGACGTTGCCGAAGCCCTGCACGGCCACCCTGGCGCCCTTGATGTCCATGCCGAGGTGCTGGAGCGCCTCCTTCGTCACGAGCATGCACCCGCGACCCGTGGCTTCCTTGCGCCCCAGCGACCCGCCCATTTCCACGGGCTTGCCGGTCGTGACGGCATTCTCCGTGCGACCGACGTGCATGGAGTACGTATCCATGAGCCACGCCATGACGCGCTCGTTCGTGTTCACGTCGGGTGCCGGAACGTCGGTATCGGGGCCGAGCAGCGAGATGATGCCCTTGGTGTAGCGGCGAGTCACCCTCTCCAGTTCACCCACGCTCATGGACAGCGGATCGCAGATGACGCCACCCTTGGCACCGCCGAAGGGCAAGTTCACCACGGCGCACTTCCAGGTCATCCAGGCGGCGAGCGCCTTCACTTCCTCGAGCGTGACGTTGAGATCGAAGCGGATGCCGCCCTTGGCGGGGCCGCGGGAAGTGTTGTAGAGCACGCGATAGCCCGTGAACACTTCGACGTCCCCATTGTCGAGCATGACGGGAACGGAGACGATGAGCTGCTTCTCGGGATTGCGGAGGATCTTGTAGATGCCGGGCTCGAGGTCGAGCAACTCGGCGGCGCGGTCGAAGCGCGACATCATCGCTTCGAACGGATTCTCTTCGTTGAGGAACCGATCCTTGTCCGGACGAACGATGCTGTCCGTCGGCAGTCGCAGGAGGTCGATGGCCATTTCGCGGGGAGTTTGGTGTGCCGGCGTCAGCCGACGGTGGGAACCGTGGCGTCGCGCGCCGCCAGAACCCGGTCGCATTCGCGCTCCAGGACCTCGGCGCCTCGATCCACCACGAGTGTCTGAGAAACATACCAAAGCGGCGGCGCTTCGCGAGGCCAACGTGGCCCCAGCTTCACCGCGTCCTTGAGTGTGCAGAGCGCCCCGTCGCCCCGTCGCGCCTCCTCCACCAACCGCGCGATCTCCGCGTCAGTGAACGCATGATGATCCGGAAAGCGCACGTGACGGACGAGCCGCATCCCGGTGGCGATCAGTTGGCGCTCGAACGCATCCGGATCGGCAATGGCCGACGTGAGCAGCAGACGGCGATCGCGAAGCCAACTGAGCGGCTCCGCGGTGTGCGCATTTTCAGAAACGGGGATTGCCTCACCGGCAGCAGACGGCACACGCTGCACGCCCTGCGGCAGCAGGCGAACGATGGCGACGGCTGCCTCCGGCGTCTGCTCGCGAATCACCGCCTCGACGCGCGCCACGGCTTCGTCATCGGCCGCCTTTCGCGTAAGGACCACGGCGGTGGCGCGGCGCAGCGCCGACAGCCGCTCGCGATACGGCCCCGCAGGCAGCAGGCGGGCGGGCGCGCAAAAGCGATCCACGTTCACGAGAACGACATCAGCCACCCGGTGCGCGCGGCGATGCTGAAAGGCATCGTCCAGCACCGCACAATCGGCGCCCTGCTGCTGCGCTTCGGCCATGGCGTGTAGCCGATCCGCACCGACCACGACCGGTACGCGCGGCGTGAGCAGCTGGTGAACGCGCCACTCGTCATCCCCGTAACCGCGCAGGATGATTGCCGGACGTGCGCCGCGGGCCGCCAGCTGCCTGGCGAACCAGGAGGCAACGGGGGTCTTGCCGGTTCCCCCAACCGTGAGATTCCCGACCGACAGCGCCGGGAGAACGGTCGCCGCCGGCACACCGTCGAACTGCCGGTTCCGGCGGGCTACGGCCGCTCCGAAGAGCGCGGATGCCGGTGCCAGGGTGGCGCGGGCAAGCGCCGCCAGCGTACTGGTGCCATACCACACCCACTCCGCCACGGCGCGCCCATTCACGGCGCCGGTGCCTCGCCGCGCGGTGGTACCTGGCTTGTCTCGCCGCGCGCCAGGGCTTCGACCAAGGCGAGATCCTGCTGCATGTACTCGGCAAACTCCGGCGCCCGCTCGGCAACGGCGCGGATGTCTTCGCCCTCAACCGCGCGGGGAGTGCCGTAGAGCACCGTCACCCGCGCAAACGGTTTGGGAATCTCGAAACCGTCCCAGCTGCGGAGTTGCCACTTGCGATCGACATGTCCGGTAATCGTGACGAGCGGCACCTGTGCCCGACTCGCCAGCATCAGCGCCCCGGGGGCAAACGAATGCCGCGGCCCACGCGGACCGTCGGGAGTAAACGCCATGTCGGTACCGCGCCGCACCACCTGCACGGACTCGAGCAGGGCGCGCGTTCCACCACGGGAGCTGGAGCCGCGCACGCCAAACAGGCCGAACAGCGCAATGATGCGCGCGATGATTTCGCCGTCGCGATGCTCGCTCACGATCACGCCGGTCGGCGCCTTGTGCGCCCACAGGAGCGGCAGCATCTGTCCGTGCCAGAGGGCATACACCACGGGTGTCTCCCCCGCTGGGCGGGCGAGAAGCCATTCGCGACCGTGTACCCGAACGCGCCACGTGACGCCGAGCAGGCGCAGCAACCATCCGCCCAGCACAATCGCAGCACGTGTACGCCCGTCGAGTGCGACGGGGCGACGTTCGGCAGCAGGCGCCACCGGTGCGGTGCTCATGCGACCAGCAGCTGCGCAATCATCTCGGCTACCCGGCGCGAGGCACCCGGCGTGCCCAGACGCGCGCGGACTTCGGCGAGTCCCGCCAGCGCCGCGGAACGCGCGGGGGATTCCGCCTCGAGCAGCGGCAGCAGTGTCGCGGCCACACGTTCCGGAACGAATCGCTCCTGCACGAACTCGGGCGAGACCTCTCGCCCGGCCACGACGTTGACGAGGCCGATATGGGGAATCGTCACCACCCGCTTCGCAATCGCGTACGTGATCCCACTCGTGCGATACCCGATCACATGCGGCAGCCCGGCCACGGCCGCCTCCAGCGTGTTGGTGCCACTCTTGAGCAGCCCTGCCGTGGCAGCGCGCTGCACCACGAACGAGGCGCCCTGCACCAGTGGAAACGGACAGTCGGCGGCATTGATGGACACCGTGGGGGCCACCCCCACCACCACCTGCACTTGAGGTCGGCGACGCTGGACGGCCTGGGCGGTCGCCACGAAGAGATCGAGATGCCGCGCGATCTCCGCGCGACGGCTCCCGGGGAAGAGGGCAAGCACCGGCCGGTGTACATCGAGCCCAAGCTCGGCGCGTGCCTCCATCGTGGACGGCAGGTCCTGGGCGCGATCGAGCAGCGGATGCCCCACGAACGTGGCGTCCACCCCATGCTGCCGCAGCAGCGCTTCCTCGAAGGGGAGGATCGACGCGGCCTTGGTGACCAGACGCGCGATCTTCGGCAGGCGCTTGGCCCCCCACGCCCACACCTGTGGCGTGATGTAGTAGAGCACTGGAATACCGGCCGCGCGGGCCGCTTCGGCCACCTTGAGATTGAATCCGGGATAATCGAGCAGCACCACCAGCCCGACCCGGCCGCTTGCCATGCGCGCGCGCAGCCGCCGCAGCAGGGCCCAGTGCCTTGGGATGTGCTGCAGCACCTCCACGAACCCCATTACGGCGAGCTGCTCGACGTCCTCGATGATCTCCACCCCGGCGCGTCGCATATGCCCGCCCCCCACACCAACGAGCGGCACGGCAGGTGCCACCTGGCGCAGCACCTCGGCGACCTTGCCTGCATGCAGATCGCCGGACGCTTCGCCGACGACGAACAGCACCTCACGCACGCGTTGCCCCGTCATGCGCCGCCGCGGACGCGACCGCCGCCTCGTCGACCTGCATCCTCGCGTGCGCCCGTTCGATGGCGGAGACGATGCGGAGCGCCGCTTCGAGCGCCTCGCGCCCTTCCGCGCCGGTCACCGCCACCGGGTTGCGGCCCGCAATGGCCCCGAGAAACTGCGACAGCTCCAGCACCAGCGGTTCACCTTCCGGCGCCTCCAGCACCACACGTTCGACGAACTCCTCCAGCGCGCGCGGAGCACGGGCAAGCTGCATGGGATCGAAGTCGCCCCGAAGACGGAAGAATTCTCCTGTCCCGGCCGCCAGGTCGAGCGACAGGTAGCCGCTTCGCTGGAAAATGCGCAACTTGCGCAGCCGCTCCCGCGACACGCGACTGGCCGTGATGTTCGCCACGGCGCCGTTGGCAAAGGTGAGCCGCGCGTTGGCGATGTCGAGCTGCGGCGTCAGCACCGGAATGCCCATAGCCTGTACATCGGCCACGGGCGATCCGACCAGCGTGTGCACGAGATCCAGATCGTGGATCATGAGATCCAGCACCACCGCGACATCCGACCCGCGCGGGTTGAACGGGGCGAGACGGTCGCTCTCGATGAAGCGCGGCCCGTCGACGAACGGCACGGCCGCGCGCACCGCCCGATTGAAGCGCTCGACGTGACCAACCTGCAGCATCACCCCCGCGCGCGCGGCCTGTTGCAGCAGGTCGTCGGCTTCGACCAGGGTTACCGTGAACGGCTTCTCCACGAAGACATGCTTGCCGCGGGACAGTGCGGCCGACGCCACGGCGTGGTGCGCCGTGGTGGGCACGACGATTGAAACGGCTTCGACGTCGTCGAGCAGCCGGTCGAGCGATGGATACGCCGTGACGTGATACTGCGCGGCCACCTGCGCCGCCCGCGCGGGATTTTCGTCGACAAAGCCGGCGAAACGGTCGCCGCACAGGTCACGCAGGATGCGGACATGATGCACCCCCAGTCCGCCCGCCCCCACGACGCCCACCCGCGGAGCGTTGGCACGGCTGAACCACTGCTGGTCGGCAAGCGCCGTCATGCGATGCTCCGGAAGGTCACGAGCTCAGAAGCCGACGCCACGCTGGCTCGCTTCGATGAACTCGAGGAAGTGCTGCACCTCGGGAATGAGCTCAAGCTCGCCGCGGGCCTTCTCCACCCCCTGCGACAAGTTGAGATCGGAACGGAAGCAGTGGCGATAAGCCTTCTTGAGCTCGCGTACCACCGGCTCGTCAAAGCCGCTGCGCTGCAGCCCCACGGAGTTGAGCCCGAACAGCTTGATGGGGTTGCCGACGGCGCGCACGTAGGGCGGTACGTCCTGCGCGACGCGGGAGCAGCCGCCAATGAAGGCATGCCGTCCGATGCGCGCAAACTGATGCACGGCGCACAACCCGGAGATGATTGCGCGATCCTCGACCTGCACATGGCCGGCGAGCTGCGTCCCGTTCGAGATGATGATGTGATCGCCCAGCTGGCAGTCGTGCGCCAGGTGCACGTAGCTCATGAGAAAGCAGTGCTTCCCCACGCGGGTCGTGATGGAGTGCGCCGTGCCTCGGTTGATCGTGGCATACTCGCGCACGGTGGTGTCATCACCGATCTCGACCCACGTTTCTTCCCCGCGGAACTTGAGGTCCTGGGGATCTCCGCCGAGCACGGAGCCCACGCCGATCACGACGCGTTCGCCCAGCGTCACGTTGCGTTCGAGCGTGGCGCGCGCGCCCACGCGCGACCCGTTGCCAATGGTGCAATGCGGCCCCACGATGGCCCACGGGCCGATCTCGACATCCAGGCCGATCTGCGCCGTCGGATCGATGAGCGCACTCGGATGGATGCGGGCCCCTCCAATCGTCTCCGGTATGGTGCTCATCGATCGCGAACCATGGCCGCCATGTCTGCTTCGGTCACGACCTGTCCATCGACGTAGGCCGTGCCCTTCATCTTGCACATCGTGCCACGCATCTGAACGACATCGAGCTCGAGGCGCAGCTGATCCCCGGGCTTCACAGGGCGCCGGAACTTCACGTTGTCGAGCGACAGGAAGTACACCACCTTCGACGAAGGATCCTCGATGGTGCGCATAAGCAGCATGCCTCCCACCTGCGCCATCGCCTCGATGATGAGAACTCCCGGCATGATCGGATGCCCTGGAAAGTGCCCCTGGAAGAACGGCTCGTTGATGGTGACGTTCTTGAGGCCTACGATGCGCTTGCCTTCTTCAAGCTCGAGGATGCGATCGACGAGCAGAAACGGGTAGCGATGCGGCAGTACCTGCAGAATGTCTTCGACGGTGTACACGGACGGTTCCCGGGTGGCGTGTTGAACGAGCGCTCGCACCAACGCCACCGTGCCGCGGTGGCTGGGCTTGTGAGCAACGATGCGGGCGCGCACGCGCGCGCCTGCCAGGACGAGGTCCCCGACACAGTCGAGGGCCTTGTGCCGAACGAATTCGTCCGGCCAGCGCAGGGCCGTGTCCACCAGCCCGTTGGCGTCCAACACGATCGCATTGGCCGTGGACGCCCCCTGAATGAGTCCCTTCGCCCGCAGCGCCTCGACTTCGTGCACGAAGCCGAAGGTGCGCGCCCCCGCCAGCGCCTCGCGAAAGGTGGTCGGGGTGACCATGTAGGTGCCCCGCTGCGCGCCGATCAGCGGATGCGGGAAGTCGATGGAGACATCGAGCGACAGCCCGAAACACGGATGTGCCTCGTAGACACTCTCTCCATCAACCACGCGAATGCTCTTGCGCAGCACGAGCCAATCCGGGCGCCCGTCGGTGAGGACCAGCCCGGCGCCGGTGAGTGCCTCCAGGAACGGCGTCGCGCTGCCGTCCATGATGGGAGGCTCCGGGCCATCCATCTCGATGATCAGATCATCGATGGCCAGCCCGCCAACGGCTGCCAGCACGTGTTCCACCGTGTGCAGCGCCGCCTCCCCCTCGCCCAGCTGGGTCCGGCGTTCCGCTTCCACGGCCAGATCGACGCGCGCCGGAATGGAGTCGCTCCCCGGCAGGTCAACACGGCGGAACACGATACCTGTGCCTGACGAGGCCGGCCTGAACACCAGCCGGCACGGTCGGCCAAGGTGCAGCCCCACGCCCTCGACCCTGGCGTCCGCCCCGATCGTGCGACGCCCGAGACGACCGACGTTCGCCGATACCGAGTCGGCCGACGGGGCCTTCGATCCAGCGCGCGCGATCATGTGCCCGCTCCTTCAACCGAGGCGTCCGAGCGACCGAGCAACCGCTCGAGCGGCCTCACGAGGCGCGCCAGGCGCACCAGGGCCGCCTGCGTCCGCATCTGTTCCTTGTGCGGACGGGCCGGATAGCCCGACCAGACCTCACCAGCGGGAACATCCCCGAACACCCCCGACTGCGCCGCAACGGACGCCTTGACGCCGATGGTCAGGTGCCCGCCAAGCCCCGCCTGCCCGCCAACCTGCGCGCCATCTTCAATGCGTGTCGAGCCGGCCATGCCGACCTGCGACGCAATGAAGCAGAAGCGCCCAATGCGTACGTTGTGCCCGATCTGGACCAGATTGTCGATCTTCGTACCGGCGCCGATGATCGTATCGTCGACGCTCCCGCGGTCGACACAGCTGTTGGCCCCCACCTCGACGTCGTGCTCGAGCACGCAGCGTCCCACATGGGGAATGCGCACAACGCCTGTGGGTCGCGGAACGAAACCGAACCCTTCACGCCCCACCTGCGCACCGGCGTGCAGCACGACGCGGTCGCCAAGCTCGGTGAAGGGATAGACCACGGCATGCGGATGCAGGCGTACGTCAGCGCCCAGCGAACTCCCCGCCCCCACCGTGGCGCCCGCGCCAATCCAGCACCGATCGCCAATCACCACCCCGTCGCCAACCACGGCGTGGGGATCGACGGTCACTCCTGCCCCCAGGCGCGCCGTGGCCGCGATGACCGCGGTCGGGTGGACTCCAGCGGCACGCGGTTCGGTCCGTTGAAAGTGCCCCAGCAGCCCGATCAGCGCATCCATTGGGCGCTCGACCACGATGCGAGTCGTGGGGCGCCCGGGCTGGTCAGCCAGCTCGAGCGCCACCAGCACCACACCGGCACGCGACTGGGCGAACCAGCCGCTGTACCGGCGGTGCGACAAGATGCTCAGATCGTGCGGGCCGGCCCGGTCGAGCGGCGCGATCCCGCGCACCAGCACGGTCGGGTCGCCCATGAGGCGTCCGCCCACCTGTGCCGCAACGTCAGCGGCGGTGATGGGCGTCTGCCCATCACCGCCGCCACTGCGCGGAGCGTGCGTCTCGCCGCTCACGCGGCGCTTACTCCGTGGGCGGCTTCTTCGTGATGCCAGCCGG